>CAZMZJ010000003.1:24323-164478 GCA_964570825.1 uncultured Lachnospiraceae bacterium | reverse complement strand
AGTAAATATTTAAAAGTTTGTTAATATTACACAGTTAATTGTTTACATATATATGCAAAAAGGGGCACCCGCACAATAGCCGACAAAAAAGCCGCGAGAATGTTTTGCATTCAAGCGGTTTTTCTGGTATAATTAAGTTATGGAAAAAGACAAAATTATACAAAGAGATTATAGCACATATCCGAGTAATTATCAACTGAAAATTGCGAGCGAAACCGATATATTGATCGGAGTGGACGATTCGGTGAGGCTTCTCAACGAAGTGATGGAGGATCTCGACTATACAGAGCTGTATAGAACATACTCCCCGAAGGGGAGAAATCCGAAGACCTCGCCTGCGGCAACGTTCAAGGTAATGATCTACGGATCGATGGAATGAAACTATACGAGCAGCAGCATCGCGCGCTCATGCCGGAGGGACGTGAATTACATGTGGCTGCTGGGGAACGAGCCGGCGCCGGATGACGACGCGCTTAACCGCTTCCGGGGCAGGAAGCTGAGCGAGGCGGCGGAGAGTCTGTTTTATCAGCTGGTGAAAAAGCTGCGGGAAATTGACGAAGTCAGGTACGAGCACTTATTTATTGACGGCACTAAAATAGAGGCCAGCGCCAATAAATACAGCTTCGTGTGGAAGAGGAGCACGACCAAATACCAGACCCGGCTTGAGGAAAAGCTCAAGTCTTTTCTGGCTGTTCTGCATAACCAATACGGGTGGCTGACGCAGTTAACGGCAGCCGATGCGTACAAAAAGCTGTCGGAGCTGAAGAAGGAGCCGTTTGTAAGCGGCCGCGGGAAGAGGAAAAATCAGCTTCAGAGAGATATCGAACAGCTGGCCGAAATGCTTGCACGCATGAAAAAATATGAGGATTACCAGAATATCTTCGGCGGGCGCAACAGCTTCTCGAAAACTGATCCCGACGCCACTTTCATGCGCATGAAGGACGACCACATGCATAATGCTCAGCTGAAGCCTGGATATAACGTCCAACTCGCGGTCGAGGGCGAATATATCACGGGAGTTGACATTTCATCCGAGCGCAGCGATCAGCTGACGATGATTCCCCTTATGGAGCGAATGGAGAAGAACCTGGGCGAAAAGTACGGGGATGTCACACACTTGATGCCGGAAATGAGTCGGAGGAAAACTACACATGGTTTGAGAATCAGGGACGTGTCTGCTACATCAAGCCGCAGAACTACGAGCGCAGCAAAACCGAAAAGTTCAAAAGCAATATGCACCTGCGTGAAAACATACCGTACGACGCCGAAAAGGACGAATATACCTGCCCGAACGGCAAAAAACTAAAGGCGGTACACACCGGCAAGCGTAAAAGCGCATCGGGTTTTGAATTCGAGATTACATACTACGAGTGCAATGGCTGCCGTGACTGTCCGATGAAAAAGAAATGTACCCGCGCCAAGGAGAACCGGCAAATGAGCCTGTCGAAAACCTTTTTACGTCAGCGTGAGGAGTCACGGCAGCGAATCACATCGCCGACCGGGATTCTGCTCCGCATTAACCGTTCGATCCAGTCGGAGGGCGCTTTCGGCGTCATCAAGGAAGACTACGGGTTTAGACGATTCCTGCTCCGCGGAAACAAAAAAATCCGTACCGAGGTGTTAATAGTCGCCATTGGGTTTAACATAAACAAACTTCACAACCGGATTCAGGCAAACCGCACCGGAATCCAGTTGTTTGAAAAACTCACCGCTTAATTTCCTGAAAAACCGAATACGCAGTCCGCTCTGAGAGCTCTTTTAATTAGGTTTCCCTTTGTCGTACCCGATTTCTCTTGGTTGTTCGGGATTTTTCTGCGTTTTGTGATTCCACTCCCAGTTGCTTGCCAATGTTTTGTGGCTCCCGCAAATTTATATTTTGCGGGAGCCCCTCTTTTATTTTTTGAAATATTCGTGCCTTAAAACAGCATAGTTTAGTCTGTCGTACTTCTGCCCGTTCAGATAAACCGATTCGCGCTCTCTTCCCTCGAGCTTAAAGCCGCATTTTTCAAGCAGCCTCTGGGCCCCGATATTCATCTCAAGCGTATTCGCATATATCCGCTCCATTCCGAGATATTCAAAGCCGTACTTAAGCATAAGTTTAAGGGCCTGATACCCGTAACCTCTTGAACGGTTGCAAAGCTTTGCGATTCCCATGCCTACCGAGCATTTGCGGTTTGCCCTGTCGATATCCTGCAGCGCCGCGTCGCCTATCACCCTTTTGTCGTTCAGGAAAATGCCAAGCCGCACGTTTTTTTCGCCCTGAAGCTTTTGGATTTCATCAAACCATTCGTCTGCTTTTTCATCCGATTGCCCGAGGCGCAGCTCCTCCGCGGGGTTGTCGAAATCATACTCATAGTCGTTTATGAGTGTTTTGCAGTCCTCTCTGCTCAGAGTGTCGAGGTATATGTCCTTAGCCTGCAGTTTCATAAGCACGCTCCCCGATTTATATTATTTTTTTGCGGTGTCCTGAAAATATCCGTTCTGCTCTGCTATTCCGCCTTCGCCGGGTTATTTGCACTCAAACCATGTTTCTCCCCGGTTTATCTCAACCATCAGCGGGACACGGAAGGCCGCTGCCTTCTCCATCTCCTCCTTGAGGATAGCCTGCGCTTCATCTGCGCAGCTCTTGTTCGCCTCGATCAGAAGCTCGTCATGAACCTGGAGTATCAGGCGAGCGTCGATGCCGCTCTCCTTCAGCCGTCTTGATACGTTTATCATCGCAATCTTGATAATATCGGCAGCCGTTCCCTGTATAGGGCTGTTCATAGCCACGCGCTCGCCGAACGAGCGCATATTGTGGTTCTGAGCTTTAAGTTCGGGTATATAGCGCCGGCGGCCGAACATGGTGGTGACATACCCGTCCTCATACGCTTTCTTTATTGTGTTCTTCAGGTAGCCGTCAATTTCGGGGTAGCTTGCAAGATAGCTGTCGATATACCTTTTCGCCGCGGCTACAGATATTCCGAGATCGCGGGACAGCGAAAACTCTCCTATGCCGTACATTATTCCGAAATTGACCGCCTTTGCTCTCTTGCGCAGTTCTGGAGTCACTTCCTCAGGGCTTACTCCGAATACCGTGGCGGCTGTGCTTGTATGAATGTCTGCGCCTGACAGAAACGCGCTTATCATATTCTCATCGTCCGAGATGCTGGCGAGCAGACGCAGCTCAATCTGCGAATAATCGGCATCGATAAGCGTATATTCGCTGTTTTCCGGTATGAAAAATCTGCGCAGCTCGCGCCCGAGTTCGGTTCTCACCGGAATATTCTGCAAATTCGGCTCGGTCGACGAAAGCCTGCCTGTCGCGGTACCGGTCTGGTTGAAATTAGTATGAACCCTTGACCCTTCATCAGCAACCTTGAGCAGACCGTCGATATACGTGCTTTTAAGCTTTGTAACCTTCCTGTAATCAAGTATATCCTCGACAATAGGATATCCGCGCAGCTTTTCAAGCACCTCGGCGTTAGTTGACAATCCGGTTTTGGTTTTTTTCGAATTCGGCAGGCCGAGCCGGATAAAAAGTATGTCCGCAAGCTGTTTCGGGGAATTTATATTGAATTCTCCGCCTGCGTAAAAATAAACACGCTCCTCAAGCTCGCGCGCCGCGGCGTCGAGCTGTTTCCCGTATTCTCGGATTCCTCCGCAATCTATCTTGAAGCCGGCAAGCTCCATATCGGCAAGCACCGCGGCAAGCGGCATTTCGATGCTGTTGAGCAGCCCCGACTGGCCGCTCTCCTCAACTGCTTTTGAAAGCACGCCGGCAAGGCGCTTAATATAAACTGCATTTTGAATTTTGGCGTCATACGCGCAGCCGAGATACTCCATAACGAGCCTCGGAATTTCAAAACTGCTGTCGCCCGAGTTTGCGACATACGCCGCAAGCATGACGTCGAAAGCGCAGCCGCGCCATACAACGCCCCTCTCAGAAGCCAGTTTGTATAGCCTTTTACTGTCATGGCAGATAACCCTGCGCCCCTCAAGAAAACTGAACAGCGGCGACACATCCCCTTCATATTCGTAAACATTTATGCCGTCATATATCACAAAATCAGAATTATCGGGGCAATAATCAAGTACTATTTCTTGATTTTTGATGCCTTCCAGCTTGTCCGCATTGATTTTAATTATTTCAGGCGTGTCTTCTTTTTTTCCTTCTTTTTTGTTTTCCTCTGCTTTGTCAGGTCCGTCAAGCCCGAAGCGTTTTATAAATCCGGCAAACTCAAGTTTTGTAAAAAGCTCCTTTGCCCGGGCTCTGTCCATCGAGCCGCAGGCAAGCTCTCCGATGCGGACTTTGAGCGGAACATTTTTTTCAATCTTCGCGAGCCTGCGCGACATTTCGGCAGACTCCCGTCCTTTTTCAAGTTTGCTTTTTACCGATGCTGAAAGTGCCGCCCCGTCGAGTTTCATATAAAGCGTATCAAGAGATTCATACTCGGAAATAAGCTTAAACGCCGTCTTTTCGCCGATTCCCGCGACTCCCGGTATGTTGTCAGAGCTGTCGCCCATCAGTGCCTTCACATCCACATACTGTTCCGGTCTTATGCCGTATGTCTCTATGAATTTTTCCTTGTCATACTTTACAGTTCCTGTGTTTGTCTCAAGCAGGACCGTCGTATTTCCGTCAATCAGCTGCAGAGAGTCGCGGTCGCCGGTTACAATAAAGGTTTCAACATTTCCGTCCTCCTCCGCCATGCGCGCAAGAGTACCGAGTATATCGTCGGCCTCGTATCCCTTTTCGCTCAGCATGGAAAAGCCCAGAATATCCGCGCTTTCCTTCGCATAGTCTATCTGCGCCGCCAGTTCGTCGGGCATGGCTCGGCGTCCGGCTTTGTAATTCTTAAACATATTGTGCCGGAAAGTCGGTTCCTTCAGGTCAAACGCAATAGCACAATAATCGGGTTTTATCGCCTCGATATGCTTTGCGAGAATATTTACCGTCCCGTAAACCGCGTTGGTCGGCAGGCCGGACGACGTGGACAGCGGGCGTATCCCGTAAAATGCGCGGTTTATAATGCTGTTCCCGTCAACGACAAGCAGCTTTTTCATCAGAGCATAATGTCCTTTCCGACTTTCTCTATATTTTACCACCCATAGTATAACATTTTCAAGACGCGCCTGTCAACAACAATTCCGGTTTATCATCGATTATATTCCTTACGGCAACAGCAAAACCGCATCTTTTTATAGAAGCCTGTCCATAAATTCAAGGGGGAACCTTATTTAAGCCCCCCCCTGAATATTCAATCCATTTCATCCTCATCTTCGTTCAGCGGCTCAAAATCCTCTTTCGACGCGCCGCACAGCGGGCATTCCCACTCTTCGGGCAGCTCCTCAAATTCGGTTCCCTCGGAAATTCCGTTTTCAAGATCGCCTTCTTCAGGATCGTATTCATAGCCGCAAAGCTCGCAGACATATATCATATAACAGCCTCCGGAGATTTTTTTAATATGATATCCCGGCAGGCGGCTCTTGTCAATTATGAAGCGGCATTTTTGCGGTAATTTTTGCACGACAAAATCCGACTTGCGTATCTATCCGCCGTCAGTAAAGAAGGAATTTCGATGTTTTTTGACGGAATACCCTGCAATCTGACGCGCTGATAGCCTGATAATTTTCAGCATCCGCGTCGCCGAGGAGAAAATCGCTTCCGAAACGCAGGCACAGTCCGTTCTCGCGGCAGGTAAACTCCGGATACCGCCTCATATGCCGGTACAGATTTATCGCTGTCAGAATCGGATCATACGCCTCGCGGTCCGTGACATGCAACTCTACCCCCTCGCAGACCTCGCCGGCATATTTGTTGAACTGCGGCGTGAAATATGCTCTGCGGAACACAACGCCGTCAAGCTTTAATGAATTCATTTCGTCGCAAAGCTTCCTGCCGTTCACAAACGGCGCTCCGACAAGGTCAAACGGGCGAGTTGTCCCACGCCCCTCGGATATGTTTGTCGCCTCGAAAATGCAGGTACCTATATAATTTATCGCCGAGGTTACCGACGGTATGTTGGGAGACGGATTGACCCAGAGAAGGTCGGTCGCGTCGGCATACATATCCCTGCGCCAGCCCTCGCACCCGACGACCTCCACCCGGCAGCCAATTTTCTTTTCAGCATTAATATATTTTGCATACTCGCCGATTGTAAGCCCGTAGCGCGTCACAATCGAATACTCTCCTATGGTCGACGAATACTTCTCCTCATCAAGAAGCACACCCTGAACCGATGCGCCCGAAATCGGGTTGATACGGTCGAGCACAATCAGCGGGATATTAAGTTTAGCGCAGCGACGCAGCATATCGTTCAGATTCGTCAGATATGTATAAAATCGCGCCCCTACGTCCTGAATATCGTAAACCGCGACATCGACGCCCTGAAGCAGTTCGTCGAGCCCTTCGTTTTCTTTTGATTTCAGATTGAACACCAGCGCACCGGTTTCGTCGTCGCGTCCCTCGGCGCCCCACCTGCCGTCCTGCAGGTTGGTTTTGAGCCCATGCTCGGGCGCGATTAAAAGCCTCAGATCGTACTTTTCGGCAAGAGTTAAATATGTGGGAACACCCTTCTTGTTCACTCCGGACGAGTTTGTCAGCAGCGCCAAACGCGCGCCGCGCAGATAAGGCTCCGCCGCTTCAAGCCTGTCCGCTCCGTTTAATACTCTATTCATAACATATGCTCCTTGAATCTTGAATATGGTTTGTTTCTCACGATAATCATACCACACTTTTTTAATATGTCAATCTTACCGCCGCCCTGTCTTTGCGCCATATCCGGTCTATCTTAACGGCGTTCAGCATAAAATTGCATATACCTAATATAACTGAAGGGTCCCGCCAAAACATGAAGAAGCTGAACGTCTTTTTATATAATGCCCTGCTGCTTGTCGCCGTATCCCTTACCATGCGGACTGTCGGTATGTATTTCAATGTCTGGATATCAAATAAAATCGGCGCCGAGGCAATGGGCGTCTATTCCCTTATCGGCGGCGTTTACGGCTTTGGAATAACACTTGCGACTTCAGGCGTGAATCTGGCGGTGACGCGCCTTGTATCCGAAGCTCTCGGCAAGGGCAGTCCGGGTGAAGCCGGACGGATCATGCGCCGCTGCATTATTTATTCAATATTTTTCGGGATGCTCGCTTTTTTTCTGATTTTCGCGTTGTCGGAACGCATAGCGTATTCCTGGCTTGACGACCTGCGCACAATCCGCCCTCTGCGCCTGCTTGCGGTTTCCCTTCCATTTATTTCAATCGCCTCGGCATTGAACGGATATTTCACCGCCATGCGGAAGGTGTATAAAAACGCCCTCACTGTATTCATCGAGCAGCTTGTTAGGATTTCCTGCACCGTCCTTCTTTTAACCATGCTGTTGCCCCCCGGCATTGAATACGCCTGCGTCGCACTTGCACTCGGCAGCACTATCGCCGAGCTTGTTTCGCTTATTATATTGTCCTCTCTATACCTGCTTGACAAAGGCAGAAAGAAAAATAATTCTTCAGTCAGCAGCACAGGCTATGTCCGCGCTATGCTCGGAATCACTCTTCCTGTCGCCTTCAGTTCCTATGTGCGCTCTGGGCTTATAACGGTAGAGCACGCGCTTATCCCGGCGGGGCTGAAAAAATCCGGCGCGACAGCCGAGATGTCGCTTGCCGCCTACGGGACTCTTCACAGCATGGTCTTCCCCGTGCTGCTTTATCCCGCGGTTTTCATCACTTCGTTTTCAGGGCTTCTCGTCCCGGAGCTTGCCGAAAGCCGGGCACGTGGGGATACGGCAAGAATCAGGAGAATAGTATCGCGCGTAATGCGCTTCACGCTTCTCTTTTCAATCGGCACCTCAGGCATCATGCTCTGTTTTGCCGGCGAGCTTGGCAAAGCGTTGTACAGCTCTTCGGAATCTGCCGGAGCTTATATCGGATTTCTCGCGCCGCTTATACCCGTGATGTATCTTGACAGCATGACCGACGTCATGCTGAAAGGCCTCGGACAACAGTTTTACAATATGGCGGTAAATATTATCGACTCGCTTATATCTGTCATTCTTGTCTGGCTCATTCTTCCGGTTTACGGGATACATGGTTATATTTTTATAATCTATGCCGCGGAGCTGCTCAACGCGTCGCTAAGCATCGGCAGGCTGCTTTCCGTAAGCCAGGTAAAGCCGGATTTTATAAACTGGCTTGCCAAGCCCGTCGCGGCGGTCGTCGGCGCCGTGAGCATTTCAAGGCTTATCTTCAAGCTGTCCGGAAAAGTCCTGACAGGCTGGATTCTGACATATGCCATAGTAATTTCCGCATTGATTTATATATTGCTTCTGTCCGGACTTTTCGCAGTAGAAAGGAGCGATGTCAGGCGCATCCGGCAAATGCTCAAAAGAGGCAGCGAAAACTAAAAAATATAATTAAACAGAATTGCCGCTCGCTGAGCGGCAATTTTTTCATATTATAAACTGTAAACCCGGCAAAACAGATGCGACCTTATGAGATATCCCAGCGAATTTCAGGCATTTAGTGCGCTCATTCTTGAGGTTGAGCGCCGGAAATCATTTTTCCGCCTTATAAATCATACATCCTCCGCGGATACCTTCCACGGGTTCAGCATGCCGTTGTCCATTTTGAAGACGCGGTCGGCCTTCCTTGCGATAGACATATCGTGGGTTACGATAATCAAAGTCTGTCCGAGCAGATTTTTTGTTTCGAGAAGAAGTGTCAGTACCTCGTCGGCATTCCTGCGGTCTAGGTTGCCGGTAGGCTCATCCGCGAAAACAATATGCGGCATGTTTATCAGCGCACGTGCAATTGCAACGCGCTGCTGCTGACCGCCCGAAAGCTCGCTCGGAAGGTGATGCAGCCTGTCGGCGATGTCGAGCGTTGTGATAAGTTTTTTTAGATTCTCCTCATACGAAAATTCGGGCTTGTTGCACATGAGCGTTGGAATCAGGATGTTTTCAAGCGCCGTGAATTGCGGAATGAGATTGTGGTTCTGAAAAATCATTCCTATGTACTTTCCGCGGAATAATCCGAGTTCATCCGGCGGCATCTTTGTTATTTCCTCGCCCCGTATTTTTATCGAGCCGGAATTGGGACGGTCAAGCCCGGCGCACAGGTGAAGCAGCGTGCTCTTGCCGGATCCGGAAGCGCCGATAATCGCCACGAATTCTCCGTCGAACACTCTGAAGGTCGCCCGGTTTACAGCCGTCACCACCGCGTCGTACTGCTGATACAGCTTTATCACATTTTCAGTTTCAAGAATTACTCTTCTATCCTTGTATTCCATATCCGGCAACTCCTTAGTTTTGTTCTGACAGGCGGCTGACATATCCGGTTTCTCGGCGGCGCCTGCTTATGCTGTACGGAATATAAGACGAAATAAACCCGCAGACGGCAGATACCGCAATACTGATTAAAAGAGCCGCGCCCGATAAATAAAAATCATATCTTGTTCCGCCCGTAAATCCGAAGGACGGCAGAATCTGATTGAACAGCTTGAACATTATATAGCTTGCGGCAAGGCTGAGCAGCACAGTCGCCGCCATCGCAAGCCCAGCCATTATAATACCGGCGAAAGTATAAACGCCCCTTAGCTGATTTTCCTGCGCTCCGAACATGCAGAGCAGACTTATCTCCTTTTCGCGCTTCATATAAAACAGCACCTGCGAGAAAAACCATACGACGGGCGAGAGCAGCAGCAGCATAACTGAGATAATAATTATCGACTGGTATGAAATTCCCTCTGAAGCAAGCTGCCTTTTTAACGCGGTATATTCGTTCTGAATCGTATAGCCTATTCTGTAATCGCCGAGTTCAAGGCTCAGATTTTTATCTATTTCGTTAAGTATTTTGTCCGCCTCGGACTGTGTGACGCTGCTGTCAAGCATTACCTGAACCGTCCGGCTGAGGTCGGTCATACCGGTAAAGCTTAAAAACTCGCCGTAGTTCATTCCGACCGTCATATAGCCTTCGCCGTCGCTGGCGTGCACCACCGCGGCGACCTCGTATTCTTTATAATCGAATGCGTATCTTTCAAGCTGGACACGCAGGTAGCTGATATTGTCGTAAAACACCTCATCTATCCTGTCCTTCTTGAATAAAAACTGCGCCGCGTATACCTTGTCTCCGGGCTTGATATTGAAATTTTTCGTATTATAAATCGAATCGCTTATAATGATTTTGCCGCTGTCTTCAAGAACCGCATAAGGATCGCCCTCAACATCGTAAAGGCTGCATATTGTGTCGATGTAATGTCTGTCGAAAGCGGTGTAGTTCACATAGTTGGTCGCCACTTCATATCCTTCGACATTTTCAGATGTTGCCGCATAATTTGAATTTCCACTAAGGCTTTCCGTCCTGAGCAGAATATGCGATATTATTTCGGTTGCGGATTTTTTATTCAGCCATAACGAATATTTAACACCATCGACATTATCTATGCAGCCGGTCATGATCTCGTCCATCAGATCCACCGCGTCGGCGACGCCGAAATCGGCATCCTCTCCGCCCTGCATATCAATATCCCAGTAGTCGACATTTATAACGGCGTCCGTCGCGGACGTTTCTGAGTCGGTTTTGTTCATATGCGCGGCATATATTCCGCAAATGAACAGCGACGTGAAGATAATCGCCGTAACCAGCGTCCCAAGTATATACCTGCGGAAACGCCATGTGCTGAAAAGCTCATAATGGTACGGGAACGACTTGTTGAAGATTTTGAAAGAACGCCGCGGCGAGGAAACGAGGTTCGAGTTGTCCTGCGCCGCAATAAGGGCGATCGGAGGCTTGTTTGCCATATGCTTCATCGGGGTGCGCACCGCGAAATAAACAGTAATGAAATTCAGCATAATAACCGAGGGAATCATCCACCATGTGATATGAAGGTCTGAAACCCCTGCGAATCCGTAAGCTATTTTGAGCGTTGCGAACACCGAAAAGAAGGACGCGAGCAGCGTTGTCGCCGAAATTACGAACATTTCCCATTTTGCGGTTGAAAACAGCTTTTTGAATCCCGCCCCGCAGGTCATATAAATGCCGTATAGAAATTTGTAATGATTTATACGCACATTATACAGCGCCATCAGCAGCACCACCGAGAGAACGGTGAGAAAAACTGCCGCGAGCACTCCGTTTTTCATTGTGGCATTCAAGTAATCTTCCATGAATTCATACCGCGGGGTATAAGAAATGCTGACGTTTTCTCGTCCCACACCGGTGCCATCGATGTAATAAGATATGAATGTTTCCGCGGAATGTCCGGGTTTAAGACTGACTTTCAGTGAATAATAATCATGGTACGCATCGGGCGTGGAAAATTCGTAGCTTTCATAGCTGCGTATGTACTGAAACGATTTGATATAAAGCGCATTTTCGATAGCTGCCCTCTCCGACAGATCGATGCCTTCAATCAGCATATCGTAATCATACTGCGACTTGATAACGTTATATCTGTGCGTGATGTTCGTTGACGCGGTAAAGCATATCATCCAGAACATCGACTGAATTATAAAAAGTGCGACAAAAAAGCTTATGTACTCCTTAAAATTGAAAAAAACCGTCTTAACGGAGTTCTTCGCCGTTCTTTTGCCGAGACCGTTGCCCCATTCCTTATTTGAGCTAACCTTATATAACCTTGAAGCGTCGCTGCCGGTGCGGGTCTTTTTGAGTCCATCAGCCAAATCAAGATCAACTCCTTTGCCAGACAAATTTATGTGCGCCGCAAACTTCATCATGACTCTTTCAATGCGGATATATATTGTGGCTAAGTTAAGTGGTTACCCCGAAAAACAGCGGCATAATTTACCGGCTGCCGTTTTATGCTCAGCGCAGAAGTCTCAGTATATTCTCATGCAGGCGACGACTTTTCCGAGGATTGAAACCTCATCGGCGTATATCGGTGCAAGAAGATGGTTTTCGGGTTGCAAACGGTATCTTCCGTTCTCGCGGTAAAAAGTTTTTACCGTCGCCTCGTCATCAATCATCGCGACAACTATTTCACCGTTTTCGGCGTAGTCGCGCTTGTCGACTATCACCACATCGCCATCCATGATGCCCGCCTCAATCATGCTGACGCCGCTGACTTTGAGCGCGAACAGATTGCTCTGGCTGCAGCCTATGCTGTCCGCCACGAAGCTGACATATCCATCGTAATTTTCCTCGGCCAGCACCGGAAGCCCCGCCGTGACTTTCCCTATTATAGGCACCTTTGTTCCGGTCCATGCGGAAATATTATCGACGCGTATTGTGCGGCTTTTCCCGTCTTCTTTTTGTATGTAACCTTCATTTTCGAGTTTACGGAGGCAGTTGTAAACAGTGGATGTACTTTTGAATCCGATGGCGCTTTTAATATCGCGCACGCTCGGGGAATATCCCTTGTTAATGATTGTGTCAATTATATAATCAAGCGTGCTCTGCTCTCTTTGTGTTAATTTCATATTTTCCTCCGTTTTTATGCGTAATATGAATCGGCTTCGTGTTTTTAAAATCCCGCAGAACATCCAATGATTTCCACATCTGCTTATTCCAGTTTATCTCATTTAAGTATATCATACTTCTGCACTAAATGCAAACATTTGTTTATACTTTTTTTCTGTCAACTTATATAAATTTGCATCTGGTATTTTATGCAATTTGTTAACAAATTGTAACCTTTATGAAAGATATATTGAAAAAAATTTCATTTTGTGTTAATATGTTAATAGTAGAAAAATTATCACAATCAAAATAAGGAGAAATCAAATGACCACAAACAAGTATGTTACCGGTTGGATCGATGAGATGGCAGCCATGACGCAGCCCGACAGAATTGTCTGGATAGACGGTTCGGAGGAGCAGGCAGAGGCTCTGCGCGCCGAAGCGTGCTCGACGGGCGAAATGACAAAGCTCAATCAGGAGCTGCTCCCCGGCTGCTACCTGCACCGCACCGCAGTAAACGACGTTGCACGCGTCGAAGACAGAACCTTCATCTGCACAAAGAAAAAGGAAGACACCGGCAATATCATCAACTGGATGGATCCGAAGGAATGCTATGCAAAGCTTTCAAAGCTTTTCAAGGGTTCAATGAAGGGTCGCACCATGTATGTTATCCCGTACTCGATGGGTATAGTCGGCTCTCCATTTGCCAAATACGGCATCGAGCTCACGGATTCGATATATGTCGTCCTTAATATGCTGATTATGACCCGCGTCGGTTTTGATGTTCTTGACGCTCTCGGCAACTCGCCTGACTATATAAAGGGCTTGCATTCCAAAGCGCAGATTGACGAAAACAACCGTTACATCTGCCATTTCCCCGAAGATAACACAATCTGGTCTGTCAACTCGGGCTACGGCGGAAACGTTCTGCTCGGCAAAAAGTGCTTTGCTCTCCGCATAGCTTCCTACCTCGGCCGCAAGGAAGGCTGGATGGCCGAGCATATGCTCATACTCGGAGTACAGTATCCGAGCGGCGAAACAAAATATATTACAGCCGCATTCCCGTCCGCCTGCGGAAAGACCAACCTTGCAATGCTTATCCCGCCGGAATACTATTCAAAGAAGGGTTATAAGGTTTTCTGCGTCGGCGACGATATCGCATGGATCCGCATAGGCGAAGACGGACGCCTCTGGGCAGTCAACCCCGAGAACGGTTTCTTCGGCGTTGCTCCCGGTACGAACGAAAAGTCCAACCCGAACGCGCTTCACACCTGCATGAAGGACACAATCTTTACGAATGTTGTCCATAACACCGCCAACAATACCGTCTGGTGGGAAGGACTTGACAAAAATCCTCCCGAGCACGCCATCGACTGGAAAGGCAACCCGTGGGATTACCGCAAGTATGACAAGAACGACAAATCGACCTGCGGCGCGCATCCGAACAGCCGCTTCACGGCAAAAGCCGTCAACTGTCCCTGTCTCTCGCCCGAGTTCTATAATCCGAAGGGCGTTCCGATCTCCGCTATCGTATTCGGAGGCCGCCGCGCCAAGACAGCTCCGCTGGTTTATCAGTCAACGAGCTGGCAGAACGGAACCTTTGTCGGCTCGATCATGGCGTCAGAAACCACGGCGGCAGCCGCTGGCGCTGTCGGCGTAGTGCGCCGCGACCCGATGGCTATGCGTCCCTTCACCGGCTATGATATGGGCGACTATTTTGCACACTGGCTCAAGATGGGCACGCTCATTCCCAAGCCCCCGAAGATTTTCCATGTCAACTGGTTCCGCACCGATGCCGCCGGCAACTTCATCTGGCCCGGCTTTGGAGAAAACATGAGAGTACTCATGTGGATTCTCGACCGCTGCGAAGGCAAGGCGGACGCTGTTATGACTCCTATCGGTTATCTGCCTAAGCCCGAGGATATCAACATCGAGGGCCTGAAGGACGTCAGCCTTGACACAATCAAGGAGCTGCTCACGGTCGATAAGGAAAGCTGGCTTGCCGATGTTGCGAATATTAAGAAGTTCTACGCTGAGATAGGCCCAAGAGTTCCCGCCGCCATGTACGACGAGCTTGCCGCTCTTGAAGCAAGACTGAAAGCGTAAGTTAATAATGAGTCCAGCGGACTATTCAAAAGTTCCGCTCAACTCTTTCCGAAAAACAGATGCGCCCTGCCGTAAATCCGGCAGGGCGCATCTGTTATCTGTAATAGACATAATGCACAATAATTGTTCTATCGGCGCCTCCGTGTTCAAGATCGGGCGCAGTTATCACAACGCCGTCGTTCGACAGCAGTTCCCACGCCTGCATGTCGTCTATCCGGCAGCGCATTACAATATTCTGCGAGGCAAATATAATAAATTCATCCCCGCGTATTGTCATCCCTCCGTCCCTGCCGACAACCTCATCGACGCCGTCCGCGTGCCGCTCGGTCACATATTTTATATGCTTTCCGCAAATTTTCTCCGCCATATCGCGCCGGAATCTCGGGCTCGCCGGATTTTTGCTCTTTGTCCAGTACTTAAAGACCTTCTTGAACATATGTAATCTCCGTTTAATAAAATGGGGGGCGCCGCACTCCGCCATTCCGGTATGTACGGGCGACGCTGTTTCCGCCCGCTTAATTTCTGATTATTTCAATATTACAGCTCCGACCGGCGGAATCACCGCTTTTGCGATATGCTTTTCGCCTGAAAGAAGGTCTCTCATAGGCTCGGGCAGGCGTACGGTGACTGGCGTCCCGCCGCTGTTCGCCGCGATGATTATTCTTTCCCTTTTCTCCCTTTCGCCTTCGCCGCCGCGCGAACGCTCATAAGATATATAGGCGCCAGAGTGACTGAGCACTCTGAAATCTCCGCCGTCGAAAACAGCCTCCTTTTCCCGTATCTCGCCGAGCCTTCTGTAATGCCGGAGCAGTTCCGCGTTCTCTCTTCCCCACGGGAATGGCATACGGCAGAAGGGGTCGCGCCCTCCCTCGATCCCCGCCTCATCGCCGTAAAAGACCGACGGAACACCGTAAACTGTATATTGGATAACCGCCGCCAGCTTAAGTCTTTTCAGCGCCGTCGCCTTCCGGCTGTCGTCAAGCCGGAAAAGCGAAAGCTGTTCGTTTGTCATCGTGTCGGTCCCTGCGTCTGCGAGAACTGTCAATATGCGTTCTGTGTCATGCGTTCCAAGCAGGTTCATAAGCGCGTCCGACACACAGCGCGGATACGATGAATAAATATCCGTAAGAATATTATACAGCATGCTGCTGTCCCTGTAAAGGATAAAGTTTATTATGCCGTTGCGAAGCGGGTAGTTCATGACGCTGTCAAGCTGCCCGCCTCGGAGATACTTACGCCTTTCACCGTAAGAAATTTTATCCGCAGCGTTTTCCCACACCTCGCCCACAATAACCGCTTCGCCGTCAGACGCGCTCTTGACGCTTTCACGAAACTCCTCAAGGAAAATGTCCGACAGCTCGTCCGCTACATCGAGCCGCCAGCCTCCGATTCCCCGCTCAACATACGCCGCCCCTATGCCGTCCTTCCCTGCGAAGTATTCACGGCATTCCCGGCAGCTGTGGTTGAGTCTTGGCAGTTTTTTTATATTCCACCAGCATTCATAAGAATCAGGAAACTTTCTGAAATTGTACCACCTGAAATACTGTGACTTTTCAGACTGATACGCTCCGGTTTCCGCATACCTGCCGTATTTGTTGAAATATCTGCTGTCTTCGCCGGTATGATTGAAAACGCCGTCAAGAATTATTTTTATGCCCCGGGCCGCCGATTTGTCAATAAGCTCGCAGAGAGCTTCGTCACCTCCGAACAGCCCATCGACCTTTTCGTAATCTCCGGTATCATATTTGTGATTTGAGTAAGCTTCAAAGACCGGGTTTAAATAGATTGCTCCCACTCCGAGCGAGCATAGATAATCAAGCTTTTCAATAACCCCCCATAGATTTCCTCCGAAAAAAACATTGTTCTCCACCTCGGAGCCCGGCCTTGAGCCATACTGAGGGACACCGTGCTCCCAGTCGTCATTTATAATTGCCGTGTCACGAATCGAAACATTCCCCCCGCCTTTACAGAAGCGGTCGACAAAAATGTGATATATAACTTTCCTTCCGAACCACCTCGGTACTGTGAATCCGTCGCGGTAAACGAGCAGTCTGAACCTGTGTCCGCTGCTGTGCGAGAGCGAGAAATCAACATTATTGGAGGTATCGCTATATAAAATTTCAGAACCGCAGACAAACAGAAACTCGTAATAAAAAAGTCCGTCGCCATCGCTGCCGCACAGCTGCTTCATCTCGATTTGCACAGAATAAAGGTCATCCCCGCTTTTCGAGGCGGAAAACCGCAGCGGAATATCCTCAGAAGGCAGCCCGCCGTCCTTCCTTATTCTCAGCAATACCCGGAAGCACCCGAGACGCCGCGGCACACAGACATCAAAATGAAGCCGTACAGACGCCGGAAAGGCCCCGAGACGGGACACATCCCGACCTTCGGGGCAGTCTTTTGAATATAATTTTTTACCGATAACCGGAGCCTTTACCGCCGCGGCTTCGTTCGAGTGCCTGATAAGCATATTCCATTTCCATCCTTTCCGCCGGAGGGAGGGCTGCGCCGGTTCCTGACAATCCGGATCTGCAGGCTTTCAATTTTCATCTGTCAATCATCTTTTCGGGCAGACTCCGAGTCCCCAGATATTTTCGGCATACTCTTTTATGCTCCGGTCGGCTGAGAAATATCCCGAGGACGCGATATTCATAAGCGACATACGGCTCCACCTGTCCCGGTCTGAATAAGCGGTCATCATTTTTTCATGTGTCAGGCGGTACGACTCGAAATCCGCCATGCACATATACGGATCCGATATTCCATGTCCGGATATAAGGTATGCAGTTATGTCGGCAAACGACTCTCCCGCGAAGCCCTTCTTAAAATAGTTCACAATTCTTGCCAGCTTTTCGTTTGAAGCATAATAATTCATTGAATTATATCCGCGAAGCCAGAGCTCGTCGACTTCCCTGCTTGAAAGTCCGAAAATATACATATTTTCATTTCCGGCATACTCTAACATCTCGACATTGGCGCCGTCGAGAGTCCCGATTGTCACAGCTCCGTTCATCATCAGCTTCATGCAGCTTGTTCCGCTCGCCTCCTTGCCGGCAAGAGATATCTGCTCGCTTATTTCGGCGGCGGGTATCATAATTTCGGCGCTGCTGACATTATAATTTTCAAGGAAAATGACACGTATTTTTTCCCTTATAGCCGGATCCGAATCAATATCCTTGCCGATAAAGTATATCAGCTTTATAATCTGCCGCGCCATAAAATACCCGGGTGCCGCCTTGCCGCCGAAAATAAACGTCTTAGGCTGCGTGTCGCGCTCCGGATTATCCTTTAATTCTAAATATAATCCGACGATATTGAGAGCGTTAAGAAGCTGCCGCTTATATTCGTGCAGCCGTTTTATCTGCATGTCAAAAACCGACTGCGGATCAATTCTCTGCCCTGTCATCCCGTAGTAGTATTTTGAGAATTTTTCCTTGTTTTTATGCTTTATTTCCCTTATTCTCCGCAACACTTCACCGTCGTCGGCAAATTTTGCAAAATCCGCAAGCTTTTCCGAGTCGGTTCTGTACCCCGGCCCTATGCACTCGTCAAGCAGCGCCGCAAGATCGGGGTTTGCCGCGACAAGCCAGCGCCGGTGGGCGATCCCGTTGGTCACATTGGTGAATTTATCCGGGTATATCTGATAAAAATCCTTAAACGTCGACTCCTTGAGTATTTCTGAGTGCAGCTTCGAAACGCCGTTTACCCTGTGGGAGCCTATGACAGAAAGATTGGCCATCCTCACCTGTCCGTAGGCGATGACGCTCATCTTTGAAATCCTGTTCCAAGCGCCCGGAAAAACGGCCCACGCCTCATGGCAGAACCTTTCGTTTATCTCTTTTATTATCGAATAAATTCTTGGCAGCTTGAGACGGAAAAGCGGCTCGTTCCAGCACTCAAGCGCCTCGGGCAGCACCGTATGGTTTGTGTATGACACTATGCGCGTTACAAAATCCCACGCCCGCTCCCATGTGAAATAATACTCGTCGGTTAAAATTCTCATCAGCTCGGGTATGCAGAGCGCCGGATGCGTGTCGTTGATGTGTATTGCCACGTGTTCCGGCAGATTGTCCAGCGTTTTGTAGACCGCCATATGGTCGCGGATAATGCTTTGCACAGACGCCGACGCAAGGAAATACTGCTGCGACAGCCTTAGCATCTTGCCTTCCGTATGGTTGTCAGACGGATACAGCACCTTCGAAATAATCTCCGCGTTGTTGCTCTCCTCAAGCGCGCGCGTGTATTGCCCCTGCGTAAAAAGCCCCATGTTGAACTTCTGCACGTCGCGCGCCCGCCACAATCTCAGCGGCGACACCGCGTCGCTCGAAGCCCCGGATATCAGCATGTCATACGCGACAGCCTCGACTTCTTCGCAGTCCTCGTAAATAATTTCAAGCCTTCCGTCAACCCAGTTCTCTTTCACATGGCCGCCGAAACGGACATGGAAAGTCCGGTCAGTGCGCGGGACAAGCCAGACTTCTCCTCCCGGCAGCCAGACGTCCGGCAATTCAATCTGCAAACCGTCGATGATTTTCTGCCTGAAAAGCCCGTATTCGTAAAGTATCGAAAATCCCGTCGCAGGATAATCGAGCGACGAAAGCGAATCCATAAAGCAGGCGGCAAGACGTCCGAGTCCTCCGCTGCCAAGCCCCGCGTCGGGTTCGCAGCCGCAAATCCCGTCGAGATCAAACCCGAGCATACCGAGAGCTTCCCTGTATTGCTCGACAAGCCCTAAATTGTTCAGATTGTTTTTCAGCGACCTGCCGAGAAGAAACTCCATGCACATATAATAAACGCGCTTCGCTCCGGCGCAGTTCGCGAGCTTTTTATACTCGCCCCTCTTCATCGCCAGAATATCGCGTACGGTCAGGGCGGTGGCCTTGAAAATCTGCTCGTCAGCCGCGTCTGACGGGGTAGTGCCGAAGTGACGCAGCAGCTTTTCCTCAATATTTGTCTTTACTTGCCCAGCATCGGGATACAGGTTCATCCGGTAAATTCCTTTCTAATCAGGAGATTCTGTTGTAGATTTCCATATATTTTTCCGCCGACGCGCTCCACGAGAAGTCGACGCTCATGATTTTCCTTACAAACGCAAGCCTTTTCTCCCTGTCATGCCACAGGGAAAGCGCCGCACCGATGCGTTCGCGCAGCTCCGCGGGGGAATAGTTTGCGAATGTGAATCCGTTCCCGCGCAGTTCTCCCTCAGCCTCCCAGAAGCCTTTTATGGAGTCGAACAGCCCGCCCGTCTCACGTACGACAGGCATCGCGCCGTACCTTGAGGCTATCATCTGCGAAAGCCCGCACGGCTCGGTCAGCGACGGCATCAGAAAAATGTCGGCCGCGGCATAAATACGCCTTGAAAGCTCGCGGTTGTAATCTATCAGCGTCCTGACCTTGTCCGGATATTTTTCTTCAAGCTCAAGGAAATAGGTTTCGAACCTCTTCTCTCCCTGACCGAGCAGGACGAATTGAATATCGTTTTCAGCGATAAGCCCGTCGGCTATAGCTGTAATAAGGTCGAGCCCTTTATGCGACGCGAGCCGCGATATGACCGCAAGCATCGGAACATCTTTTTTTGGAAGCGCGAGCTTTTTCTGCAGTGATATTTTGTTCGGGTACTTATCTTCGACGTTCATATGCGAATAATTCTTTTCAAGCGCCTCATCAGTTTCCGGGTTGTAATAACTGTAGTCGATTCCGTTGAGGATGCCAATCAGCTTGCCGGCATGTCGGAGGAGGATATGCTCAAGACCGCGCCCGTTCTCGCATGTTTTTATCTCCTCGGCGTAGCGCGGACTGACCGTCGTCACTATGTCGGCGGAGTCTATTCCGGCTTTCATAAGGTTTATTCTTCCATCATAGTCGAGAACAGCTCTGTGCTCCTCTCCGAGCGAAAGCACGTCGCCCAGTATGCCGCTGTCGAACTGACCCTGATATTCTATATTGTGAATTGTGTAAACCGTCTTGATGTTTTCATATCCTCTGATTTCCCTGTACTTCAGATTCAGGTAGACTATCGAGAGCGCTCCCTGCCAGTCGTGCGCATGCAGAATGTCGGGATAAAACCCGATCCGGTTCATCATTTCAACCACAGCCATCGAGAAAAAAGCGTACCGCTCGGCGTCGTCAAAATGACCGTACAGCGAGGGGCGCTTGAAATAATACTCATTGTCGATGAAATAATAAACCACACCGCCGCGCCGCAGAGATCTGACGCCGCAGTACTGCCGCCGCCAGGCGAGCTGAACCTCAAACACCGCGACCTCGGTCATAAGCCTTCTCCATTCGGAGCCTATCGAGCTGTAAAGAGGCATGACCACCCTCATATCGTTTGCGTCGTCAAGTCCCGCAAGCGCCGCCGGCAGCGAGCCGAGCACGTCGCCGAGCCCTCCCGTCGCCGCGTAAGGCATCACCTCGGAGGCTACAAATAAAACCTTTTTCATACGCTTTTCCCCTTTCCGATAAAAAACGGCGCCGAGTAATGCCCGGCGAGCCTGCGCCCGTCTTTAATAAGCACATTTTTATCAGTCACCACACAGGATATCTCACTATTCATACCTACATATGTGTCGGCGAAGAGAATAGAATCGCGCACAAAGCTCCCGCGTCCGACCTTAACTCCGCTGAAAAGCACCGAATTCTCAACCGTTCCCTCAATCACGCAGCCGTCGGCAATCAAGGAGTTCGCCGTCCCTGATCCCGGGGAATATACTGTCGGCGGCAGATTGCGAGCATGTGTGAGCACCGGCCTTTCCTCAATGCCGAAAAGCTGCCCGCGCGCTTCCGGCGCGAGAAGCTCCATAGAGCAAGAGTAATAGCTTTCAAGCGAATTTATAAGAGCATAATAGCCGTCATATCTGAAAACGCGGTAGTTGTCCTCGCACAGCCTGCGCCCGATTACGTCGCGTTCGAAGATGCGGTATCCGTGCGCCGCCGCATCGGAAATGATATTCATAAGGTACTGCTGCCTGGTCACCATAATATTCATGCTGACCTCAAGCTCTTTTTTCTCCTTGCCGTCAGGCACATATCCGGAAAAATCAGTTATCCTTCCGTCTTTGTCGGCCGCCACAATCATCGTCTGCTGTGTCAGCCTCTGCGCAGCCGGTGATATCCGCCTTGTCACGATTGTCATGTCCGCCCCGCCTGAGGCGTGCTTTTCAATGACATCCGCCAAATCTATGTTGCATATCACATCGCAGTCCGAGAGTACAATAAATTCCTCGCTGCAGCCCGAAATGAAATTCATAACGGCTTCGAGCGCCTCGAGCCTTGACGAATAAACCCTCTCGGCCGACTCGTTTTCATATGCGGTTATAAAAGGCGGCAGGATTTTTACTCCTCCCGAAAAGCGCGAAAGATCCCAGTCACGTCCGTCGTCAAGATGCTCGATCAGAGAACGGTAATTGTTATGGGTGATTATTCCCACATTTGCAATCCCAGAGTTGACAAGATTCGACAGGGCGAAATCCACAAGCCTGTATTTTCCCCCGAACGGCACGCTCGCCATCGTTCTCGTCCGCGTCAGTTCTGGGACGGTTGAGTCGTGAATATTGGAAAATATCAACCCTGCCGCGGCTGTCCTTGCGTTCGATGCCATTTCATTCCTCCTTGTGCCGGTATTTAGATATATTTTTTCCGCCCCCTGCGGGGAGGCGATTATTTTCAAAATCAGCGAGTCCGCTCCATGCGGCTCTTTTGTTTCAACTTTTGAATATAGGATAATCTTTTATATAACTGCAATTTTTTCAAACGGCGTGACCTCGCATCCCGACGGCACCGTAATTCCCGCCGGTATCACCGCGATTTCCGCTCCCGGCTCGCGTCTCATTCCCACTTTTGCCCCGGCTCCCACCGAAGCGGAGGTATCAACAATCGAATAACTGACCGACGCTCCCTCCCCGACCGTCACGCTGTCCATGATGACCGCGTCATATACGCTGGCGCCGCTCATGACCTTTACTCCCGATCCGAGCACGCTGTTCTTAACCGTTCCGTAGATCTCGCACCCCTCGGTTATCACCGAGTTCTCGATGACAGCGTTCCTGCCGATGTACTGGGGCGGCCCTATTGTGTTCTGCCGCGAGAGCACGTGCCAGCTGCCGTCGCTGAAGTTAATTTTGGGGCTGTCCCCCAGCATATCCATGTTTGCCTCCCAGAGGCTCGAAATAGTGCCGACATCCTTCCAGTATCCCTCAAACTCGTAAGCATAAAGCTTCTCTCCTGCCGCAAGTATCGAAGGAATGACGTTTTTTCCGAAATCCTTCGAGGAATCGGCGTCGTTATCGTCCGCCTCAAGGTAAGAAAGCAGCTTGTCCTTGCCGAATATATATATTCCCATTGATGCCTTCGTGCTGTCGGGCATTTTGGGCTTTTCAGTGAATTTCGTGATTCTGCCGTCTTTGCCGGTGCTCATAATCCCGAATCGGCTCGCCTCGGACAGAGGCACGTCAAGCACCGCTATCGTGCAGTCCGCCTGCTTTTCCTTGTGGAAATCAAGCATTTTCCGGTAGTCCATCTGGTATATATGATCGCCCGAGAGAATAAGCACGTATTCGGGGTTGAAGCGGTTTATGAAATCAGTATTCTGATAAATTGCGTTAGCCGTCCCCCTGTACCAGTCCGCGCCGTGCTGGCGCTGATACGGCGGCAGAATTTTCAGTCCGCCGAAGTTGCGGTCAAGGTCCCACGGATCTCCGATGCCCAAATATTCGTTCAGAACCGACGGCTGATACTGCGTCAGCACGCCGACGGTGTCTATCCCCGAGCTTGCGCAGTTTGTGAGAGTAAAGTCAATTATCCTGTACTTGCCGCCGAACTTGACCGCAGATTTCGCAAGCTTTTCGGTAAGAGAACATAGTCTTGTTCCCTGCCCGCCAGCGAGCAGCATCGCAATGTATTCTTTTTTTCTTGACATATTAAAAGGTGCTCCTGTGTTCACATAAAAGTCATCAAAAATTTTATCGGTGTTATTACCGTGCGCCGCCTTATTCTGCCGCCTGCCCTGACTTGTGGCTTTTTGTCGGTTTTCAATATAACCGCTCCGAGAGGAGGCAAGGTCAGCGAAAGGCTGTAGGGCAGCAGGTTCGCTCCGGTTTTTTCGGGCGTAAGCAATCCGGGATTGACCATCCCGCTTCCGCCGTACTTCATGTCGTCGCTGTTGAATATCTCGTTGTACGGCGTTCCGTACGGCACCCCGATTTTAAAGCCGCTGCGGACGACAGGTGTGAAATTCAGTATAATTATCAGCTCGCGTCCGTCCTTTGCGATTCTGCGGTACGAATAAACGCTCATATCGCCGTTGTCGGCGTCAATCCATTTGAACCCGTCCCAGCTGTCGTCAACCTCCCAGAGCTCCGGGTGCTCGAGGTAAAAATTGTTGAGCTCAGAGTGGAAGAGCTGGAGCCGCGCGTGCGCGTCGTAATCAAGCAGAAACCATTCAATCTGACCGGCGTAATCCCATTCGTTGAACTGCCCTATCTCGTTTCCCATGAACATCAGCTTCTTTCCGGGGTGCGTCATCATGAACACCGCGTAAGCGCGCGCGGTGGCGAACTTTTCCTTATAGTCGCCGGACATTCTTCCGAGAAGAGATTTCTTGCCGTAGACCACCTCGTCGTGCGAGATCGGAAGTAAAAATTTTTCGCTGAAAGAATAGGTAAGCGAGAAAGTCATCCGGTTGTGGTTGAACTTCCGGAAATACGGGTCAAGCGCGACATAGTCAAGGCTGTCGTGCATCCAGCCCATGTTCCATTTGAGAGAAAAGCCCAGCCCGTCCCAGTCGAACCCGGTTACATGCGGCCATGAGCTCGACTCCTCGGCGATCATAAGAACATCCGGGAAGCTGTCCGCCATTTCCCTGTTCAGCCTTTTGAAAAACTCCACCGCCTCAAGGCATCTGTTGTCGCCGTAAACATTCGGCATCCATTCGCCCGGCCTTTTGTCGTAATCGAGGTAGAGCATTGACGCTACGGCATCCACCCTCAGCCCGTCGACGTGAAATTTTTCGGCCCAGAACACGGCGTTGGAAATAAGAAAGTCAGCGACCCTCTTTTTCCCGACGTCGAATTTCCGGGTTCCCCAGCCGTTGTGGTCCTGACGCTCGGAATTCGAATACTCATACTGCGGCTCACCGTCAAATTCGAACAACCCGTGCTCGTCTTTGGGAAAATGCCCCGGAACCCAGTCAAGAATGACACCGACTCCCGCTCCGTGCATTGTGTCAATAAAGTTCATGAAGTCGTGAGGATTGCCGAAGCGCGAGGTCGGCGCATAATACCCGCATATCTGGTATCCCCAGGACGGACTGAAAGGGTACTCCATTATAGGCATCAGCTCTATATGCGTATATCCCATCTGCTTGACATACGGAGCAAGTTCCGCGGCAAGCTCTGTATAGCTTAAAAAAGAGCCGTCCGGCCGTTTTTTCCACGATTCGGCGTGAATTTCATAAATATTTATCGGCTGCGAATAATAATTACCGCGGCTCATCGTTCTGGCGCGGTAGTCAAGCCAGCCGCCGTCATGCCAGACGAAATTAGATATGTCAAACAGCACCGACGCCGTCGCCGGCGGTTTCTCGCAGAAAAAAGCGTACGGATCCGCCTTGTATATGGTTCTGCCGTTTTTTTCAATACGGTACTTATATAAATCTCCGTATGAAGCATCTACCGCCGCCTCCCAGACGCCGTCCTCGCTTATCCGTTCCATCGGGCAGCAGTCCGACCAGCCGTTGAAGCTGCCTGCAATATAAACTTTTTCCGCCCCCGGCGCCCAGACGCGGAATACGAATTTCCCGTTTTCGCGATGAGCCCCGAAATATTCAAAATCCCGGCATTCCTTAACCGCGCCCGACGCCGGCGGCGCGCACACTTCGGTATTTGTCATTTTATATTTCATCCTCCGGATAATTGTCTTTACTGCGAAACATTTTAAGACAACAATAATTTTGCCCTTGTTTCTGTGATAAATACATTCGGCGAACGGGCGAACGGCGGAAAAATGATTTTTGCCTGCAAATTTTGGCTGAGCATATATCTGGCGGCAAATAATGCCGTTTATTCATAACCGTCAGAATAACGTCAAAAAAACATCATATGCTTGACACACTGAAAGTTTATAGTATAATAGTTAGGTAATGCCGGATAATGGCTGCTCCGTCAGAATCTGCGGGCGCAGTCCGGCAGCAGGACAAAAGCCATGTAAAATAAAAAAAGATACGGAGGGCGCGCTTTGATTGAAGTCAGAAACCTGACCAAAAAATACGGCGGCAGCAGCTGCGCGGCGGTCGACAACATCAGCTTTACAATCGAGCCCGGTAAAATATACGGGCTTCTTGGCCCTAACGGAGCCGGAAAATCCACCACGATGAACATAATCACCGGCTGCCTTGCCGCGACGGACGGAAATGTTATCATAAACGGGCACGATATCTTCGAAGAGCCGCTTCTGGCAAAGAAGTATATCGGATACCTTCCCGAAATCCCGCCTCTTTATCCCGAAATGACACCATATGAATACCTTATGTTCGTCGCCGAAGCAAAGGGCGTCGAATATGAGGCCGTGTTCCGGCAGGTGCGCGAGGTTATGGAGCTGACTCAGCTTGAAGAAGTCAGGGACCGCCTTATACGCAACCTTTCAAAAGGCTACCGCCAGCGCGTCGGGATAGCGCAGGCAATGCTCGGCAATCCAGAGGTTATCATACTCGACGAGCCTACAGTCGGTCTTGACCCGAAGCAGATAATCGAAATCCGAAGTTTAATACGCGAGCTTGGAAAAATCAAGACGGTAATTTTAAGCAGCCATATCTTAGCCGAAATTTCAGAGGTCTGCGAACGCGTCATAATCATCAGCCGCGGCAAAATCGTCGCCGACGACACTCTTGAAAACCTGAACCGCGCGGCCGGCTCTGACGATATTCTTCATATATCGGTAAGAGGCGGACCGGAAGTCGTCATGTCTGTGCTTGAAAGCATTGACGGTATAAAAGGCTGCGAGGAAATCCCTTCGCCCGACAAGGATAAAGGCGTCTGTGAATTCAGACTGTCTGTGGAAAAAGGGAAAGACCTGCGCGACACGATATTTTTCGCGATGGCGGACAAACGCTGCGCCGTTGTGACAATGGAGCTGCAGAAAACATCGCTTGAAAGCATCTTCCTTTCTCTCACGGACGACGAAAAAAAGATATCCGGCGATAGTGATGGCAATAGCGATGGCGATGGCGATGGCGATACCGGCAAGGACGGCAATGGAAGTGCGGACGGCAGCGCCCCGGGAAATACGGGTGCGGAAGGAGAGTAAAAAGATATGTTTGTGATTTTCAAACGCGAATTCAAGTCCTATATGAACAATATGACAGGACACGTTTTTATAACCTTCCTGCTTCTCTTCTTCGGTGTCTGCGTAACTGTTTTCAACCTTATAATCGGGTACTCCTCGTTCCAGCGTTCGATAGAAATAACCGGCATAGCTTTTCTTGCGGTAATTCCGATAATTACCATGCGTTCTCTCACTGAGGACCGCATAAACCGCACCGATAACCTGCTCTTTTCCCTGCCTCTCAAGGTTTCAGAAATAATTGTCGGTAAATTCCTTGCGGTGGCGGCGGTTTTCACGATTCCGGTACTGGTCATGCTTCTGTATCCGGTCGCGCTGTCGGCATACGGAATAATGTATTACGCCGCAAGCTACAGCGCCATACTGTCCCTTTATCTTCTGGGGCTTGCGCTTATTTCGATCTGCATGTATATTTCGTCTCTCGCCGAAAGTCAGGTGATTTCAGCGGTCATCAGCTTCGGCATCCTTCTCTTTCTTCTTACTCTTCCGATTCTCGGTTCTCTTTTACCCGACAGCGCGCTCTTCTCCTTCATTGCTTTGGCAGTTGCGGCTTTTATAATTGGAGCGGTTGTATGGAAGCTGACATCAAGCCTCAACTCAGGACTTATCGCGACGGCGGTCATTATAATCCCGATGTGTGTGATATATTATGTTAAGCAGTCGCTTTTCGGGGGACTATTTGCGAATATTCTCTCGGCGCTCTCGCTTTATGACCGCTTCTATAATCTCAATTCCGGAATTTTCAGCATTTCGGATGTGGTTTATTTTATATCTGTGACAGTGTTCTTTCTTTTCCTGAGCGTTCAGTCTCTCGAAAAGCGCCGCTGGAGCTGATGGGAGGGGCTATATTATGAAAGATAAAAAAACGTCCTGTGCTAACCCGTTCAAAAAAATCCGCCTTACAAAGCAGACAAAAATCGGGACCTATACATTTTTAATCAGTCTTGTTCTGCTTGCCGTGCTTGTAACGATAAATCTGCTTGTCGATGCCATCCCGAAATCATATACTGAATTCGACACAAGCACGAACGGGCTTTATACAATATCCGACGGCTCGATAGAATTCATTGACAAAATTGACGAGGACGTCGTCTTCAACTGGATTTGCCAGAACGGCGCCGAGGACCCGACTCTCAAGACATTTCTTGAAAAATACACCGGGCTAAACAAGCGGTTTAAGCTCAAAGTCCTTGACCCGATAAAAGATCCCACCTGCCTTGAAAAATATCAAGGGACGACGGATTCGTCCCCAACCAACTACAGCCTTATTATCGAGAGTGAAAAAAGATTCGAGATTGTCGATTATAACAGCCTTTTCTATTATTACAACGAGTATCTCGATGAGAATTACGGCCTGTCGAAGCCGGTTCCGTATGATTTTTATGAATATTACTATCAGTATTTTTATTCTGCCGAATATTACGGATACGCAACCGAAACCTATTTTTACGGCGACGACACGATAACAAAGGCGGTCGAATACGTCACTCTTGAGAAAGTGCCGCACATATATATTACTGAAGGTCACGGAGAAGCGGTTTTCTCGGATTCTCTGCTTAATTTTCTGACAGACAACAATATCGAATATGAAAAGCTGCGCACCAATACAGTCGGTGAAATACCCGATGACGCAAGCTGCATCGTGATATACGCGCCCGCAAACGATCTTTCCGAATCAGAAACGCAGATGATAAGGTCGTATCTTGAAGCCGGCGGCAATATGCTGCTCATCACCTCGCCGGAAAACACCGGCATGAGCAATCTGTTAAGCCTTGTCGAACCGTACGGGGTATCGGCGGTTCCGGGCATGGTATATGATGAAAACACCAGCTATTACAGGTCTTATCAGTATGACCTCATCCCCGGCGTCAACTCTGATCACAGCATAACCTCGATTCCTGCCGGGCAGAGCTACACTATGGAGATGCCGGAATCTCATGGAATTAAAATTACCGAAAACACCGGCAGCGCGACAGTGACCAGTCTCTTTACAACCTCCGGTTCGGCATATTCTCTTGATGGCGAAACGAAATCAGAGGCGGGCGCTCTCTCGCTCGGAGTTGCGATCAGCAACGACACCGAAGGGGGCGCGACTCAGATAGTCTGGTATTCCTCCGCCGATGCGTTTACCGACGCGACGGCGAAAAAAGTAAGCTACGGCAATTATTATTATCTTTTCTACTCCGTCTACTGGATGAATGAAACCTATGAATCGGCTCTCTCCGATGTTGTCGGCATTCCGACCGCAGAGCCGCTGCTTGACGGTCTTACAGCTACATCAGTCACCGTCTGGGCAGTAATTTTCATAGGAGTGATTCCTCTGACGGTTATAACAGCGGGGCTTGTGATATGGCTCAAGCGCCGCAAACGCTGAAAAATTCCGGAAAGGCTGCCTTAAGAATATGAAAAGGATAAAAAATCTCCTTGTCATGTGCGGAGTATTTGTCATCCTTGCTGCTGCTCTGATAATAATCAGAAATATTTCGAAAAAAGACACCGACGCCTCAGATACCGGCATTCCGCTCAGCACCTCGTACACCGCCGCCAAAGTTGACACAAGCACAGTCTATTCGATAAAATACAATCTCGGAGACGAAAAATACAGCTTTTCGCTGAATGATTCAGGGACGGCATGGCGCTGGGATGAGAACCCCGAACTTCCGCTTGACAACACATATTTCGCGTCGATGGCGTCAGCCCTGAAATTGGTTACCTCGACAGTCAAGCTGACCGGCGAGCAGAGCGCTCTTGCCACATACGGACTTGACAGCCCGTGGCTTACAGTATCTGTGTCTGATGAAGCAAACGGTTCCCAGACCTTCATGTTCGGCAATCTTAACAGCTACAACAAGCAGTATTATTTCATGAACGGCTCTGAGCCGGGTACTGTATATATGGTGAGCGGTAGTGTGGCGTCGCCGTTTGACCTGTCGCCGTACGATATGGTTGCCAACGACACGCTTCCCTCCATCGACTCCGCGTCAGTAAGAAAACTCACCTTCAAATCAAGCGCCGACGTGTGGGTCTATACCTACTACGAAAACGGAAAAGACAGCACTCCGGACACCGAGGACTTCTGGTACGTTTCAAAAAACGGCGGTACCGAAACAGCTGTTGAAGCCGAAACCGGCGCAGGCATCTCGCAGGCGATAGCTTCGATAAGCTTTCTTAAGATTGCCGGATATTCCATGGAAGATAAAAAGGCCCTCGGCCTTGACCTTCCGACTGTGCTTACAGTGTCGTATACCTCCGAAACGGCTGTGACAAACGACAGCGGAGCAAGCACAACTGTCAGCGTCGAAAGTACTCTTGTTCTAAACCTCGGTTATGCCGACGGAAAAGGAAACGTTTATGCTTCCCTTCCGGATTCGGTGCTGTCGTATTATATCGACGGCAGTGTCATAGCGGGACTTTACAACGCAATTATTTCGCCTTCGGACAAGTAAACAGGGAAAACCGGTCAGCGCAAAGCTGGCCGGTTTTTTGACCCTTCTGCCGGAAGGCAGAGCATCTTTTGCTGCTCATAATCGCGAAAGAATTTCGACAAATGCTTGAAATATAATAGATTTTGGTTTATAATTATCATACAAACTCATAAGGAGCGGCTTATGATAATTAACAATAAGGATTTTTCCGCCGGCAAGGGCGGCAGGCCCGAAGAAGAGCTGACGATGCATGAGATCATATTGAAGGTATACGAGGCGCTGGAAGAAAAGGGGTACAACCCGATAAACCAGCTCGTCGGCTATATTCTGTCGGAGGATCCGACCTACATAACAAATTACAACAACGCGCGCGGCCTTATACGCCGCGTCGACCGGGACAAGCTGCTTAACGAGCTTGTCAAAAGTTATCTGGGGATCAAAGAATAAGTGGATATTATCAGGATTTGTGACATAGACGATAAACACATAATGCCGCCGGCGGTGCTGTGCCTTGGCAACTTTGACGGAGTGCATCTCGGGCATATGGCTCTGCTCAAAAAAGCGCTTGAAATCAAAAACGAACTTGCTGTAAGGCAGGGCGGCATAATAAGCGGGGTTCTCACTTTTTCCGCGCCGCCATATGAGGTGCTGCTCGACAATCCTCCGCCGCGCATCACAAGCTTTGAAGAAAAGGCGGCGCTCTTTTCAGACGCAGGGATCGACCGGGTGTATGTCGCTGATTTCCCTGATGTAAGATACATGACTCCGGAGCTTTTTGCGAGCAGCATACTTGTTAAAAAATGCGGCTGCGTTCATGCGGTATGCGGATACAACTTCAAGTACGGCGCGGGCGGCCTCGGCGACGCCTCATCTCTTTGCGCCTCTCTTGGCGGAAATGTGTCGGTAGTCGGTCAGGTAACATATAACGGACTTGCCGTAAGCTCCACAGCCATCCGCCGCGCTGTTTCGGCGGGCGATATGGAAACGGCATATGGCATGCTTGGCAGACCTTTCTCGCTCAATTCGCCCGTGACACATGGTCACGCCATAGGCGGAAAGCTCGGGTTTGCAACAGCTAACCAGGAGTTTGCTGAAGGCTCGCTCATACCGGCGGAGGGAGTATATATCAGCTTGTGCAGAATAGACGGCAAAAGCTTCCCCGCGGTGTCCGACGTCGGCACGCGCCCTACGTTTGGCGATGGTGACGGCATCAGGTGCGAAACTCATATAATAAATTTTTCGGATGATCTTTACGGACGAAAGATAAGGACAGAATTTTATAAATATCTTCGCCCGAACAGAAAATTTCCGACGCCCGGCGAGCTTGCCGCCGCTGTAAACGACGATATCAGGGCCGCCGTCGGATATTTTAATATCGATTACAATTTCTAAAACATTTTTCATTACAGCTATTGCATTAAATTAAGTTATATGATATAATAAAACGCGCGCCGGAAGAAGGCGCGCGCTTCAATATGGAGAGATATCGAAGTGGTTATAACGGCCCTGACTCGAAATCAGGTGTACAGCAATGTACCGAGGGTTCGAATCCCTCTCTCTCCGCCAGGATTAACTCCCGAAATCTCACGATTTCGGGGGTTTTCCTCTCTTTTCCTCGCTTTTCGTGAAACTGAAATATAGTTTGACCCTTATTATTACCCTTACCGCCATCTCACGGTATGAAAAGAATAGAACACATATTAGATGTTGATACCATAATTACAAGTTTAATCGAAGTAAGAAACACAGTCAATTTAATTATTAAAACGAGGAAGCCAAAATGGCAACCTCGTTTTTTACCTGATCGGCAATTTCTGATGTGTTATTTATTGACAGACTGTTGAGATGAAATAATAATTATTTTATAAACAGGGTTATATGTCGTATAAGTGGATTACACGGTGTAGCAATTAACGGGAAGTGCCCATAGAATATTACACAACTCGATTTAAGGGAGTGCCGCCCTTCATGTACACAACATGTAGAGCACTGCCATCCATGTACACAATCTTAGTTAAAAATTTACTTTACTCAACCAGTTTATTGTTCAGTGTATCGAGAAAACGACTGAGAGCCTTCTGAAATGATTTATATTCGGATGCCCACGATGTCGCTCCGCTTCCCACAAGGTTGCGGAATTTTGTCTGGGTATAGTTATCCAAAACCATTCCGTATATTCTGCCGAGGTCAAACATTACTCCATTTCTGACAAGGTCATACATACCGGCCGCGGTCGGATCATCTGAATACTTGACTTTCAGTGTTAATTCAAATATGGCAGGTGTAGTTGTCCGGTAAGCCATGGATGCCAGCGCTTCCAGTGTCGCGCTGGCCAGATCCATGTTTTTAATATTGATAGCTACCGCGTAAAGTGTGAACGGATTTCCAACGCAGGTGATATAGTTCTCCTGCGCCGAATCAAACTTTGGTACAGGTACAACACCATAGCTCAGGTCCCAGGCTTCCGAGAAATTCAGAAAAACGTCCTTGGTCCGCTGGGTAAAAAGCAACACAAGCCCGTTTGTAAACTGTTCATTAATGGTCCCCGTGTCCTCTTTCATCCAAAGGCCGTCGCTGCTGTTGAAAAGAATGCTGTTGAGTTTATTCACAAGGTCGATCGACTTTTCACTTGAGTAGGTTGGAGATATAATCAGCGCACCGTCGGTGTTTTTGTCTGTCGTCCGAAGGCCCGAGCCGTAAAAAAACGCATCAATTGAGAGCCACGGTATGATAGTGCCGAATCTGTCCCCGTAATCCTTTGTGGCATTACTGTTCAGATCCATATAAAGTCCGCTGCACATCTCTATATATTTATCGAGCGTCCACTTGTTCTCTGCAACAAGATCATACGGATTTTCAAGATTGTACTGTGTAATCAGCTTTTTATTGAAGAATGTTGCATACATGAAATAAAGCAGGTTTGTAGATATATCGCCTGAAACAAAATACAGTTTTCCTCCCACTGTAGACTCGTTTGTAAGAGTATCCGGCCACCATGGCTTGCTGAAATCAAGGTATTTTGTATCAGAAATGTCAGAACAGTAACCGTTGTAAGTAAGGTTCGCTGTCGTCTGGCTGTATGCTGCCATTATATCAAATTCATGGTCTCCGGCAGCGATGCTGTTGCCGACTTTAGTTGTAAATTCCGATATCGAAGAGTTGCGTCCGGGCTGACCGATATAGTTGAGCGTAACCCCTATCTTCTCCTCTGTTTTAAGGTTTCTTGCATATATCGCATCATTAACCAGGTCGCCTGATATACCGTCGGTATAGAATTCAGGGAGTTCAACATCGCTCCAGTAAAGGATATTAACAGTTTCCTTGTTGAAAGTAAGGTCATCAGGAAGATCGTCATTAAGATATCCGTTGGCATCATATTTTGAGTCTGTTACCGAAGCTGTGTCCGTATCTTGTATAATACCTGTTGTTGTCTCATTTTTTTCTGATTCTGTGTTGTTTGTACATGCAGCCGCAAGTGAGCAGATGAATATCAATGACATAATCAACGCGATAATCCGAATCAGTTTTTTCATAGCCCATTCCTCTCTTTATTATAAAATTATAGATGATACAACTGCGTGATGGTCTGAGTACCAGATACCGTCCGTGTGCGGGTCAGATGCCGCGTGACTCTCGGCGGCGTTATACTCACAGTTTGTAAAGATATAGTCAATCTTGGTTTTCTCACTGCCCGAAAGTTCTCCGAAGCCATGAAAAGTACCGCCGATTGCCGCTGTTGTATCCTTAAGCGGCAATTTGCTGTTCTGACTGATAATTTTTATTTCATCAGTATCCGGCGTTGCGTTGAAGTCTCCGGTAAGTATCGCCTTTTTGCCGAAGTTCGAAAGATATGCGACAATCTGCTCCCCTGACTTTACCCGTGCAGCGGCGCTGAGATGGTCGGTATGGGCATTGCAGAAGAGGAAAATATCACTGCATTCATTATGTTTCATATATACTGCCGTAAATATACGCGGCCAGCGGCTCTGGTTAAGATCCTCATAACGTGAACCGGGCACATACGGTGTGGGAGAAAGCCACATGACTTCATACCGCAGAACCTCAAATTTATCTTTTTTATATGCAACCGAGGCAGACTCCCCGTGAAGATCCGACATACGTCCGCAGCCGACAATTATATATCCGCAGAGTTTATCACGCAGCCACATGCGCATTTCGTCTGTCACTTCCTGAAAGCCTATCACATCGGGGGATTCGCTCTCTATCATTCCGAGAATTTTCTCTTTTCTGTTTGAAAAAGCATTGATACCGTCCTTTGATGTATTCATTCTGAGATTAAAGGACATTACTTTGATTTTAACACTCATTATTATAACCATACCTTTCTATTACTGTGGGAATTGTGCCGGTTTTGCTGACGTGCGGCGGAATTACCGCCATCCTTTCCGGCGGCAAAGGCACAAAACTCACTGTTTGAAAGATTTATCTTTCAAACTTTTACCTCTTATATTATATCACGGTTTTATTTCCGTAAGATATTTCAATATCAGTTGCAAACCCGCTCTATAAATGTTATAATGAATTGCATATAATACATATCATTTGGAGCGCATATGAAAACAACACCTAAATACCGGCAGATCATTAACGATATCAACCGGAATATTGAATCGGGCTTACTTCGCCCGGGCAGCAAACTGCCGACCGAAAAGGAATTGTCAGAAACATATAATGTCAGCCGTATAGTTGCCGTCAATGCACTCTCGCGGCTGGCCGCAGAGGGTAAAATAACCCGCACGTCAGGCCGTGGCAGTTTTGTGGCTTATCCGGCAGAAACCCCTGCCGCCGATAAAAGAAATATAGCATTTGTTCTTCCGCACGTCCTGACACCGTATTCCGCCTATTTAGCCCAGGCTGTAATTGCCGAAGCCCGGAAAAACGGGTTTATCTGTTCGCTTTATTACTCTGAAAACGATATTGCGATAGAAGAAGACATTCTCGGCTTCCTTTCAGAAGAAAAGCCTGCGGGAATATTGATTTACCCGTGCAGTATGGCAGCCTACAATAGCAAGCTTATATCGCTTAAAACAGCCGGTTTCCCGATGGTTCTTATCGACCGCGACCTTCCCGGCCTCGGTATCCCGATCGTACAGACAGACAATAAAATGGTGACACGGCTTGCGGTATCTCATCTTGCCGAACACGGGCACACCAGAATTGCGTTATGCTCACACAGTTCAAGTTACACAATCTCACTTACAGATAGAATATCCGGTTTCCTCGGTGAGATGGCTGACAGGCACATCATGGTTAATCCGGCTCTGATAACGACTGAGCTGAAACGTCCCGAAGAACTCCAGAGATTGCGCGACAATATCAAGAACCGGCTTGCGACAGCATATATCTGCCTCAATGCTTTCACCTGGCACCTATTGCATGATGAATTGAACGCCGCCGGTCTTCATTGTCCGGATGATGTATCGGTAGTCGCTGTTGACCGCTCCGGGCTTCTCAGCAGTCCCGCCGAGGAGCCAACTCACATACGGCAAGATGCAGACGGAATCGCTGCTCACGCGGTACATCTGTTGCATGAGCGCATATCAGGCAAGCCTGCCGCCGAATGTGGATCGGTTGCGATAGCTCCCACCCTTGTTGATGGTTTTTCCACGGCATTGTTAAAGTAATTTGTTATGTCAATTGCAACAGCCCGGATTATCACCGGCAATATAATAATAATCCAAACTTGTCAGATGTTGTGAACGATTTGCGGCCTAACTGTATCTTATTCATTGATAATATTTAAATTATTTGTTAAAATTTTATGAACGTCGTTCATATTTGTATATCTTGCCGGTTATATTTCATAAAATTGCAGATTGCCGCATGGCATTACACAAATATGATATATCATTTATCTGTTATCCCGGCTGAGCCTTATTTGACACTTAAATGGTTGTTTGCTATAATGTCTATGCTAGCAAAATAACCTTTGGAGGCTTAAAAATGAAAAAATTAGTATCGGTAATTCTTTCGCTTATACTTATCACATCCTGGTCTCTTACAATGCTGCCGGTATGTGCCGCTGACGGGTGGACGGCTATCTCCTCGGCACAGGATCTGGCCAATATCAATAATAATCTTTCAGGTAATTATTTCCTTACCCAAAACATTGATATGACAGGGTTCGCATGGGACTCGATAGGTACCGAAGCATTCCGTGGGGTACTTGACGGCAATGGTTATATCATAACAAACTTATCGTGTGAATCATACATGAACCGCGTCGGCGGTCTGATAATGGACAATCAGGGAACGGTTAAAAATCTCTGCATTTATAATTTTTCGATCACCGCGAAGGATGTACAGTATGATAACGTCGGCGTTATCTGCGGGCTTAATAACGGCACAATTGAAAACTGTCATGTATACGGTACGCTCAACAATCCTGCCGCACAGTATGTCGGGATGTTATGCGGTTCTAATTATGGAACGATCATAAATTGTTCTGCGGCAGGCTCTGTCTATGCTGCCTACCATGTAGGCGGAATTGCAGGTCAGAACAAGAATATGGGAACAATAATGAACTGTGTCAATTATGCCTCGGTAACAACAGTCCATAACCGTGCCGGCGGTATAGTCGGAACAATGCAGACCAACACGGGAGCGGAATACTGCATACTAAACTGCATTAATTATGGGAACGTTACTTCTGAGCCCTGCACCGACAGCGATTCTCACGGTTCGGTCGGAGGACTTGTCGGACACTATCAGAAAGATGCCTGCCCGGTTTCGAACTCAATTACTTTCGGGCAGCTTACAGGGCGCAACTGCATATCAGCGACTGTCGGGAATGCGAGTGCAACCGCGGTTGCTTCGGTAGATAACTGTTATTATCTCAGCGGCTGTCAGACAAACACCGCTGTCATCAACTCTGCGTTAGAAAAAGGTACCGAATTCACAATGAGCAATGTCGGCGCCCTGATAAGCAAACTCGGCAGCGCATTCACTGCTAACAACGGCAGTGATGCAGCCGTATATCCGATTCTTCTTTCTACCTTCTGGCAGAACGGGTTCAGTTCATATAATTATTATGATGCCCATGACCTTGCGGACGCAACCGATATAAAAAAGCCCGCCGCCATCAGCACAGTTGTGTATAAAGCAGCCGAAACCACACAACCCGACGTGACAACAACAGCCTCATCAACTGAAGCTGTAACCGCAGCAGACACAACCGCCGCGATTACCACCAAGGCAGTAACCGAAAGCGTGACTACAACAGCAGTGGATACAACCGCACCGTCAACTAGTACTTCAAAAGGCTGTGGATCAATTTTATACTATAACATTGCCTTGATTCCGATAATACTCACCATTGCCTTGATATTATTAAAAAAAGAGAAAAGCGCTATTTGATTTGGTTGATTAGTGCATATGCTTTGTTAAACTACATTAGAAAAAAAGATTATCACCATTATTTATTACATGACACTGGTGCTGATAAGAATTCTCCGGCATATCACCCAGGAAAAATCAATAAAAACCCTCTCGGGCTGTGTGCTTGATACGCTTAAGGTAATCGGCGAGACAGACAGTAAACACGCCATATTATTGACATTGTAAATATAATACTTGCTGAAGGAAAATTGATTTGTTATCTGGAGCGCCCGACAAGTGAAATTTAACTTCTTTAATACATTTTCGACCCTTATTTTTACCCTTACCGGCTCCGAACGATTTTAGAAACATGCATCAAAAAAGTGTCCGGAAAGGTCGTTTTAGGCCTTTTCGGACACAAAATGAGACGGTTTTAGAAGCATGGAACCACCCGAAAGATACCCGAACGATAATTCGAATCCCTCTCTCTCCGCCATATTAACACCGGAATCGTATGTTCCGGTGTTTTTTAATGAATTTCATACATAGCTATAGCTGACGACTTTTGAAGGCTTTGAACAATTTGAAAAAACGAAGAAAATAAAGCTGCCGCTTGTGTTTTTTTCCTGCGACGCTGTACAAATTGCAAGAAATATGATATCATTAAATAAATAAACGACCTTTCGCATATGGGGGAGAAAAATGCTTTATTCCGTAAGCTCATATTCGTTTGCCCAGTATATTAAAGCAGGCAGAATGACTCAGCTTGACGTGGTCGAAAAAGCCCGCGAACTGGGATTCGACGCCGTTGAATTCACCGATCTGAAACCCAATGAAAGCCCAAGCTATATGGAACAGTCGGACTATGCCCGCCTGATAAAGGAAAAAGCCGATATGTGCGGCATAAAGATCATCGCGTACACCATAGGGGCGACGATGTACCAGCCCGATCCGGCGTTGGCCAGCGCCGAGGTATCGCGCCTTTGCGGCCAGGTTGACATAGCAGCCCTGCTCGGGGCAAAAATAATGCGGCATGACGTGTGCTACAGACTCGGTAAAAGCGGAAATTCCCGCAGCTTTGACCTGATGCTTCCGAATATTGCCGAAAATATCCGCCGCGTCGCGGAATACGCGGCCGGCGCCGGAATCAGAACCTGCGTTGAAAACCACGGCTACATAGCCCAGGACAGCGACCGGATGGAACGTCTTTTCAACGCCGTGAACCATGAAAATTTCGGACTGCTTGTCGATATTGGAAATTTCGTGTGCGCCGATGAAAACCCGGTCACGGCGGTGTCGAGAGTGGCTCCTTACGCTATCCATGTCCACATCAAGGATATGATTGTGTCCTCCGGCAGCTCGCACGACCCGGGGACATCGCAGACGCGCGGCTGCAATTATTTCCGCGGGACGATAGTCGGTCAGGGCAGCGTGCCGGTAAGACAGTGTATAAATATACTTAAGCGCGCCGGCTACAGCGGCGACTATACAATCGAGTTTGAAGGGGCCGAGGACTGCATATACGGCATATCAAAGGGACTTGAAAACCTGAAAAATTACATGCAGGGTTGAAACGGCAAAGAAAACAGAGCCGGCGCGCTAAAATCTGCGCGCCGGCTCTGACTTTAGTCATAAGCAATACTGCAGCTCTTTTGAAATATCATGCGGTTTTTCGTTATCCGCCGGTCATGAAGGTTGAAATTTCCTTTTCCGCGACTTTGACGGCGCTCTTGTAGACCGAGGTGAACTCGTTTCCGGCATGCAGGCTGCTGTTGAGGTTTGTGAAGAGGCCGCCCCAGCCGTATATCATGCCCATGTCAAAGATGATTTTCTGCGTTGCAAGTTCTATCATCTCGTATGACTGCTCATCCCGTGTATATTTGCTCTCAAGGCAAACGCCGTAATAAATATCTGTCAGCTTGCCTGACGCCGCGCCGAGAGCTTCGGTTATGAAGCCGGTTTCTTCAAGATGCTTGTTCGAAGACGGAATATAGATGGCGTGGCAGTTGCCGTACGTGCAGTACGACTCCTGGCTCTCGTCGAATTTCGGCAGCGGCAGGATGCCAAAATCCGTTTTAATATCGCGGTAGAAACGGCGCACCTGTGACATGATCATGTTCTGAAACAGGACCTGCTTCCCTTCTATCATTGTAATTATTCCGGAGATCTGTTCTGCAGAGCCGCCGAATCCGCCCCAGTCGTAAGCGTAGCCCGGCGTTGTGAGCAGCTTCTGGATTTTACCGTAGACATCGACAGCGCGCGCAGTGTCGCTGATTATGACAGGGGTATCCTCGGAATTTTTGGTAAAAAGAAGTGTGTCGGCAGCGGCAAAATACTGCGCGAGTCCCGAGCCCTTGAAGAACAACAGCCCGATGCTGTCGTTTCCGTCGTATTTCCCGTCGTTGTTCATGTCGCTGACGACCTTTTTCATGTTCTCCATCATAGCGTCATAAGTCCATTTTCCGGCTCTCGTCAGCTCGTAAAGGTCGGGAATGTCGTAGTCCTTCGCCATGGCGGTATTATACATTGTGAGCGTAAGACCGTCGTCATCTGAAATCATGACATCCCCGAAAAGGAAGAAAAGCTTCCCGTTCAGTGAAAGGTCTGATATCGCGCTCTGATTCCAGTAGTTCTTTCCGGTATTGATGTTCGGCACATCGTTCATGTCGACAAATATTCCGGAGGTGATGTACTTGAGTCCTGTTGTCAGCGCGCAAACCGCGATGTCGCATGTGTCCTCGCCGGCAAGAACAGAGGTTTTGACCACCGCGGCCGGGTCTGAGGAGCCGTTCGAGATATACTTGAAGCTGAAGTTGTACTGTTCCTCCAGCGCAAGGTCGCGCGCGAAAATCGCATCGTTAATTATTTCGCCTGTCACCGTGTCAGCCACTATTATGTTGTATCTTATACTGTCCCATGTGGTATCCGCCGACAGGATGCGGTACTCGTATCCGCCGAGGTCATATTTGTCGGGCAGATCGGACTTGTCGTGCTTTGACGTCTCTGCCGAAGTCGTTTCGGCTGTCGTAACCGAAACGTCGTCCGGTCCCTGGCTGTCTGATGAGGTGGTTTTTGCAGTGTCCGCGGGAACATTTTTATCGGCGCACGCGACTGTGCCGACTGCTAAAAGTACGAGTAGGAATAAAGAAAGCAAGCGAGCCGTTGTGCGATGTGACTTTTTCATAGAATCCTCCTATTTGTTATAGACAGCCAGCGCCACCGACTGAGCCGGAAGGACGCATAGGCAAGTGTCGTCACCATTAACAGAATGAATGCCGGTAAATTCAAGCTTGTTGCTGACTTTAAGCTGAATATTCTGCTCATCCTGGCTGTCGTTCCAGAGCGCGACAGCGACGTTTTTTTCGTCCTCATAGCACTTAGCCAAAATATGAGGGTTTTCGCTTGAAGCATATTTGCCGTCGCAGAAGCTGCCGTTGCCGATTATATGCCAGAATCGGCGCCGCAGGTCGGATACTCTCTTTGCATATTCCCTCCATTCTCCGAACTCGTCTGACAGCGCTTCGTCCTTGTCGCGCCTGTAGCGCAGTTCTATCTCAAATACAAACGAATAAAGGAACGCATAGTTGGTCATCCGCGGGCTCATGTAGGGATGCTGGTTCCGTACCGTTATAATTTTATCCGGGAAGGTATATCGGAAAAGTTCAGGATAAGCAAGGCACGCAGACTTCCCTGCCTTTTTTGCTCTCTCGTCCTCGGCGCCGGGCGCCGAATTTATTCCGTGCAGGGCGTCGAGATACCGCGAATAGATATCCGTTATGTGCTCGCTGAAAAACGCGAATTCCGGCGAGATTTTTTTTGTGTGCGACTGTAATTCGTCAAGCAGCCTGATCCGTCCCCCGCTCTGGGAGCGCGCCGGACTGTTTTTGTCGTGACCGTGGTTTTTGTCAAAGCAGATATAAGGGCGCAGCCCTCCGAGCTGGTCATACAGCACGCCGTCAGGTCCGAGTTCGGCCAGCCAGTCGCATTTTTTTATCATCAGCTCGCGCCATTCCCTGCAGGACGGGCAAGCGACGGCGAACCTCTTGTCGGAAAACAGCCTCATAAAACCGCTTTCGTGAGATTTTGTATAATATTCCACATACTCGCTGCCCCAGATTGACCGGGTTACCAGCCTGTATCCGCCGTTTTTATAATAATCCGAATTCGGGTCAATCAGATGCCCCTGAAAATACAGGGTGACATGTCCGCCCGCTGACTGGATTTTTTTAATGTTCCTCTTCAGTGCTTCAGCGCCTCCCATATTTTCGCTGACCTCAAGATCCGGATATTTATTGTCGTGACCCGACTCATACCACCCGAATAATCCGAGCGTGTCGCAGCCGTTGGAAACAGCCAGCTCGTAAAGCTGCGGAAGGCTGTCATAAGGCCACATCTCGTATCCGTACTGCTGTTTGTTTATGACAAGGTAATATCCCTGCATTTTGCGTATCCAGTCTGGGACGCGGTGCGCCGGCGCAAGCGGGGCGAACCATTCCGCATATTCTTCGGCGCCGCGGTGCCAGTCGCCGATATAAAGCGACGCCAGAAGCGGCGGCAGCTTCTTGCTCTCATGCGGATTTACGCAGGAGAGCATATTACGAACAAGAGTGACTGTTCCCCTGCCTTTTCGGCTGCCCTCGCAGCGGTACTCGGTTGTTGAGAAAGTATCGTCGCGTCCGGAGAAAAAAAGAGTTGAATCGTCGTCGGCGAGCGCCATCCACTGCATGCTCATCCTTGCCGGATAAGTGTTTGATATTTTGTTGGCCGCCGATTCGCGCGACATATCCCCGTTTACCCTGTCCGCCACGTTTGTATAGCACACCCCCGCCTGTTCGGGGTTGAAAAGCGACAGCTCCCCTGCTCCGAGCGAACGAATGAGTCCGAGCCGCGGGAACTCCACGTCGTTAATCATAGCGTCGGTCTGGTTGTCGATTTCGGCTGTGAATACGAGCTTGTCACCTGTCAGCAGAGCGGTAAACACAGCTTTAATTCCAATGACGTTGTCGTCGGCGCGGCCGTTTGAATATATTAAGCTGTCACATATAAAGCTTACTTTTTTCCCGCCTTCTGACAGCGCCCGCACCTTCTGCGCTCTCCCCCGGCAGATGTTTTCATAGCATACATCTGCGAACGCGAAATTGATAAGGAAGCCGTCGGCATCCGGCTCGGAAATAATATTTCCCTTTGCGCTTTTCAGGTTTTCAAGACTTTTAAGCGTCCCACGGTCGCTGAAAACAGCCTTCAGCGATTCGTTCTGCAGAATATATTCCATATAAACTTTATCCTTATTTGAAAAATCAGGATAAGCGGCTGAGGAATATGCATTGTCAGTGCTGTTCTAATACCGTTTATCCTATATATAAATTATAAACCATGCGAAAGAAACGTAAAATAGATAAAAAAGAGTATTTTTTGCATTATATTGAACAAATATCTTTACAATTTGCGCATAAAGATGTAAACTATTAAATAATAAATAATGCGCGCCGCCGTAACTTAGGCCGCGCCTGGTACTTGATAAAAGAGAAAAGCGGCAGGTTTTTATGTATTATAAAATAAAAATGGAGAAACTTCCCGAAACAGTCTATTTCGGCCGCATCCGCCAGCCTAGGCAGTGGAGGCACGGCCCGTGGAAAAGGAAGCATCACCTTCTTTTGTGCGCGCTCTCCGGACAGGCTGTTTTCGGATTCGGCGGAAAAGATGTCAGGATATCAAAGGGCGACTGGCTTTTTCTCCCTAAAGGCACCGAATATTCCGTCTCGGCGCAGGAACCATTCGAATATTATTTCATGCACTTTGATATGGAGTGCGAGGCGGCCGAAACCATTCCGCCCGAAAAAGCGGCATCCGGCGGCGGTGCAAGATTCAGGCTCCCACCTTCCGACCCCTCCTGTCTCTGCCTTTGCGACATTATGTCGCTTGGCGATTTTTACGGAGAGTTCTGCGCGCTGCTTGCACAGATGCAGCAGTGCCAGCTTATGATAAGCGCCGAGCGCAAGCTTCTTCTTGACGCCCAGCTGTCGCAGCTTATCATTATGCTGTCGATTTATACCCGTAAGGTGACAAAGCCTCCGGACAAAAGCGCCAAGCTTGAGCGCATACTTTTCTATATACAGGAAAACTATTCGGACAAAATCACCCTTGCCTCCCTCTCCGAGCATTTCTGCCTTTCAAAAAGCTATATTCTCCGTCTTTTCCGCGATAATCTCCATACCACGGTAACGACATACATAAACCATTATAAGCTTGACTGCGCCGCCATGCTTCTGAAAAGCACGACGCAGAACGTAACCGAGGTTGCCGAATCTCTCGGATTTACCGACTGCTATTATTTTTCCCGTCTTTTCAAACGACAGTTCGGCGAAAGCCCGATGAAATATCTCAGACACTATCGGCTGTCGTTCTGAAATGGTGGACTTAAGCCGGGCTTATTTGAAAAGCCAACCGGATAAACGGCTTCGCCGAATTTGAAATATTCTGTATAAAACAAACAGACCGAAAACCGGTCTGTTGTTTTATATATTTCCGTTAAGCTGTTTTTTTATAGTTCTCCAGTCTGGCATATACCTGTCAAGCAGGGCTTTGAAATCCCTGCCGTGATTCTTGAACTTCAGATGGGCCAGCTCGTGCAGAATCACATACTCAAGATAAATTTCGGATTTTTTAGCAAGCTGAAGGTTAAGCCAGATTTTTCCCGTCCGCGTATTGCAGGTACCCCAGCGGGTTTTCATGTTTTTCACCTGCCAGCCCGACGGGTGCAGTCCGGTAATATTCTCCCACTTAGGCAGATATTTCTCAATTTCCGCCTTAAGCAAATCTCTGAGCCGCTCGTTGACGAACTCCTCTCGCTGTTCTGCCGTGCTGTCTTCCCTCACCGTCAGAACCGCGTTCTCCCCCTCAAGCAAAAAAGACTTTCCTCTTGCCGCATATCTCAATTCAAGAACATACCGCTTGCCGAGGACACTGATTTCTTCTCCCGTGATATATCCTGAAATGTTTCCGCCCTGTTGATTTGACAGCATCGTCCGCCTTTTATTTATCCACCCGGATTTTTCTCCGACAAACCTCAAAATGACGCTGTCGCTAAGCTTCCTCGGCGCGCTCACTCTCACCCTGCCGTCCGGAGGTAGTACATAAAGGTGAAGGTTCTTTATTTTTTTTCTGATTATTTCAACCGGAATACCGTTGATTTCAGTTTTGACAGTATTATTCATTTCATCATCTAATTCTTTCAGCACGAGCTATTTTATGGATTTGAAGGCATTGTTCATATCCTCCGCAAGCGACATGGTGCGTATCTTTGTCGCCTCGGTGGAGAGGTGGAAGTTCGAGTCAAAAAAGTAATTGCCGGGATAGATATAGTTTTCAATATCAGAAATAAGCGTCGCATGAAGCTTGCTCTTAAGCGCGTCCACCCACGCCGCCCGGTATGCCGCATTTTTCGACTGCTCCGAAAGGCCGTTATAGTTAATCGAAGCGAAGCTCATCCATACATGGCAGCCTTTATTGATAAACCTGTCAAACATAGCATTCATCCGCGCGACTCTCTCGTCGGTTAGAAAAGCGGATATGTTGAAATCAAGATTTTTCTGATTTTCCCGGTTGTAGTCGGCAGGCTGTGCCGTGCGGTAAACCGTATAATCTCCGTAAATGTTTACATCCGATACATAGTTATCGTAGCTGTGGGTCTCCGAGCGGGCACGCGTCTGGTTAAATGACGCGAATGTGTCGAATATTCCCGTATAATTCTGAATATTGACATAGCTTATTGCCTCATAGCAGCTCTCGAACATCTGCCACATTGTGGTATATGCGGCGACTCCGCCGAACTGAGCCTCAGTAAGCTCGGGTGCCAGCAGCAGTATGTCGCCCGGATTTGAAAAGCGGAGCGCAATCTCCATCTGCATCAGCGAGGGCGTGATCCAGTTGAACCCGAAGTTAACGACCGTCGCGTCGAAATCAAGACTTTCCATCAGTCGAACCGAATCAAGCCCGTATGCCGTATTTGACCCGCAGACAACCATGACCTTCCGCTTTTTTGCGGTGTAAAGCAGCTCGAACTTGACCGAATATGTACCGTGCTTGTTGGTGGTGTAGACCGGGTCGCGGACAGCGCTTATCATCAGATTTTTCAGGTTTTTACAGCTAAGAAAGGAAGCGTCGCTTATCGACATTAAGCTGTCGCTCATATAAACAGTGTCAAGTACCGCGCAGTTGTAAAAAGCGTTTTTCTCGACAGTTTCAAGCCCGCGTGTCAGGTACACCTTGCTGAAAGACGCCGACCTGAACGCGCCCGCCGCAATCGAGACTACGGGATAATCACCGTAATATTCGGGTATAACCACAACATTGCCGCTGCCACAGTATCCTGTGACCGCCGCTTTGCCGTTCGTCACGCTGAAAGTGAAATCCTCCGCGGGTGTTTCAGCCGCCCATACTGCGTAAAGGTCGATAACCCGGCTGTTTGGCATGATGATATTCCAGCCGCAGGCATAGAAATCCCCGCTGCCGTCCGGCATAGTATTGTACCCGAGCAGCGCGTATCCCTTTCGTGTGAAATACCCCTTGTTTGCCAGCGCATTAGGGCAGAGATAAAAGGACGCGCTGTTCCTCACAGCCAGAGTCCCGGTTCCGTAAACGGTCGCCGCCAAAGCTTTGGCGGCATACGCATTTAACGTCCCGCCGTTTGCATGATATATGACAAGATAATATCCCTCCGGCGCCGCAAGGCTGTCGGCTGTCGGTTCGTCGATTCCGACAGGTGTCGCGGGAATATCTGTTTCAGGCTTTTTCGAGCAGCTTGCTGCAATCGTCAGAGGCATATACACGCCCGGCACGGTAACCTTGCCGTCATTATACACTGCCCCCCGGCTCAGACTGTCGAGCTGCATATCGTCGCTTATCGTAACCGAGAAAACCGCATCCCCTCCCGGTTCGACGCGCACCGGATTTTCGCTGTCGATCGTCATGCCGTCGCATGGCAGGAGCATAACGGCGACGGTATACCCGTGTTTTTCATTTTCCGTTTCAACTTCATCCGCCATTCCAAAAAGCTGCGTGCATGACGCGAGCAGTATCGGAAGAAGCAGAATAATGAAACATCCGAATATGTGTTTAAGTCTTCGCATTGGTTGTTTCTTTCTGTTAAATTTTATTTTGAGATAAATGTTTTTTACTGCCTGCCTGCGGCATCCTGCCGCATTTCGATGCCCGCCGCGGCGAACAGGCTGCGCAGCCGGATTTTCGCGGCTCCGATATTGGTTATCTCATCGATTTTTATCTGAGTATATATCTTTCCGGCTCTTTCGACAATCGCTCGCACCTCGTCTGTGGTAACAGCGTCGACGCCGCAGCCGAACGAAACCAGCTGCACGAGGTTGACCTGCATGTCCGCCGGACATTCGGCAACGAATTTAGCCGCCGCATAAAGCCTTGCGTGATATGTCCACTGGTTTAGCACGCCGGTTTTGAATTTTTTCTCCCTTCCGCTGACGCTGTCCTCCGAAAGCACCACTGCGCCGAGATCGCAGATGAGCTGGTCGATGCCGTGATTAACCTCCGGGTCGACATGATAAGGCCGTCCTGCAAGCACTATTACCGGAAGCTTTTCCTTCGCGGCAAAATCCAGCAGCTCGTCCGCCTTCGAACGGATGCTGTTCATGTATGACTCATACTCTCCATACGCAGCTTCCGCCGCCTCTTTGACAACCCCGGCCTCAAATCCTTTGAAGTACCGGTTAAGCACCTTTGCGAACTTTACCGGGAAATCGCGGCGGTTGTGAAGTCCGACAAAGTCGTCAATAAACTTTACGTCCTTAAGAGCGCCGACGTTATATTTGATTACCTCCGGATAATATGCAACGACAGGACAGTTGTAGTGATCGTCGCCGAGCCCCTCGTCAAGATTGTAACTCATGCAGGGGTAGAAAATCGCATCGGCCTTTCCGTGGAGCAGAGCCTCGATATGGCCGTGCATAAGCTTTGCCGGGAAGCAGACGGTGTCGGACGGAATTGTGTGCTGCCCCGAAACGAACAGTTCGCGGTTTGATGCCGGAGAAGTCAGCACATTGAAGCCAAGCTTTGTAAAAAGCGTATGCCAGAACGGCAGAAGCTCGTACATATTCAGCCCCACCGGTATCCCGATTGTCAGTTTTTCAGGATTTATCCTGTTTTCACGGTAGGACGAGAGAAGCCTGTTTTTATATTCATAAATATTGTAATGCGGCTTTCTGCCGGCCTCAAGCGGCTTTGAGCAGCGGTTGCCGGCGATGAAACGCCCGCCGTCGCCGAAAGTGTTGACTGTCAGCTGACAGCGGTTTCCGCAGCCGCCGCAGGGTACAGTGCGGACGCCGTGCGCGAATGCCGCAAGCCGCTCAGCGTCAAGAATCGCGCTTTTTGCTTTTCCGTCGGCAGATGAAAGGGCGGCGGCATAAAGCGCGGCGCCGTAAGCCCCCATCAGTCCGGCGACTGACGGGCGAATTACATTGCGTCCTATCTCCTGCTCGAATGCGCGCAGCACTGCGTTGTTGAGAAAGGTTCCCCCCTGAACAACAATATTATTGCCGAGCTGTTCCGGCGAGGCGCAGCGAATAACCTTGTATAGGGCGTTTTTGACGACGCTGACCGACAGCCCTGCCGAGATGTTCTCGACCGAGGCCCCGTCCTTCTGCGCCTGTTTCACGGAGCTGTTCATAAAGACGGTGCAGCGCGAGCCGAGATTGACCGGCTTGTCGGCAAGCAGGCCGAGAGCCGCAAATTCCTCAATATCGTAATCAAGCGCTCCGGCAAAGGTCTGAAGGAACGAACCGCAGCCCGACGAGCAGGCTTCGTTGAGAAAAATATTTTCAATCGCTCCGTTGCGGATTTTGAAGCATTTTATGTCCTGCCCGCCTATATCAATGATGAAATCGACGCAAGGCGCGAATTTTCTGGCCGCCGTGTAGTGCGCTATAGTTTCAACGACGCCATAGTCGACGTGAAACGCGCTTTTAATAATGTCCTCGCCATACCCGGTGACAGCCGAAGAAGCTATGTTAATGCCCGGAAAATGTTTATAGACCGATTCGAGATATTCTTTAACTATCTGAACCGGGTTTGCGCTGTTCGGACGGTAGAAGCTGTCGAGTATCATGCCTTCGCCGCTGCAAAGCACCGCTTTGACAGTGGTCGAACCGGCATCTATACCGAGATACATACGTTCCGCCGGTTTGTCAATAAATCCGATATTGTCGGAGTCATGGCTGTGGCGCTCGAGGAAGGCGTCGTATTCAGCCTGCGAGGAAAACAGCGGCGGACAGGATGCGTATCCCTCCTGTGAAGCATATTTCTTAACACGGCCCGAGAGCTCGCGGATGTCAAAGGTTTGCGATGACGCCGAGAACGCAGCACCGAGCGCGACGTAGAAAAGCGAATTTTCGGGGCAGACGCCGGTGATTCCGAGCGTCCTGTCAAAGCAGCGCCTGAGCTCCGGAAAGAATGTCAGCGGGCCGCCGAGATACAGCAGATTTCCTTTGATTTCACGCCCCTGAGCGAGGCCGCCGATTGTCTGGTTGACCACCGCGCAGAAGATGCTCTCGGCTATGTCCTGAAGCTTTGCGCCCTGATTGATAAGCGGCTGAATATCCGATTTTGCAAACACACCGCAGCGCGAAGCTATAGTGTAGATTTTCTCATGCTGCGCGGCAAGCTCGTTCAGCTCGTCGTTGTGAACCGACAAAAGTGTCGCCATCTGGTCGATGAAAGCTCCGGTGCCTCCGGCGCAGCTTCCGTTCATCCTGACCTCGAGGCCGTCGGTAAGGAAAAGTATTTTGGCGTCCTCGCCGCCAAGTTCTATGACGGCGTCGGTGCGTGGCACAAGCCGCATCACTGCGGTCCTGGTCGCGTACACCTCCTGAACGAAGGGTATGTTCAGGTCATGCGCAATACCCATCCCTGCCGAGCCCGACATAACCGCCGCCATTTTTTCATCCGGAAACAATTCCGCAATCTTCTCAAGCAGCTCGCCCGTGACGCGCGATATTTGCGAGAAGTGCCGCCTGTAATCCGAAAACAGGATTCCGCCGTTTTTGCTTTCGTTCTGATTTTCGTCGATGACGACGCATTTTATTGTAGTGGAGCCTATATCAAGTCCTATTTTTTTCATATTGTTATATAGCCTCGCTGCGTGCGGCGGTGTTCAAGCCGTTCTCTTCCGGGGCTGAATTGTCAACGCTTTTCGCCGCCGTTTCTTTTGCAATCATATTCTCCCTTGCAACCGCCAGCATCAGCTTTATGCGGTTTTCCTGGTTGACATACGATGCCCCCGTGTCGTAATCCACCTGGCAGATGTTCGCCTCGGGATACAGCTCTTTTATGTGCCTTACAACGCCCTTGCCGACAATATGGTTCGGCAGGCAGCCGAAGGGCTGCGCGCAAACGATGTTGCCGTATCCCAGCTCAATCAGCTCGGCCATCTCCGCGGGCAGGAACCACCCCTCGCCCATTTTGACGCCATGGTTGAGAACGATGTCGGCTTTTTTTTCAAGCTTTGAAAAAGGGGAAGGAGATACGAACTGCGGATACTTTTTCAGCACGTCAAGCATTTTTCTTTCAAGGTACTTAAGGGCGCCCAGCGCCATATTGCCGGCAAGCGTCCTAAAGAAGCCTCCGCCGTACAGCCGGCGGTCAGCGGCGGGATCCGAGAAGCCGTATTCAAAAAAGCCGAGCGCCCCCGGCACCATATATTCGCAGTCCTGCGACTCAAGCAGCTTTTCAAGATTGTTGTTTCCGAACGGCGCATACTTGACGTAAATTTCTCCGACAATCCCGACTTTTACCTTATCTGTCCGCACAGTCTCGATTCTGCTGAAGTCATGTGCGATTCTCTCAAGGTTTTTTTTGATTCTGTCCATTTTGAACGGTCCACTGCGCGATAACTGCCTGTTAAGCTCGCACGTCCATTTGTCCGCAAGCCTTTCGGCGTCGCCCTTGTTCACCTCGTATGGCTGCACCTGATTTTTCAGCAGCATAAGCATATCGCCGTAAAGGATAGACGTCAGCCCCCGGTAAATCATAATCGGGCTGATAGAAAAACCGCTGTGTTTTTCATATCCGGTGAAGTTCACGGAAATTACCGGAATATATCCGTAACCCATATTGTCAAGCGCTTTGCGGAGCAGTTTTATGTAGTTGGACGCGCGGCAGCCGCCGCGTGTCTGGAAGTGTATCATTGCCACCTTGTGCGGGTCGTAGTCTCCGGATGTGATGGCATAAAGCAGTTGCCCGAGGGTACAGATTGCGGGATAGCACATATCGTTGTGTACGTACCTAAGTCCCGTGTCAAGCACTTTTTTGCCGGTATACTTAAGCACTTCGAGGTTGTATCCGTAATGCTTAAAGATGCCGGTAATGAGCTTCATGTGAATCGGAAACATATCGGGCGCAAGAATCGTATATTCTTTTTTCATCTGTTTGGTAAATTCGACGTAATCCATTCAGCCTCATCCTCTCAGGATACTGCGAAAAAGTTATTCTTTAACAAATTATTTTATCACATTTTCCGCTGAAAATCAACTTCCGCATCAAACATAAAGCAATATTTCAATAATATGTATAAAAGCAGGAACTCCGCCATATTGACAAAACGCTCCGCCGCCTTTATAATGTTATTGCAAATCGACCCCGCACATGACTCTGATTCAACGAAACGATCATCAAAAATATATAGCCGTTTTTGCGGCATGGAGGTTTTTATGGGACTGTTAAGAGCTGCGTTCGGCGCCGTCGGCGGCACTCTTGCCGACCAGTGGAAGGAATTCTTCTTCTGTGATTCTCTCGACAAGGACATCCTTGTGGCGAGAGGGCAAAAGAAGACCACCCGGCGCTCGTCGAATTATAAAGGCAACGACAATGTGATTTCAAACGGCAGCGGCATCGCCGTCGCCGACGGACAGTGCATGATAATCGTCGATCAAGGCAAGATAGCCGAGGTCTGCGCCGAGCCGGGCGAATTCATCTACAATTCATCCACCGAACCGAGCATATTTGCCGGAAATCTCGGCGATGCAATCGGTGACACCTTCCGCGCCATAGGCCGCCGCTTCACGTACGGCGGAGACCCCGCCCGCGACCAGCGCGTCTACTACATCAACACAAAGGAACTAATAGACAATAAGTTCGGTACCCCGGCGCCTGTTCCCTTCCGCGTAGTCGACCGAAACATAGGGCTTGACGCCGACATAACCATCCGCTGCAACGGAGTGTATTCATATAAAATCGTAAACCCGCTGCTCTTTTACGCAAACGTCTGCGGGAACGTGCGGGATGAGTACAGCCGGACCGAGCTTGACGGGCAGCTCAAGAGCGAATTTCTTAACGCCCTGCAGCCGGCGTTTGCGAAAATATCCGAACTGGGCATCAGATACAGCGCCCTGCCCGGTCATACCGCTGAAATGTCCGAGGCGATGAACGCGGTGCTGTCGTCGAAATGGACAGGGCTGCGCGGTATCGCCGTGATATCGGTCGCGATCAACTCTGTCTCAGCTCCGAAGGAAGACGAGGACATGATAAAGGAGCTTCAGAGAGCCGCTGTTCTGCGCAATCCCACTATGGCGGGCGCGACGCTCGCAAGCGCTCAGGCGGAGGCGATGAAAGCAGCCGCCGCAAACCCGAACGGAGCGATGGCGGGCTTTATGGGCTTCGGCATGGCGCAGCAGGCGGGCGGAATGAACGCCGCAAGCTTCTACCAGATGGGAGCACAGCAACAGGCGGCTCAGCAGAGCGCATCGTCGCCTGCCGGCTGGGACTGCCCGAAGTGCGGCGGGAAGAACAACACCGGAAAATTCTGCAATGAATGCGGTGCAAAGAAGCCGGAAGCTGAAGGCGGCGCCTCGTGGGACTGCAAAAAGTGCGGCAAACGCGGGAACACGGGTAAATTCTGCAACGAATGCGGTGCAAAAAAGCCTGAGGAAGAGGGCTGGAAATGCGCGTGCGGAGAAATAAACAGAGGCAGGTTCTGCTCGTCCTGCGGAGCTAAACGTCCCGCCGGCGCTCCGGTGTATAAATGCGACAAATGCGGCTGGACACCGTCAGACCCGCACAACCCGCCGAAATTCTGCCCCGAGTGCGGCGATGTCTTCGACGACAACGACGCGCAGAAATAAGGGTCGCGGCTGATATATGTCTGAACTGCTGAAATACGAATGCCCATGCTGCGGCGGCGCGATCGAATTTGACAGCGCCCTGCAGGAAATGAAATGCCCCTTCTGCGGCACCTCGTACGATGTTGCGACGCTGAGGTCCTACGACGAAGCGCAGAAATCAAGAAAAGGCTCGGACATGAGCTGGGAAACCGGGGAGAAGAACTGGCATGAAGACGAGAAAACCGGTGTGCGCAGCTATGTCTGCCAGTCGTGCGCCGGAGAGATAATAGCGGACGCGACAACCGGCGCGACGCTGTGCCCGTTCTGCGGAAATCCGGTCATAATGCGCGAACAGTTCGCCGGCGCCCTGCGCCCCGACCTTGTCATTCCCTTCAAGCTTGACAAAAAAGCCGCCATGGATGCGCTGCGCCGTCATTACAAAGGGAAAGCGCTGATGCCGAAAGCCTTTCTTGACGAGAACCGAATCGGAAAGATAACCGGAATGTATGTTCCCTTCTGGCTTTTTGACGCCGAAGCAAACGCAGATATACGCTACCGCACCACCCGGGTGCGCACATGGAGCGACCCGCGTTTTATCTACACCGAGACCCTGCACTATCTTGTGCTGCGCGCGGGGACATTAGGGTTTGAGAACGTGCCTGTAGACGGCTCCTCAAAAATGGCGGACGATCTTATGGAATCCATCGAGCCGTACGACCTAAGGGACGCGGTCGATTTTCAGACCGCTTACCTCTCGGGTTATCTCGCCGATAAATACGATGTTGACGCCGGGCAGAGCGCCGAAAACGCCAACCAGCGCATCCGCTCGAGCACGGAAGCGGCGTTCTACTCAACCGTCCGCGGATACGCGAGCGTCCGCACCGTCAGCTGCGACATCCGGCTTGCCAACAGCAAGGTCAGATATGCCCTTTTTCCGGTCTGGATACTCAACACCAACTGGCGGGGGAAAGACTATATGTTCGCAATGAACGGTCAGACCGGACGTCTTGTCGGCGATCTGCCTGTCGACTGGGGATTGTTCTGGAAATGGTTTGGACTCCTGACCGCCGGAATCGGCGCGGTCCTCTCCCTGATTTTTCTTGTCGCGGGAGGCCTTATATGAACAAAAGGAAAAAGAGCCTTTGGCTGTTTGCAGCCGCCGTTGTTCTCGCCGTTCTTTCCGCCCTGCCTCTGCAGTCATATGCCGCGGGCGTCGCGGCAAACCAGCATCCTGCCCGCGTCGTTGATAACGCCGGGCTGCTCAGCGAAACCGAAATTGCCCGGCTGACATCACAATTCGATAATATTTCCGAAAGCACAGGCTGCGATGTTGCCGTTGTGACAGTTGCCTCGACCGGAGGAAAGCTGATCTCGGTCTATGCCGACGATTATTACGATGAAAACGGTTACGGCCTCGGCGACGCAAAATCCGGCGTTCTGCTGCTTGTCAGCATGCAGGAGCGCGACTGGTACATATCCACCGCTGGCACGGCGGTTCATACATTCACATATGATATTCTCGGGACAATCGGCGACGAGGTGGCGTCATATCTTTCAGACGAAAAATACTATGATGCTTTTTCAAAGTTCGGCTCCCTTGCCGAGAAATATATTAAAAACGCGTCGGTGGAAAGCAGAATAAACAACGGCGGCTCCGGCAGCAGCGGCGTTCCGTCAGGGGGCGGAAACAGTAATATTACACGCGAAACGGTTATGACCTATATGCAGCCGGTTCTCGTCGCCTTCCTTATCGCCGCGGCAATATCGCTTGCCATTGTTTTCGCCATGAAATCACAGCTGAAGTCTGTCCGTCATAAGCTGACCGCGCGCGACTATGTGCGGCGCGACAGCATGAGAATAACGAATTCCGCAGAATTTTTCCTTTTCCGCACGGTATCGCGTGTCGCGCGTCCGCAGAATCCGCCTCCCGGCTCAGGCTCAAGGGGCGGCGGAACAAGCTTCGGCGGCATGCATACGAGCTCGTCCGGGGCCTCCCACGGCGGCCGCGGGGGGAAATTTTAGAGGCCGGCAAATTCCGCGGCTTTTTGAAAAAGCCTTTTGAAGCTTCATGGGTTCCGCTCCCGCCACGTGCAAAAATCATTAAAATACCGATTATCAAAAATTCAGGCAGCAGGCGCCGCGATGCACATTCCGGACGCCTGCTGTTTTTTGTATGCAGGTATGGAAACCGACTGTAGTCACACCCATTTTGCAATTTTCGCGTTTAATTTTCCCTTGCGGCTCAGAGTGTCGTATCCGAGATACCTGAATCTTCCGTGGCCTCTCACAGATATGACCGTTCCCGGCTTGACAATTCCGCTGTTGTTTTCGCACAGGCGCCCGTCAAGATAAACCTTAAGCTCTCTGAAAAGCTCGAGGCTTTCCTCTCGCGACAGCCGGTATGCGGCGGCGACAAGCACGTCCGCGCGCTCCGACGCAATTTGAACCGCCTCTTCAGCGGTCTCGCTTCCGACTCCGTCGGGCAGCGCGTCAATTATTTTTGAGCGAAGGGGGGTATGCTTCACCTTGGTGAAATCAGAAATAAGCATTTTCGATACACGTTCAAGGCAGAAAAAATAAATAACATTGTCCTTGAGATAAATGTCGCCGATAAGGTCGCGCTCGATTCCGAGATTCATCAGCGCACCGAGCACATCCCTGTGGGTTAGCGCGTCGGCAAATTTCTGCTGAAGCGGCTCGGCGCGGATGCAGGAAACCGGAAACGGCTCGTCGTATCCGCATATTTCCGCACTGCCGAAACGGGCTATTTTCCGCTCGCAGTCCTTTGCGCCGCCGAACAGAAAAATTCCGGCATATGAAAGCTCGGTCTGAATACCTAACAGAACATCAGCTTCATGCAAGCCCAGAAAATTGGAATATGAATATTTTCCGGTCATATATGCGCGCTGTGCCAGCTCGGCAAAACGGTTACGCAGCAGGTTATCTTCAGTCATCAGTAAAACAGCCTTTCGTTATAATTACGATAAATTATAAACATTTTTGTATAATATGTCAATATTGCAGTTTAAAGCTTGAAAAATATAAGCAATATATGCTATAATAAAATTAAACAAAAATGTTGGGAGATGTAAACATGAGTAAACCTGTAAAATTTACCGCTTTTTTTCTGGCCTTGCTCACCCTGCTGACAGTTGCCTCCTGCGCAAAACCGGGTAATGATAACGCGGAAACCACCCGGCCGTCCGCTGTGTCTGATACATCTGCGGCAGAAACCGAAGAATCCAATCTTGACTCCAAAGGCTATATCAAGGACAGCCTGCCGGACGGTCTTAATTTTGCTACCGACGTCAACGTGCTTTACTGGTCCGAAACACGGCGTGCGGAATTTAATGCAGAGATTAACGGAGAAATTACAAACGACGCGGTCTACACACGGAATTTGCACATGGAGGAACGCCTCGGAATTAAGCTGAAATGGATAGGGCAGCCCGGGGACAATGACCACAAAGCTGAATTTATTAAAGTGGTTCAGGCAAGCTATACTGCAGGCGACCGTCTTTACGATATCATCGCCACATACAGCCGCACAGCCGGCATGCTCGCCGTCGACGGATACCTTGCCGACATAAACGCAATTGACAATAGTTACATTGATTTTACCAAGCCCTGGTGGCCGGAAAATATGCTCGAAACCGTGACCATCGGCAAATCGGTATATTTCATCACCGGCGACGCCGCGACCAGTGTTCTGCACTACATGACAGCGATTTTTTACAACAAAGCGCTTTTTGACAGCTACAATATTCAATACCCGTCAGTCGATGTCAAAAACAACACCTGGACGCTTGAACGCTTAAAGACCATATCGTCGGGTTATTATATCGACCTTGACAACAGCGGCAAACAGTCGGACGGGGATTTTTACGGATTTTCCACTATTTATTATAACGCAGACGCCTTCTATACCGGCTCCAATCTTCGCCTTGTCGAGCACGACTCTGAAAACCTTCTCAAAATATCTGACGACTATTTCAGTGAAAAGGCGAACAACCTTGTGGATAAGCTCAGCCCGTGGCTTACGAGCGACACCTGCTATGTCAGCAAGTACGGCGCCGCTCTCAACTATTACATACCGTTTGCGAACGGAAACGCGCTTATGTGCCAGCTCCGGGCGTTCATGATTGACCCCGAAGGTCCCGCGAGCCTGACAAACGCCAGCTGGGAATACGGAATCGTGCCAAATCCGAAATACGACGAGAATCAGGAGCACTATCTCACAATAATAGGAAATCCCTTTACAATTTTTGGCATAATGAACAATATCGGCAGCGAAAGGCTTGAGATGTGCACGGCGGTGCTTGAATGCTGGGGCAGCGAGGCTTACCGCAACACTACGCCGGCGGTTTTTGAGATATGCATGAAGCTTAAATACTCGGCTACCGAAACCGAATCCGAGATGTACGACATAGTGCGCCAATCGGTTGACTTCGACCTCGGCAGAATTTTCGCAGGCGATCTTTCCAATATGAGCGAGCTGCCGAGCAAAGCCATGACAAGCGGAACATCGTGGGCGTCTAACTCGAAGATTTACAAAAAAACGCTTTCCTCCCAGCTCAAGAAGATTACCGACTCGTTCCAGAAGCAGCAGACTCCATAATATAAACATACAAGCCGCGCACGGCTTGCGTCAAAAGCATAAAAACCAAGAGGGGTCTTCAATGAAGCCCCTCTTGGTTACTTTTTTTGTCAATTTTGAATAGCGGCAATTCCCTTGTTCATGGCAGTGAGCTGAGTTTCAATAATCTTATTAAGCTTTGAATAAGTTGAAATCACAATGTTGCTCTGACTTTTAACAATATTTCGGAGCTGCTGGTGTACTGATGCAAGGTTTTTAGTGTAAAGCACCCCGGCGTCGATGTAAATCGAGCTGTAAATGAGATCGAGCATTTTTCCCGATTCCTCGTCGCGTGCATATCTGCTCTTCAGAGCGATTTCGTAATAAGTCGGGACCAAAGTCTTATAGCTTTCGGAAGCCATGGCCTCAAGGAAAGCGCCCAGCATTTCAAGCTTTTCGTCGCCTACAGTAGAAACAATCGCCAGCGCGGTAAACTGGTCATGCAGGTAGGTATAATACTTTTCCTGCGACTCTTCAAGCTTCGGTATCGGAATAATTCCGTAAGGATCGATCATGTTGCGCAGATATTCCGACTCGACCGAAACCAGCCGAAGAGTAACCATAGCCGCCCGTCCTTCCGACAGAGCCGAAGCTCCCGCGATCTGGTCCTCTGAATCGGAAGCGCTTGTGACGATGAACGAACCCGGGCATTTGTACCAGAGATTGAGTATCTTATCCACAGCTCTTACCATGCGGTCGGTGTCGAGGCTGTAAACGTAAAAATTATCGGCGTCTTTTGTAAGTATCGGCAGCTTGCAGGACGACCAGTAAGCGTCGATATACGCCTGATTGGTGGTCAAAAATCCATATCTGTCGCTCACATCGGATATTCCGTTGCCGTTACTGTCATAATAGAAATTAGAGGCCACCATATACTGGTAGTCGAGCGTCCATTTGCCGTCTTCGACGACCTTGTACATATTGCCGATATTTCTGGCTTCAAACATATTTTTGTTGAAGAAGGTTACGAACATATAGCGGTAGAGAGTCAGTGCAATCGCGCCCGTGCACATATACTGGGCATTGCCGACTGACGCGGCCTCGTTAAACCCCTGAGACCAGTACGGCTGGCTCAGGTCAAGGTATTGGCAGTCGTAGAGATTGTGGAAAAGGTTCTCGCCGGTATACATGATTGTTGAATAAACGCTGTTTGCCAGAATATCATAGTCGTCGGTCCCGGCCTTGACTGAAGTGCGGATTGCTTCTGATACCGCATAGTTTCCGCCGGTAATCTCTTTGCTCACGATATTAACTCCGAGACGATCCTCAACCGCTTTGTCACGGTTGTATATTGCGTCATTGATAAGGTCGGCTGTAATTTCTCCAATATAAATTTCCCCGCGGACCCAGTCGCTGTCGCGGCTGATGACTCGGATTTCTTTCTGTCCGAAATTAAGCCCTTCGGGGAGATTGTCCTGTTTGGGAGCAGTGGTTTCGCCGCCTGTTACTGCGGGCGTATCGGTGGCGGGCGTCGTAGCGCTTCCTTCATTTTCTGTTTTATCTGAGCAGGATACCAGGGTGAGAGCAAGAATAGCCGCCAAAACGAGTACTGAAACCGTTCTGACAAGGTATTTCATATTGACGATGTTCCTCCCTTATTATTTATTTTTAAGATCTGCGGCTGCGTCGGTGCCAACAGCAGATATCTTTTCAAAGATTGACCGCATATAAGCCTGTGCTTCCATGATAAGCGCGATCTTGTCGTCGCCGCTGAGCTCGCACTCGATGGTATAAGCTCCGCTGTATCCCAGCTCATCGAGTTTTTTGACGATTGCAGGCAGATTTGCCCTGCCCTCACCGAGCTGGACCTGTCTTCCGAGATGCATTCCGTCGGTTGGATATAACCCGTCCTTGAGATGCGTGTCCATGACGTACTTTCCGAAGACCTCAAGGGCATCAAGTGAATTAGCCTTGCCGTAAAGGATGAGGTTCGCGGTATCGAAATTGATTCCGAGATTTGCAGTTCCGATCGCCTGAATTGTTCTCAGCATGGTTACCGGGGTTTCCTGTCCCGTTTCAAAAAGGAAAAACTGACCTCTTGCCTCCATAGCCTTTGCAAGGTTCCGAAGAGCCGCCACAGTCCCGGTGAAGTCCGGATTATCGGGATTTTCCGGAATGAAGCCGACATGCGTGGCTATCTGCTTCACATTGATTTTCGAGGCGAAAACAGAGGCTGCATGCAGTTCGGTAAGCCGCTGGAAACGGTATGCGGGAGGGACAAGACCGAGCGTGGCCGGTCCTGCGGTGAAGTTCCATTCCTTAGGTCCGGTCCAGCCGGCCCAGAGAGTTGAAATTTCAAAACCGGTTTCGGCAAGCGCCGCGTTTATCTCCGCCGCCTTTTCGTCGGTATAAGTGCTCTGATTCCATATGTTCAGCTGGCAGGATGACATTCCGTAGCTCATTGCCTTCTTAAACTCCGCCTTAACATCCGTAGCGGGACCGCACGCAATAAGAACACCTATTTTTCTCATCGATTTATCTCCTTTGATATTCAAAAGTTTTATTTGAAATTTACTTTTTGTTTTCAGATGAACCTGACGGCGCCGCCTCTCATATCGGCGCTCTCTCTGAGCTTTTCGACGAGCTTAACCGTCATCATAGCGCTCTCAGGTGGATTTGCAGTATTCTCCCTGTTTTCAAGCACCGACGATGCAAGAGCCTTTATCTCCTCGGCCATGCGGTTTGCGCGAGGCAGTTCGGCGTCGTATGGCGTTCCCTCGTCCGGATATACTGTAACCTTGCCGCCCTCAAGCCTGACAGTCGCATTATCGAATCTTACTCGGTAGGACATTTCGAACTTTGTGCTTGCGGCCTCGTTCCATGAAGCGTCGGCGACGATGATTTTGTCGTCATTATAAAGGAACCGGCTGTTGACCACCGTCCAGCGAGAGCCTGTGTCATATGCTATTGAAGAAACTGTCTCCGGTTCGCCGAAAAGGAAGCGCACCATATCGACGTCGTGAATATGCAGATCCATTATAGCGCCGCCGCTGCGCGACGTGTCGCGGTACCAGCCGTCAAATCCCCAGCGGGGCATGGAAGAAAGCCGTGTAAAATACGCATGCCTGACTTTTCCGAAGGTGTTGTTTGAAATCGCGTCCCTGAGGAAAAGGTAAAGCGGTTCGAACCTCAGGCACTGGCCAATCATCAGCTTTCTGCCGCATTCCTTCGCCGTACTTATCATAAGAGCGCAGTCGGAAGATGAAAGCGCCATCGGCTTTTCGCACATAACGTGCTTTCCGGCTTTAAGCATTTTAATAGTGAATTCCTTATGCAGATAAGACGGCAGGCAGATGTCGGCCATTTCAAATTCCTCATTTTTGAGCATCTCGTCGAGGTTTGTGTAAAGCTTCTGGCCTGTAAGGTCATACTTTGGGTTGCCCTCAAGATTGATAGCCTGAGCTTTTTTGAACTGCTCGGGGTTGATGTCGCAGATCGCGATAAGCTTAACCGGGTAGCCGTCCCGCTTAAGTTCGTCATAAGCGTGCTTGTGCGCCTTAGCAATTCCTCCGAAGCCCAGCATTGCAACCCTTATTTCTTTGTTCTCCATTGTTATTGTTTGCCTTTCTGTTTCACCAAACATCCATATTACAATTACACCGCAAGTGCATATACTTTTGGTTGTTAACATATATAATAGCACATTTTTATTCGCGCCGTAAGATATAATGGTATGATTAAATTATAATATATTCCAACGTAAAAATCGGAATATAATGTTGCAAAGACGCTTTCTGTGTGGTATAATATAATAAATCTGTAAATTTAAGTGGAGGCACGCAAGGCTGCATGGGATATGTTGAGATACCTCTTAAAAACATTCTGTATGTTAAAAAAATAGCCACTATTTTATATTTCGGATTCTCGCCGGGGTACCGTTCTGGGCTTGACGTGCACAACTTCTGGGAGCTTATTTATGTCGACAAGGGTATAACACGCATAAACGCCGGAAACCGCGAGTTTCCCCTCAAGTGCGGCGAAATGATACTCCATGCCCCCAATCTTCCTCACCGCATAAGCTGCGACGAGCCTCACAGCGCGAACGTATTTATAATTTCCTTTAATTGCAAATCTCCGGCGATGAAGCTTTTCGGGGCATCGCCTATTGCAGTTCCTCCCTCCATACGCTCGCTTATCACCGCGCTGATTGACGAAGGGACAAAAAATTTTGACTGTTCGTCCCTTCCTCTGAAGCCTGTGCGCAACGCGCCGATCGGCGGTCAGCAGATGATCCGTATATTGCTTGAAACGCTTTTGATTCAGCTTTTGCGCATCGTAACCGCCTCCGCTCCGGCGGAAGCAATGCCGTTATCGGCTCCGACGCCGAACAATCTTGCGGATTGTGTCAAACTATATCTTGACAATCACATCTATGAAAAGGTGACTATCGAGCAGCTCTGTGAAATTTTCCATTACGGAAAAAGCCGGCTTTGCGCCGTTTTCCGCGCCGCGACCGGCAGGACAATCATAACATACCACACCGAGAAAAAGATTGAGGAAGCTAAAGAGCTTATGCGTCAGGGAAAAACCATTCGCGAAACTGCCGCAATTCTCGGATTTGAGACCCCCCAGTATTTTTCGAGAGTATTCAAAACCTACACCGGCATGCCCCCGCACGACTACCGTGATTCCCTGCTCTTCTCGGTAAACGCCAAAGTCAAACGCCGCCAGCTCAATGCCGGCTCTAAGAAGATAACCGAGATTTAGATGCCAGCGGAAATAAAAATATGATAATATCGAATACATAAAACGGCGGTCAATAATCCCGTTATTTCGGATTATTGACCGCCGTTTTGCAATTATTTGCATGTTCCTTCCGAACACATATGGCAGGCTTCGCATTCCGGAAGAATTTTTTTGTCGTACGGTATGCCGTTGCGTTTGTAGTAGTCGGCGACCGCCGCCTTGATCGCCTCCTCGGCGAGAACCGAGCAGTGCATCTTATGGGGCGGAAGTCCGTCCAGCGCTTCGGCTACGGCTTTGTTGGTAAGCTCAAGAGCTTCGGAAAGCGGCTTGCCCTTTATCATTTCGGTAGCCATCGAGCTTGAGGCGATGGCCGAACCGCAGCCGAACGTCTCGAACTTGACGTCCTCGATGATATTATTTTTGATTTTAAGATAAATTTTCATGATGTCGCCGCACTTTGCGTTGCCGACCTCTCCTACCCCGTCGGCATTTTCGATAACGCCCACATTGCGCGGGTGCATGAAATGATCCATCACTTTTTCACTGTATAACATAATTCTTTTTTCCTTCCTTAAGATCTCTCCAGACGGGAGACATATTCCTTAAATGTTCGACCACGCCGGGTACTTTTTCGATGATATAATCGACCTCCTCGTCGGTCGTATATTTGCTGAGCGATATGCGCAGCGAGCCGTGCGCGATTTCGTGTGGTCTTCCTATTGCCAGCAGCACGTGGCTCGGGTCAAGCGAACCGGAGGTGCAGGCGGAACCCGAGGACGCCATTATGCCTACGCTGTCGAGGAGCAATAGAAGCGATTCGCCCTCGATGCCCTCGAAGCACATATTGACGTTGCCGGGCAGACGGCTGGTTCTGTCGCCGTTGAGAATCGAATGCGGGATTTTTGAAAGGCCGTCGATAATTCTGTCGCGCATGGCTGTAAGTCTTGCCGAATTCTCATCAATACGGCCGCAGGCCTCGTCAAGGGCCGCAGCCATGCCGGCTATAGCTGGGACGTTTTCTGTTCCCGCTCTTTTGCCTCTTTCCTGCGCGCCGCCCTCGATGATGTTTGTAAGAATTATTCCCTTCTTTGCATAAAGAACCCCTATGCCCTTGGGCCCGTGGAACTTATGCGCCGAGAGCGAGAGCATATCTATATTCTGCTCGCGCACGTTTATGTGAAGATGCCCTGCCGCCTGAACGGCGTCGGTATGGAAAAGCACTCCGCGCTCGCGGCATACCTTTCCGATTTCGGCGATCGGCTGAATGGTCCCGATTTCATTGTTGGCGTACATTATCGTCACAAGGCAGGTGTCGTGACGTATTGCCGCCGCGACCTCTCCGGGGGTGACGATTCCGTTTTCGTGAACATCAAGGAGAGTTATCTCAAATCCCTGTTTTTCAAGCTTCTCAAGGGTGTGCAGAACCGCATGATGCTCGAATGCGGATGAAATTATATGCTTTTTGCCTTTTTTAGCTCCAAGCATCGCGGCTGAAACGATAGCCTGATTGTCGGCTTCGCTGCCGCCGGAGGTAAAGTATATTTCCCGTGCTTCGCATCCGAGATTTTTAGCCACTCTTTCGCGGGCATCGGCAAGCGCCTCAGCCGCCTTCTGCCCCGCGCTGTGCAGGCTCGACGGGTTCCCGTATATTTCATCCATATAAGGCAGCATGGCCTGTATCGCGGCCTTGCTCATTTTGGTCGTTGCCGCATTGTCGGCATACACTATCATAATATCAGGTCCTTTCCTTTTGACTTTAATACATTTATCTGTCAGTTTGCGTTGTTGTAGAAAACGGTTTTTCCGGCCTCGACCGAGCGTGTCAGCCAAACGCTTCCGCCGATTGTGCAGTTGTCCCCGATGACGGTATTCCCTCCGAGGATTGTAGCGTTTGCGTAAATAACGACATGATTTCCGATATCCGGGTGCCTCTTGACTCCCTTCACCGGGTTACCGTGCTCATCAAGCTCGAAGCTCTTGGCGCCGAGTGTCACGCCCTGATAAAGCTTGACATGGTCGCCGATGGTGCAGGTCTCTCCAATGACCACTCCGGTTCCGTGGTCGATAAAGAAATAATTGCCTATCTTTGCCCCGGGATGAATATCTATACCTGTTATTCTGTGCGCATATTCGGTCATCATGCGCGGAATAAGCGGAACGCCGAGCTCGAGCAGCCTGTGCGCGAGGCGGTAAATGCTTATAGCCTCAAAGGCAGGATAAGCAAGCATTATGTCCCGGCCGGACAGCGCTGCCGGGTCACCTTCGTATGCCGCTCTTATGTCGGATTCAAGCTTTTCCTCGATGTCGGGGAGGCTTGAAATATACTTTTCGGTGATTTCCCTTGTTTCATCCCTTCCGGCGTCGGGCATCACGTCGGATATCATTTTTTCGGCAAGAAGCGCCGCTTGACGCAGATAGTCCTCGGTTATAGCCACCGTTTCATCTTCATTGCGCGAGCACGGCTTGTCTCCGAAAATTCCGGGATACATAGCGCTGCGCAGCAGTCGAATTAGCTTTTTTACACGTTTTTTCATCAGGGGGAGGCTGCACGCCCAATCGTACTTTTTTATGTTTGCTCCGGCGAGCCTACGGGCGGCGGACTTTACCGCCATCTCTATATTGTCGTTATCATTCATATTACGCACCTAATCCTATTGTTTTCGTATGAATTATATCATTATATTCCTATCTTGTCAATAGGATTTTGAAATTTATTAAAATTATTTAATGTTTCCGTCGAGCAGGTCCTTAAGAGTAACACTTTCAAGGTAATCCTCAACGATTTTTTCAAGCTTCTCCCACATCGGCAGCGTCTGGCAATGGGTTGAGCGGCCGCAGCTTATGCTTCCGTTTCCGCATTCGAGGCAGGATACAGGAGAAACGGAGCCTTCTGTAAGCTTCACGATTGAACCGACCGTATATTCCTCAGGTTTTTTAACAAGCCTGTAGCCTCCCTCTTTGCCGCGGCAGCTTTCGACCAGCCCCGCCTTATTCAGGACAGCCACAATCGCCTCAAGGTATTTAACCGAGATGTCCTCGCGTTCGGAAATTTTTTTAAGCGACACATATCCCTCGTCCATATGATGCGACAGATCGAGCATTACCCGCAGCGCGTATCTGCCTCTTGTGGAAATCATCATAATGATATCTCCTTTCTGTTGCGTATCAGGCTTCGGCTGATGCTATCGCTTCGATTTCCACCAGCGCGCCTTTAGGCAGTTCGGAAACGGCGGCGCAGCTGCGCGCGGGTTTCCCGGTGAAAAAGGAGGCGTAAATTTTATTGAACTCTGCGAAATCATTCATATTTTTAAGGAAACAGGTGGTTTTTACGACATTGACATAAGAAAGCCCGGCTACGGCCAGCACTTCGCCCAGATTTTTTATTGCCTGGACGCACTGCGCCTCTAATCCTTCGGCGAGCAAACCTGTTTCGGTAGAAATTCCTATCTGTCCGGATATAAAAACGAGTTTCCCGAGCCTTATTGCCTGCGAGTACGGCCCGGCCGCGGCAGGCGCTTTGCTTGTGCTTATTATTTCCATAAAATATTTTCCTTTCCGAAGATAGAATAGAGCGGGTCGGCATAATTTAATGCTGCAGCACTGCAGCATGCCGCCTGAAAAACGTAGCGTGAAGACTGCGGTCAAAAAAAATGTTATCCTGCCGGATAACTGGAATTGAGAAAATTATATCACCGATTTCCTATTGTGTCAATAGGGAATGGCCATGATCAGGCGGGATTTTTCATGGTCAATGTAAAACAGACACACAGCATAAAAGCATAAAAAAGAGAAATCCCTCTCAAATACGGCATGATGTAAATAACCGCAAACTCATATAAGGGAAGGCGTTCTGGCATCGGAAACAAGCTTTCTTCAGCGGATAGCAGAAAACGATATATCCGGGCATGAGGTAGCCGGCGGTACTTTCTGACGCCGTATGCCGTATACTTACAGTCAAATAAGCCTCCTCCGCTACGCCTTGACAAAATCAAAACCTATTAAAATTTTTGAATATGTGTTGCCTATCATTAAAAATGTTAAATTTATAAAAATTTATTGACAAATCTTTTTAAGTATTATATAATATATTGAAAATATTATATAATATATTGAAAATACTGTAAAAACATCGAAAATATTATATAATATATTGAAATTATTATTTTTATAGGAGGTAACATTTTGAAAATTATTGTCAGATTAACATCCGCATTCGTTTCGGCACTGTTGATATTCCCCGTCCTTTTTGCTGCATGTACTGACGTGAAGCAAAATGAAAGCCCTGTCACAACCGCCGTTTCAGGGGAAACAGACGAAACAACCGACACAGGAACCGGCGGCAAATCGCAGCTTTATTCTGATAATCTTCCGAAAAGGGACTTTGGCGGTTATGAGTTCAGGATGGTAGCGTACCTGCGTGATTTCAACAACAGCCAGCACATAGTTGACGATCAGAACGGCGAAATATACAATGACGCCCTTTATAAGCGCGATTTAACGGTGTCAGAGCGGTTCAATGTTAAATTTAAGGAAACCCTAAGTACGGCTGCATACTGCTGCACTGACGTGCGCAAGGAAATTCTTGCAGGTGAAGATTCATACGATGTAATTTTCACAAATGACATGAACGCGTATTACTTTGTTCAGGAAAATCTTATTTATAACTATGACGAACTGCAGTATATAGACCTGACAAAGCCATACTGGGATCAGAGCCTTCTGAAATACACCACTATAAACAATAAGTCATATTATGCATTCGGCGATTTTGATGTAACTTTCTTTGACTTCACTCATGTGCTTATCTTCAACAAACAGATGGTGCAGGATAATAGTCTTGAGGACCCGTTCCAGCTTGTCAAAAATGGCACTTGGACTTTTGACAAGATGGCAAAAATGATGTCAACTGTAAAATCGGAACTTGACGGCGACGGTGTTATGACGGCGGCTGACCTGAACGGATACATATCGGTGGCAAAGCAGGTTCTCCCCAACTTCTGGATATCAGGCGGAGAGCTGACTATCAAAAAAGACAGTGACGATCTTCCTTATTTCGCTGCTATAAACAACGAAAGATTCATCAATATACTCAATAAGGTTTTTGAAATCATGTGGGATCAGGGCGCATGGTGTCAGACTAATGCCAGCGGGAATCTGTGGTCCGAAACAGAGAATATATTCAATAACAACAAAACTCTTTTTGCAGACGAAACATTTTTCTATCTTGCCGCGCTCCGCAATATGAACACCGATTTCGGAATTATTCCCTATCCCAAATATGATGAAAATCAGAAAAGCTATTACTCACGTGTCGAGGCGGGAAGCAAACTTGCGGTAATACCGATAACAAACCCTGACATTGAAAGAACAGGCATAATACTTGAAGCGCTCACATGTGCGTCGGCCAATATTGTCATCCCGGCATATTATGAAAACGCTCTGAAAACGCGCTATGCCCGCGATATTGAATCATCTGAAATGCTTGATTTTATTTTCTCCAACCGTGTCTATGATCTCGGGGATACATGGTGGTGCTCGGATCTGCGTGACGGTGTTTTCAAATCCATGTTTGCAAACAATACACGCAATTTTTCATCTTCTCTGAAAGTACTTGAAAAAACCATGAACAATAAAATTTCCGATGTCATAAAAGCTTTCTCCAGAACCACAAACTAAATATAACTGAATATAAATCACCGGAGCGCCTTTCCCGATTCAGGGAAAAGCGCTCCGTTTTTACGTTCTCATAAAATCATAAAAAGTCCGGTCGCTGAATCGCAAAAAAGATCGGTTGCATTTTTCCGGCTTCCGGTTTCAGATGCGGCATTGTTTTTTTCGGAAGCCTGTATTTTTCCCATAAACAGCCTGTTTTTCCACCGGCTTTGCTTTGCAAGCGGCAATCGCGCAAACAAATCACTTTACCTGTTTAACAAGCCTGTCGATATCCTTGTCGGTCCCGATGACCGACACACGGTCGCCCTGCGTAAAAACTTTGGTTGGCTGCGGGGAAACGTCGACGCTTCCGTCCGAGCGTCTGACCGCGATGACGTTGACGCTGTATCTCTGGCGGAGTTCAAGCTCCACAAGGTTCTTCCCGATCCAGTCCTCAGGGACTGTGATCTCGACGATCTTGTATCCCGAAAATTCCACAAAATCGGTCACATTGTCCTTTGTCAGCATATAACCGAGCTTCTCGCCCATGTCCTGCTCAGGGAAAACTATCATATCTGCACCAATTCTCTCAAGCACCTTCCGGTGGCCCTCGTTAAGAGCGCGCACCACGACCTTTTTGACTCCCGCCTCCTTTAACATGATGGTAAGCAGGATATTGGCGTTTATGTTTGTTGTCAGACATACGATAGCGCATTCGTAATCTGAAATTCCCGCGGCGCGGAGAACCGACTCGTTTGTCGGGTCTCCGATGACCGCGTTTGTCACCGTGTCGGCGAGAGCCGTCACCTTGTCGCCGTCGGTATCTATAATCATAACCTGAGCGCCCGCGCGCGCGAGCGTTTCCGCAAGCGCCTGCCCGAATTTTCCAAGTCCTATTACGCAAAAGCTTTTCATTTTTATACCAGTCCTTTCTCAAGTCCGGGTTCATCCGGAACGGATGTGAGTATTGTCAGCCGATAAGAATATTTGCTTCGGGGTAGCTTATCACCGAGCCGTTTTCGCGCAGGTTGACCATAACCGCATACGTCACGGTGAGTATGCCAACGCGTCCCAGATACATAAGAGCCATAATCACAAGCTTTGACATTCCGTTGAGCACCGGAGTTATGCCGAGCGACAGGCCTACCGTTCCGGATGCTGAAACAGCCTCGAACAAAGCGGCGAGAATGCTGCATTCCATCGATGCGGAAATTGCGAGAGTTCCGGCAAGGACGAGAAGCATCTGTATGCCCACGACGGCTACCGCGCGCATGAAACTCTCGGTGGAAATTTTCCTGCTGAAGATGACCGCGTCCTTTCTGCCAATCGATATTTCAAATATTGTGTAGAAAAGCACTCCGACGGTTCCGACCTTTACGCCGCCCGCAGTGGAGCCCGACGCGCCTCCAATAAACATCAATAAAATCGACGCAAGCTGCGAGCTTGGTGTCATTGCCGCCTGATCAATTGTTGAGAAACCCGCCGTGCGCAGCGTCACCGACTGAAATATCGCCGCAAGTATTTTTTCCCCTGCCGGCAGCGATCCGAGCGTTTCAGGATTATTCCATTCAAGCGCCGCGAAATAAGCGGCTCCGCCCGCAATGAGCACGGCGGTAATTATCAGCACAAAACGCGAATAAACCGAAACCGGCTTTTTTTTGACGACCGCATTTGCGATATCGTTCCAAACAATGAATCCGATGCCGCCCGTTACGATAAGAAGCATCAGAGTAATGTTGACTGTCACGTCTCCCCTGAAATCTGCAAGCGAAGCAAATTTGCCGCTGTATACGCCGAAAAGATCGAATCCCGCGTTGCAGAAAGCGGATATCGCGTGGAAAATGCTTTTATAGATTCCGTCCCGGAAACCGAACAGCGGTATAAACCTTGTGGACAGCGCCACAGCTCCCGCCAGCTCTATACATAAAGTGCCTATCCATATTCTGCGGAGCAGCTCGGCAATTTTATCGTAGCTGCCGATATTGTACGACATGGCGACCAGCATTCTCTCTCTCGGCGTCACCGAGCGTTTTATCAGCAGTGACAGAAGCACCGCCAGCGTCATGAAGCCGAGGCCGCCGACCTGTATCATGAGGAGTATTATTATCTGACCGAAGGTGCTCCAGTGGATTGCGGTGTCGAGCGTGACCAGTCCGGTCACGCAGGTTGCGCTGACGGCGGTGAAGGCGGCGTCGAGCGGATTTGTGAAATGTCCCGAAGCGGAGGACACCGGCAGCATCAGAATAAACGCACCGATAGCAATTATAATCAAAAAGCCCACTGCGATTACTCCTGTGGTCTGCCGTCGCCTGCTTATATGGAAAATCGGATTTTTCATCTGAAAACTTTATACCATACCTTTCTGCCGTCAGCAAGGATTGCGCCTTTAAGCCTTTTTGCCGCCGCGCGGCGTGTGTTTTCCGGCCAATGGCTGCCTTCATTATCTGTCATTTAATAGTATAACAATAATTTCTGATTTGTCAATCCTTTGAAGCGGAAAGCATTTTTATACATCGCACATTAACCGTTTTTTGTCTTCAAAAGAGCGGATCGGGGGAGCTTTTGTAAAAGCTCCCCCGCAGGCAGTGATTCCGTCAGGCGAATTGCGAATTGTAAAGCGAACAGTAAAACCCGTGCCGAGCCATCAGCTGTTCGTGATTTCCCTGCTCTATTACGTTTCCGTCCTTGACCACCAGTATTATGTCCGCGTTCTGTATGGTTGATAGACGGTGCGCGATGACGAAACAGGTTCTCCCTTTCATCAGCGAGCGCATGGCCTCCTGGATCTTGATTTCTGTGCGCGAGTCGACGTTCGAAGTCGCCTCGTCAAGTATCAGCATAGACGACTTCGGCAGCATTGCGCGGGCGATGGTTATGAGCTGCTTCTGTCCCTTAGAAATGTTTATTCCGTCGTCTGTCAGGATTGTATTGTACCCGTCCGGCAGAGTTTCGATGAACGAATGGATTTTTGCGGCTTTGGCCGCTGCTATGACTTCCTCCATCGTTGCGTCTTCCTTGCCGTAGGTGATATTCTCGTAGATGGTGCCGCCGAAAAGCCACGTGTCCTGAAGCACCATAGTATATGAACGCCTCAGGCTTTCGCGCGTCAGCGTCCTTATTTCCCTGCCGTCGACGGATATCGTACCCGAGTCAACGTCGTAAAAGCGCATAAGCAGGTTAATAATCGTCGTTTTTCCGGCGCCCGTCGGCCCGACGATGGCAACCGTGCTGCCGGGCGATGCGTTTATCGAAAGGTCGTGAAGAATGATTTTTTCGGGAGAGTAGCCGAACTTCACATGCTCAAGCCTGACCTCGCCTTTGATATTTTCAAGCGTTTCGCTGCTGCTATAGCCTGCGTTTTCGGGGCGCGAGGCGCTGACCTCGTCCTCGGTTTTCTCGTCGATTATCCTGAACACCCTCTCGGCTGCGGCGAGAGCGGACTGAAGGTCAGCTAAGATGTTGGCGAACTCGTTGATAGGTCCCGCGAACTTGCGCGAATACTGCACGAAAGCCGAAACGCCGCCGAGCGAAATGAAGAACACCGATCCCGCGGCTAACACACCTTCCTGTGAAAACATATAGAAGATGCCGCCGAATATTATCACAAGAGCGATGGAGAGGTTGTTTATGAAATTGACTCCGGGCCCGATGATGGCTCCGGCATAGTCGGCGTCGTAATAAGCGTCGACGGCCTCGGTGTTGCGCTTGTCGAACCTGCCGCAGATAACGTCCTCGCGGCCGTAAACCTTTATGCTTCTCTGCCCCGAGAGCATTTCCTCGGCATATCCGTTGAGCATACCCAGCTTTATGGAACGTTTTTTGAAGAGCGGCCTTACTTTTTTGGACTTATAATTCGTAAAAACAATTGAAATCGGTACGGTTACTGCGAAAACCAGAATCAGCGTGGGCGAAATTGTGATCATCATTATAAGCGAGCCGACGACAGTGACAATGCTTGCGCAGACCTGAAGCAGGTCGTGCGAAAGCGACGCGTTCAACGTATCGACGTCATACGAAATGTGGCTGATTATGTCGCCTGTCTGGTGGGTGTCGAAATACCCGACCGGAAGATCCACCAGCTTGTCAAAAATCTGCTTGCGCATTGTATAGATTATGCTCTGACTGAGTTTTATCATCACGACGGCGAGTATATAGGAAAGCAGCGCCGACGCGGTGTAGAAAGCCAGCATAAGTCCGCAATAGCGGAAGACATCTTCGAACCTGACGGCGCCCTGCCCGAATTCGATGGCGTCTATCGCCTTGCCCGAGAGCTTCGGGCCTATCAGCGCGAGCAGGTTTGACGAAAGCATCAGAATGAATGCTACAAGCACAAGGAACTTATGGCGCATCATATATCCGCCTATGCGAATAAGCACCCTTGCTTTGGTTTTTTTGTCTATCACCTCATCCGGACGGCTGTTGTTCAGCGAACGGGAACGCCCCAATCCGCCCCCGCCTCCGCCGCCGGAGAACATACCCGGATTATTCAAGGAAAGCACCTCCCATCTGGGACACGCTGATCTCGCGGTAAACCGCGCAGTTTTTCATAAGCTCATCATGTTTTCCCATTCCGATAATTCTGCCCTCGTCAAGAACGATAATCAGATCCGAATTCATAACAGAGCTTATGCGCTGAGCGACCACAACAACCGTCGTGTCGTCGCCCGATTCGGCGATGGCGCGGCGGAGAAGCGAGTCGGTTTTGTAGTCAAGAGCAGAGGAGCTGTCGTCAAGGAGAAGTATGTCGGGCCTTGACGCCAGCGCGCGAGAAACCAGAAGACGCTGTTTCTGCCCGCCGCTCAGATTTGTCCCCTTAGAGGTCAGCATATGCTCCCAGCCGTCGGGGAACTTTTCAATAAATTCATAAGCCTGCGCCATTTTTGCGGCGCGTTCAAGCTCGCTGCGCGGAATATCGCGTCCGAACCTCACGTTCTCCTCGACAGTGTCGGCGAAAAGGAAATCGTTCTGAAGGGCGACGCCGAACATTGCGTGCAGTTCGTCCGCGGGGATAGTGCGCACGTCCCGTCCGCCGATGCGTATCGTTCCGGAATCCGCGTCATAAAAACGCATCAGCAGCCGCAGGATTGTCGATTTTCCGCTCCCTGTCGCGCCGATGATTCCGAGCGTTCCTCCGCGGTGTATGCTGAAGCTTATGTCTGTGAGGTTATTTTTGGTTTTGTTATATGAAAACGAAACGTTCTCAAAAGCTATGTAGGCCTCGCCGCAATTTTTGCGCGGGCTTTGAGACTCGGGTATCGCGGGCAGGTCCTCGGCGGTTTGGAGCACCTCTGAAATTCTCTTTGCCGACGCCGAGCTTTTCGTATACATGACGAAAATTTTAGTGATGCCAATCATAGCCTGGGAGATCAGGGTAAAATACTGCGTGAAGGCGATGATTTTTCCGGCCTTTGTAAGGCCTCCGTTCACGAGCAGGGCTCCTATGAAAATAACCGCGACAATGCCCATATTCATAAGAAATGTCATGATCGGGTTGGAGGCCGCCATAGTAATTCCCGCCTTCTGCTCGTTTTTTACGAGAGTGCGGTTGGCCATATCATAGCGCTGCCGCTCGTAATCGGTCTTTGACAGCGCCTTGATGACTCTTATGCCCTGCGCGTCCTCGCGGACTACTCTCGTCATGCCGTCGACCGATTTCTGGACCTCGGTATAAAGCGGTATTCCTTTTTTTGAAATGAAATAAACCGAGAGCGTAATCAGCGGAAGAATCGAGAACATTACGACCGACATACGCCAGTCAATGATGAGAGTGATTACAAGACCGCCGAGCAGCATTATAGGGGCTCGCACGCCCATCCTCTGCATATTTCCGATGAAGCTGTGAAAATTATAGGTATCTGAGGTAAGACGCGACTCAAGGCTCGGGATAGTGAATCTGTCGACCTGCGCGCCTGACAGCCGCAGGGTCTTTGCGAACAGGTCGTGCCGGATAAGCTCCGAGGTGTCGCGTGCGACCTTTGACGCCATCCGGTTTGCCGTAACGTTCATATATACGCCTGCAAAGGCGCAGACTATCATCATAATTCCCCAGATCACTATGCCGATGACGCTTCTTGATGGCACGACGCTGTCGATTATATAGCTTAGTATGTAAGGGATGAACAGCTCCATGACGGTGCCGAAGATCTTGATAATAAGCCCAATTGTCATGCGCTTGTAGAAAGGCCTCAAGTAGCCGAGCAGATATTTCATGTGTTTTCCTGTTTTTCCTCAAATTCTTTGTTGACTGCGCTTGTGGCGCGCTCGGTAATGCGTTCGAGCATCGCGTTGAACTGCTCCATTTCCTCGTCGCTGAAATCCTCGGTCAGATATTTGTTCCAGCCGCGTATAATCTCCTGCACCGAAGGCAGAACCTCGTATGCTTTTTCCGTGGGATAAACAAGCGTGACTCTTTTGTCCAGCTCGCTCTGGCGGCGTTCGACGAAGCCGTTCTTCTCAAGCTGCGCAAGATGGCGGGTGACATTGCTTTTGTTTATGTAAATATGTCTTGCAATCTGTTCCTGCGACATACCCGGATTGCGACATAGAGCCAGTATATAGCTCTGATGGACTCCCGAAAGGCCGGTGTCTTTCAGGCGCTCCGTGCGGTATATCATGGCACAGCGGCCGATGATGTTAATCTTTCTCATGAAAGATGGCATTTTTCCTACCTCCCCGTATAGCGATAGTTGCGTTCGCAACATTTCATATTATACCACATATCCCTGTTTTGTCAATAGTCTGAAAAGCAGTAAATCAACAATTTTCTACTGTGTCTGATCGTGCTCACCGCGCATGACACAAAGCCGGCGCCCGATGCGGGCGCCGGCAAAAGTCAAAATTCAAAAGTTAAAAGGCAAAATTCAAAAGTTAAAAGGCAAAATTCAAAAGTTAAAAGGCAAAAGTTAAAAATTAAAAGGCAAAACTGATATTAAATACTGCGTCATTACAGTTCTGAGATAATGCGTTCGATCGCGTGCCTGTCGCACGGCACCGTAACTCTGTCAGCCGCCGCCTTAACGGCATCTGCGGCGTTTCCGACGGCATAGCCTATGTCGGCTTCTTCGATCATTGAAATATCGTTTTCGTAATCCCCGATGCAGATCACCCGTTCCGCGCGGCTTCCCAGCAGCTTTGCGAGCCGCCGCACGGCTTTCCCTTTGGTGTTCCTGCTGCTGAGCAGCTCGATGCCGTTTATCCAGCTGCGCGAAACCTCGTACATTGACGGATCAGCGAGCCGCATTATCCTCTCCTTTATCAGGTCGCTGTCCTTCTCGTTCACGAAAAACACGACCTTTGAAAGCTCGTCTATCTCAGCGCCGCCGCTCCATGTGACTCTTGTAAAGGAATAAGAAGTATTGAATGAAAACATTTCCATTCTGTTTATTCCTGCGTTGTCGAGGAATATTTTTTCCGCCAGCTGCTGAGAGCCGCGCGGCATTGCTTCTGAAAAAACACGCTTTCCTGTTTTATGGTCAAATATAACAGCTCCGTTCAACCCGATTATGTAGGTGTTCGGGACGACCATATCCAAGTGACGGGTGAAATATTCTGGGAAACGTCCCGACGCGATGGTAAAAGTCCCGCCGTTTTCCTGAAAATATTTTATAGCCCTGCTGTTCTCCTTTGAAATCCTATCGTTGCAGAACATTGTGCCGTCAAAATCCGAACATAACAGAATCCCGTCATATCTTGCCATAAAAACAACTGCTCCCGTCGAGGCGCGCCCGGGCGGAATCCGGAATTCAAATTAAAGCCGAACGCATATTGAATATTCGTTTGGCATCTGACATCCGCCGGTTGATTTCCGGACCCCGCTTTGGCGCAGATAAAATAACAGGGTTAATTCTATAATTATTTTATTAACACTTTATTGCCAATTTGTAACCGTTTTATTAACATTCTCATGGTACAGCGTACCGGCACGATTCAGTAAAGACCGCTTTCGCGGCAGACTGCTTCCGCAATGACGTCGTCATTCATTCTGCGCGAATATACCTTTTCCGCACTGTTGCCGGAACAATTGCGGCTTTTGCCGTTCCTGCCGGGCTTTTGCGGTAGTTTTTTATTCATCCCGCTGATGATTTTTCTTGTTTCCCCCGCCGCAAGACCTATCACGCCGGCGGCGGCTATCCCCGCGGCGACGGCCCCCGCCATCCATATAGCATTTTTATCCATATCCGACTCCTTATAATATAATGTCTTTGCTCAGCTTACAATTTTTATTATTTCATATGACGATTTCTTTATACATATTTAGTAGTTAAACGATTTTTATACTTAATAGCCGCATACTCAAGCGAAGAATGCTTAAGGCGGAAAGCGCTTCTCCGGGATATTTTCAGCAATTCCCCGCATCTCTCGACGGTTTCACCTTTTATGTAGTGGTAATAAAGAAACAGTTTTCTGTCATCCGGCGGAAGCGACGTTACAAATCTTTTTATTTCAAACATTTTTGCCTTTATATAAGCCTCGTCATCCTCGCCCAAGGCGAAATCCAGATCATTTTCGCCGTTTTTCCTGAAATATTCTTTTTCATATCTGTTCATTTCAATCATTCGCAGCCCGAAACGGTAATTTTCAAGAAATTCAGCCGTCTCAACTGCGGCGCAGCTCAGCTTCATCATTTTCGGGCGTTTCCTCCTCATTATTCTGTATTCAGACCTTTTAAATTCAATTATATTACCATCCTATTGACAAAAACCGCCGGGTATCCTATAATTTTATGATGGGTGTGTGTTGGCTTTGCGGACGAATAGCGAACATGTGTTCTGATTACTTTTTTATTATACCATTTTAGGCAATATTTGTCAATAGAATCGCATTATTCTATCAAATTTTGTTGAATTCCACAAAATACAAACATTTTTTTTGACATAGTAGAACATACGTTTCAATCAAAGGATCATATATGACGATAATATCGGTAAATGATATATCACTTTCCTTCGGCACAAAACCGGTGCTTGAGAAAATATCTTTTTCACTCGACGAAGCCGACAAGCTCGGCATAATAGGGGTGAACGGATGCGGAAAGTCTTCTCTTTTCAGAATAATAGCAGGCGAGCAGGAGCCGACCGAGGGAAATGTTTTTATTTCGAAGGATAAAACAATCGGAATGCTTGCACAGGACGGCGCTTTCGACATCTCGCCCGAAGCCGGCGACTGCGCTCTTGAACAGATGTATTCGGCATTCCCGGATCTTGTTGAGGCGGAAAAACGGCTTTCAGAACTTGAATTGCTCATGCAGAACAAAAGCCTTTCTCCGCGTGAGCTGAACGCATATACGCTTGAATACAGTGAGTTGCATGAAAAATTTATCCGCGACGGGGGGCTCGAATACCGAAGCAGAAGTTTTTCGATACTTCAGAAAATGGGATTTGACGATGAATCTGTCCGCCGTCCGCTATCAACTCTTTCCGGAGGGCAGCGAACGCGGCTTGCCCTTTGCCGGCAGCTCTCGCGCGAACCCGACATTCTCATGCTTGACGAACCTACGAACCATCTCGACATAGAAACTCTCGGCTGGCTTGAAAATTACCTTTTGGGATACCGCAAATGTGTGCTTATTATTTCTCACGACCGGTATTTTCTCGACAAAGTAACAAACAAAACTCTTGCCATTGAGCATCACCGCGCGAAGCTTTATTCCGGCGGGTATTCGCGCACGATGGAACAGCGCGAGTTTGACAGGCGAGTTTACGAAAAGCACTATTACGAACAGCAGAAAGAAATCGCGCGGCAGGAGGCATATATCGCCCAGCAGCGCGCATGGAACCGCGAGCGCAATATCATAGCTGCGGAAAGCCGTCAGAAACTGCTTGACAAAATGGAGAAGCTAGAGAAGCCCAAAGAAGCTCCAAAACCAGTAAAAATCAAATTCACAAAAGCTTTCTCAAGCGGCAACGATGTACTGACAGCCGAAAATCTCTCGGGCGGCTACGGCGGCAAGGTGCTTTTTTCAAATGTCAATTTTCTAATTAAAAAGGGAGAACGCGTCTTTATAACCGGACCGAACGGCTGCGGAAAATCAACGCTTGTTCGCATGATCGTCGGGCTTATCGAGCCTCTCGCAGGGCGCATAGAAGCCGGATACAACGTTGAAATCGGATACTATGATCAGGAAAATCAGAACCTCACCGATGAAAACACCGTGCTTGACGAGCTTTGGAACGCCTATCCTACCCTTGCGGAGGTTACAATCCGCAATACGCTCGGGCTCTTCCGTTTTACCGGTTCAGATGTCTTCAAAACTGTTTCAGTGCTCAGCGGAGGAGAAAAAGCGCGGCTGACTCTGGCTAAACTGATACTTTCCCATATGAATCTGCTCGTTTTAGACGAACCGACAAATCACCTCGACATCGACTCGCGCGAAGCTCTTGAAACGGCACTTCTGAATTTTGACGGCACGGTGCTTGCCGTTTCGCATGACCGCTATTTCATAAACAAGCTTGCCACCCGCATTCTTGACTTGAGACCGGGCGATGGGTTTGACGGCGATATATTTGACTTTAAGGTCGAGCATTCCGGAGATGGATATACCGAGCTTTGCAGTGCAAAAGAAAAGAAGTCTGCCTTCGCGGCTGCCGCTCCAGGTGCGGATGAGATAAAAATCAGCTCAAATAAAGAGCAGTATCTCCAGAACAAAAAAGCCGTCTCCGAAGCGAGGCGGGAGGCAAACCGAATCGAAAGGCTGAAGAACGAGGCTGCAAAGCTCGAGGATGAGCTTGAAAAGATCGAGTCCGAAATGTACGGCAGCGCCGCCAGCGATTATAAGCGCGTCGCGGAGCTGGACAGCCGGAAAAATGACATTGAGGAGCGGCTAATGAAAATATACGAGGAGACTGGCATATAAAAAGCTGTCTGCTGCATGCCTTTCACCGGATTTCAACAGATCGGCCCCGGAGTATGATTACTCCGGGGCCTTCTTTAATTTTTATTTTCTTCAAGCATTTCGCGTGTTATAACGAGTCCGCCGTCCTGCGTCTTTGCAGACCAGATTATGTGGCGCGGACATTTGTCGACACAATTGCCGCACCCGTTGCACTTATTGTAATCTATTGACGCGAGAAAATTTGTGACGGTGATGGCTCCAGTCGGGCAGTTCTTTTCACAAAGCTTGCAGCTTATACAGCCGACCTTGCACTGAAGTCTTGTCACCGGTCCCTTGTCTACAGACTTGCAGCCCACCCAGTGGGTGCTGTCATATGGGATAAGTTCAATTATATGCTTGGGGCAGGCGGCGACGCAGACGCCGCAGCCGCGACACTTTTTGTAGTCGACTACGGCGACGCCGTCGATGACTTCAATAGCCTGAAACGGACATGCGGCGGCGCAGGTCCCGAGCCCTATGCAACCGTTCGGGCAAAGCTTGTCGCCTCCGCCGAGCTTGGCTGCCGCGATGCAGTCCGCGGCGCCTTCATATTTATATTTTTTTGTAGTCAGGTCGCCGGTGCCGGAGCACATGACCTGAGCTCTCTTCCTCGCCGCTTTTTCGACCTTTATGCCGAGCACCTCGCCAACCGCCTCCGCAACAGCGTTTCCGCCTACCGTGCAGGAGTTAGGCTTCGCCTCGCCCCTGACTATCGCCGCAGCGAGCGCCGCGCAGCCAGAATATCCGCAGCCGCCGCAGTTTGCGCCGGGCAGTTTTTCGGCCACAGCGGCAACACGTTCGTCAACTTTTACCGCGAAAACCTTTGAAGCTATGGCGAGCGCAGTCCCGAATACCAGCGCGAGTCCAGCCAGAATCCCTACCGGGATTAAAATATCATTCATACATATATCCTTTCAGTGTCCCGCAAAGGCGGCACGGTGCCGCCTACGGCTTTCCGGTTGATTTATGCCAAAAACACCGTATCTATTTGTCGTTGTCGGCTTGAAAAATCATTTTTCAAACACGCCCGTTATGCAAAGCTGACTCCGGAAAATCCCGCGAACGCCATCGCAAGAAGTCCCGCGGCAATAAGAGTAAGCGGGAATCCGCGGAATGCGCGCGGAGGGTCTGAATATTCCATCCTTGCGCGCAGCCCCGCAAAAATCACTATTGCCATTGTAAATCCGACAGCGGCGGCAAAACCGAAGCAGACAGATTCAATAAAGTTGTAGCCTTTCTGAATGTTCACCAGCGCCGCGCCGAGCACGGCACAGTTCGTAGTGATAAGCGGCAGATAAATGCCCATCGCGCTGTACAGCGCCGGAATGAATTTGCGCAGAAACATTTCAATAAACTGTACAAGCGACGCGATAACAAGAATGAACGCCATAGTCTTGAGATATTCAAGGCCGAACGGTTTAAGCAAGAAGTAATATACCGCCCATGTCGCCGCGCTCGACAGCGTCATAACAAAAGTGACTGCCATTCCCATTCCAAGCGCAGTATCGGGCTTATCCGATACGCCGAGAAAGGGACAGATGCCGTAAAATTTTGAAAAAATGAAGTTCTCAACGATTACCGCACCGAACATCATTAAAAGTACCTGTGTGAAGCTCATATCTGCGCCTCCTTGTCAGCAGCGGCAAGAACCGCGGCTTCTTCAGCTTTTGCCGCGTCCTCCGCAGCCTTCTGAGCGGCTCTTTCAGCCGCTCTTTCAGCCGCTTCAAGAGCAGCTGCCTTTTCATTTTTCCTGTCGTCTGCATTATTTTTTATCTTGTGAACCGCTGCGATTAGGAAACCGAGCGTCAGGAACGCACCCGACGGGAGTATGAATATTATGGCGGGTTGGAAATGCGCTCCGAAAAGATTTATGCCAAACAGCGTTCCGTTTCCGAGTATCTCGCGGACGGTCGCTATTACCGTCAGCGCAGCTGTGAATCCAAGTCCAGTTGACAAGCCGTCGACAGCGCTTGGGAAAACCGGGTTCTTTGAGGCGAAAGCCTCGGCGCGCGCAAGTATTATGCAGTTGACGACGATGAGAGGGATGAACAGACCGAGCGCCCCGTAAAGGTCATAGAAATATGCCTTCATGAGAAGCTCGACAGCCGAAACAAATCCCGATATTATTACAACAAACGCAGCAATTCTGACCTGCCGCGGAATAAACCTGCGGAGCAGCGATACAAGTATGTTCGAACAGATGAGAACCGCCGTTGCGGCAAGCCCCATGCCTATAGCGTTCTTTACCGAGGTTGTGGTCGCCAGCGTCGGGCACATGCCGATTACCTGAATAAACGTCGGGTTGTTATCAATAAGTCCGTCTTTGAAAATTTTTCTAAGCTTTTTAAGTTTCATATCAGCCCTCGCTTTCCGCGCCTATCAACCCCGCTCCGGCGAGAATCTTCTGCGCTGACGCAATTCCCGCCTTGAGCGCGTTTGAACTGATTGTCGCGCCTGTGATTGAATCGACATCGTCAGCCGAGGACTTCCCGGCAAACAGCGAGGTGAAGGAAGACGCCATGACTCTGCTGCCTATTCCGGGCGTCTCGGAATTAGAAACAACACTGACTCCTGCTATCTTTCCGTCTTTACCGAATGAGGCAAGAATATTGATGTTTCCTCCGAAACCGGCGGAATTTATGCTTGCGCAGTAATATGTATTGCCGTCAGCGTTTATTTCGTAAACCGTCTCAAGTCCGGCGGGAATGTCGCCAAGTTCTCTGAATGTGACGTCTTCTCCGAACACGCTTACAAACGAGTTGCGTATCTCCGCATCAAGGTTGTCAGCGATTTTATCTTTTGTTAACTTGTTTACCGCAGCGACCACTCCGGCCGTAACCGCGCTGATGATAAAAAGCACGAAAACCATTTTGACCGAAGCGGCAAGCAAGGAATTTTTCTTATCAGCCATGCTTCTTTTTGACACCTCCGAATACTCTTGGTTTTGTGACGCGTTCGATATACCACACAAGCGAGTTCATTATGAGTATCGAGAACGAAACTCCTTCCGGGTATCCGCCGAAATAACGGATGAACACGACGATAAGCCCCGCACCCGCGCCGAATATTATTCTTCCTTTCGCGGTGACAGGAGATGTGACGTAATCGGTCGCCATGAAGAACGCGCCGAGAATAAGTCCGCCTGCGAAAATCTCGTAAAGCATGAAGTCAAGTCTTGACACGCCGTCAATTCTCGGGAAAAGGAATGTGAGCAGTGCGACTGTTCCTATGTATGCAGCCGGTATATGCCATGTGATGACTTTTCTCGCAAGCAGATAAGCCGCGCCGAGCAGAAGAAACAGAGCCGAAACCTCGCCGATGGTTCCGCCGCATCTGCCGAGAAACATATCAAGTATCGACACACCGGGAATATGACCGTGCTTGAGCGAAGCAAGAGGAGTTGCAGAAGCGACGGCATCGGCCGATGAGAAGAGCAAACGGTCGAAAGGAGCGGTGTACTTTGTCATCTGAGCAGGCCATGCAAGGCTTAGGAACACACGCGCCGCGAGAGCCGGGTTGAAAACATTTTTCCCGATTCCTCCGAATACCTGTTTGACGACCACGATGGCGAAAGCCGAGCCTATAATGGCAAGCCACGCCGGGGCTGTCGCGGGAAGGTTGAACGCAAGCAAAAGGCCTGTTAGTATTGCGGAATAATCAGTGATGGTGACCGGTCTCTTTAGTATTCTCTCTGTCGCATACTCGAACAAAAGGCAGCTGCCGGCGCAGATAATGCTGATTAGCAGCGCGCGGATACCGAACACATAAACGCTCCATGCCAGCGCCGGAAGCAGCGCGAATATAACATCGCGCATAATCACCGCCGTGTTGTCTTTATGGTGCATATGAGGAGCCGGCGACACGGTCAGCATTTCCGGATATGAGATTTTCTTTTCCGAATCAACCGCCGCTGCAGGCATCTCATTTGCTTTTTTTTCTTCTTCCGCCGTTTTCACGGCTGCATTTTCGTTTTTTAATTCATTCATATTTATATTCATAGCCATAGCGTTCTCCGTCGATTCATCGTTTTGCCGCGGCGGCAAGGGCACCCTTGGCAACCCGGATATACTGGACTATCTCTACATGCCCAGGGCAGTTGTATGAGCAGGTTCCGCATTCGATGCAGTCGGATATGTTATAATCCTCACAGGCGTTGTATTTTCTGGCCTGGGCGAGGCGTGCGAGATAATTCGGCATCAGATGCATCGGGCAGTTCCTGACGCAGCGTCCGCAATTGATGCAGCAGGACGGCAGTCCGGTGTTGTTCTCGGCGTCCTCTGAAAATGCAAGCAGCGCCGAGGTCCCCTTTGTGACGACACCTTTCATGTTCCACTGTGCGGCTCCCATCATCGGGCCGCCGCTGATGATTTTCTTGGGAACTTTTTTAAGTCCTCCGCAGAATTCGATAAGGTCGGTTATAGGAGTCCCTATAGGGACAAGCAAGTTTTTGGGCTTTGCGATGCAGTCGCCGTCGACAGTCACTATGCGGTCAATAAGAGGCATGCCGCTCGTGCAGGCGCGCCATACCGCGGCTGTCGTCCCGGCGTTTATTATCATATAGCCGATATCCGAAAGGCGCACACCGTGCGTCGGCTCGGTCTTGGTCAGCGCATATATTATCTGGCTTTTGTCGCCCTGCGGATATTTCGTTTTAAGCAGCCTGACCTCAATGTCGGCGCGCTCCTTTGCAATATCAGTGAGTATTTTGGCGGCGTCGGACTTGTTGTCCTCGATGGCCAGAATCGCCTTTTCAACGCCGACCGTACGGATAAGTATATCCACTCCGCCCATCAGTTCGTCGGGATGCTCAAGCATAAGCCTGTGGTCAGCCGTGATGTACGGCTCGCACTCGGCGCAGTTGACGAGCATCGTTTTGGCTTTCCCTATTGAACTTTTTACTTTGGCATACGTCGGGAATACGGCTCCGCCGAGACCGACTATTCCCGCCCCGCGGATTATGTTTACTACCTCGTCCGCCGTCAGCTGCTCCACCGGCTTATGTTCTTCCTGATATTTTATTATTGACGGGTCGAGCGTATCAAGACCGTCGTTTTCAATAACCACAGCGCCGACCGGGGCTGCGCGTCCGGCATCGCTGATAAGCTCGATAGCAATAACCTTTCCTGAAACGCTTGAATGAACCGGACATGAAATCGACGCATCCGAGGTTCCTACCACCTGTCCGCGGTAAACATAGTCCCCGGGGGCCACTGTCGCCTTCATCGGCGCGCCGCTGTGCTGGGCAAGAGATATTTTTACTATCTTAGGAGCCGGTATCTTCTCGATGGCCGAATCTCTTGTGTTCTTATGCTCGGTAATATGTATCCCGCCCTTAAAGCTTGGATTCACCTTTCTGCTCCCTCCTTGCAAGGAATTGTTCAGCTTAAAATTTGCAAACACATATATTATAAATCGACACCCCTTCTTTTTCAAGAGGAAATAAAAATAATGTTTTCGTGTATGTTGCATTTTTTCAAAACATTGCCGCAAAATCATTTATCAATAATTAAATCCGATGAGTTTTATAAAGATGAAACACATTGAAACAGCTGTTAAAATCACTTGATTTTTTGTCAAAAAAGTGTTGACAACGCAAATCGCATATGATATAATAATCAAGCGTCATCGGCAGGGTCAAGAACGCATGGCGGAATAGCTCAGCTGGCAAGAGCAATCGGTTCATACCCGATAGGTCGTAGGTTCAAATCCGACTTCCGCTACCACGCCGGCCCGTTGGTCAAGAGGCTAAGACACCGCCCTTTCACGGCGGTAACGGGAGTTCAATTCTCCCACGGGTCACCAAATAAGAGCAGCAGCACGTTTGTGCTGCTGCTCTTATTTTGCAAATCCTGAAATTTGCCGCCGTTTGCGTTGCGCCCGGATTGAATTAACCGCAAAATTGTGATATACTGAAATTCGAGAAAAACACAAGGAGAACGGTATGATTTCAGCTCAAGACGAACCATTGTTTCTGTTTCTTGCATTAAACTTCGACAGCCAGACGAAAGAAGAATTGCGCGGAATCGCCGAGCGGCTGTCAAAACAATCGGTATCCGGAAAATTCACAGCAAAGGAAAATTTTCATATAACCCTCGTATTCATAGGAAATACTGACAAGAAAAAAATACCTCTTATCATTGAAGCGATGGATTCCGCGGCGGCAGAACAGAAACAGTTCTCTCTTGAGCTCGGCGGCCTCGGCAGATTCAATAATGCCGGCGGCGACATCTGGTGGTACGGTGTCGGCCTCAATCCCGAGCTTAAAGAACTGAATTTATCTCTGTCAGAGAAACTCCGCAGAGGCGGATTTGATATTGAAACAAGAGGCTACAGACCGCATATCACGCTGGGTCGCGGGGTCGTGTTAAATCCCGGTTTTATAAAGCCGGATTTTGAAAAGGCGCTTCCGCACCTTAAAGTACCGGTGGGACGCATAAGCCTTATGAAGTCAGATCGTATCCGCGGCGCAGTCCGGTATGCCGAAATCTATGGGAATAATTTAATAATGTAGGATGTAAATACACATGAACGATATGTCCAAAGCAGACAATAATTTTATAATCCGTCCCGCCAATCTTTCAGACGCAGAGGCAATTCTCTCAATTTACGCACCATATATTACCGGCACCTGCGTATCCTTTGAAACCGAGGTTCCTCAACTTGATGCTTTCCGCGAACGTATGCGGGGCATTATGGAAGAGTACCCATACTATGTATGCGAGTACAACGGCAAGGTGGTCGGGTATGCGTATGCATCTAAATATGCCGAACGGCGAGCCTACCGTTTTTCGGCCGACCTGTCTGTCTATATCGCGCCTGAACATCACGGAAAGGGCGTCGGCAGAATGCTTTATGAGAAACTTATGTCAGAGCTGTTCCGCCGCGGTTTTTATACGGTATACGCCTGTGTAACAGCTGAAAATGAAGGGAGCGTTAGTTTTCATAAGGCGCTCGGCTTTCACGATGTCGGCAGATTCCATAATATCGGATATAAGCACGGACGCTGGCACGACATCGTATGGCTCGAAAAACCTCTGCGAAAATATGATTCTCCAAAGGAATTTTAATGACACGGAAATAAATGGCTGTGCAATTTAAGACACGGCATATAATTGTTAAGAAGTAAATAGCCATGATGCCGCAGTGATGGCTTTCGGCTATTACAGCGAATAAATGCGGGCAAGTTAACAAACCAGTGAGGGGAACTTCACAGAAGTTCCCCAAAAATAATTCGTCATTTCATCAATCTGTCAATCTTTCAACCTTTCAACCTTTCAACCAGTCATCCAATAGCCCCGCCTTGATCACTGCCGATTTTTGTCAGGCTTCTGACCAGTGCGTCCATCTCATCCTTTGAAGTAACGGCGCTTGCACGGTCAAGATACTGCTTCTGCCCGAGCTCCGGAAGCGCGGCAAAAGCCTTCATAGCCTCCGGGTTCATTGCAAGAGCCATCCCGAATCCCATCGGCAGCTCGTCTGCTGTATTATAATTCATAAATATTCTTATAATCCTTTCTCTTCTCTGCTCTCTGACATACGGAATAATGAGGTCACGCCTGTAGTTTCTGCAGACAAAGGACAATTTATAAGCAAAAATAAAAAATGCCGCGCATATATGCGCGGCATTTATCCATTCTTTTTATCCGAAAAATTTCCCCGATCGTTTTATAAGCGCTGCGGTAAGCAGGGTTCCAAGCCCTCCGCAGGTGACTGCCTCGCCGATGCCGACCGTCAGCATAAACAGCGGCACAGTGCCTTCAAGCGAGTAGGCGTAACGCAGCACGAACGGAACAATCAGAACATTTGCGGCGACTGTCGGTATTGGCGCAAGATACTTCCACCGGCGCAGGGCATATGCGCCGAGCGCGCCGAGAAGGGTCGCAAGAGAACCGAATATCACATCCCATACCACGGCTCCGGTAAGCAGGTTTGCCAGAAGACAACCGACGGCAAGTCCCGGAACAGCCGCTGCGGTAAAGACCGGCAAAACGCACAGCGCCTCGGACAGCCTGAACTGAATTGCTCCGGACGACAGTCCCACAAGCGCCGACAGCCAGGTCAGCACTACATAAAGTGCAGCTATCACAGCCGCGCGGACAAGAAAGAGGGTACTTTTTTTCATTTTCTAATGAACACTCCTTAGTTTTTTTTAAGGTGAGGATGGTTTCGAACTCACCGTTTTATTTGCGCCTGGATTTTGCTCCAGCAATCGCCGTTTATTATAAATACGCCGTAAAATAAAAGTCTACAGCCCAAGCGCCTTCTTTATATCGGCATACATATACAACGAGCCGAGTATGACAAGCGGAACACCGTTTGCCTTTGAGTCAGCATATGCGGCTTTGGCGCCGGCTTCAAGAGTTTCATATGCGTCGGCTTTCATCCCCTCTGTGCAGAACACTTTCGCGTATTCGACAGACGGCAGCGAACGGCTGTTGGACGGCGTGACAGTAAAAGCGCGGCGGGTTACCGGCGCGAGCAGTTTTACATTCGCACGGTAATCCTTATCCTTCATCACCCCGGTCAGGATGTTGACTTTATTATTGCAGAAAAGCGCCTTTATGCTGCGCACCGCCGCTTCGATAGCCTGAGGATTATGAGAACCGTCATAAATCACTATCGGATCGTCTGAAAGCTTCTCAAATCTTGCCTCCCATACAACAGCTGCAAGACCTCGGCGAATCGCCTCATCCGGTACATTGAATCCGCGCGCGCGCAGAAGCGGAATTGCGCTTATTACGCTTGAAGCGTTTTCCGGTTGATACAGCCCCAGCAGGTTAATGTGGATATTTTTGTATTCGCCAAAATCAAAATCCGCGCCGCTAAGGGTGCAGTGAACATTAGTAAGCTTTGAATAATCTACGGCATGGAAAGTCGAGCCCATCTCGCCTGCGCGCGCGGCTATTACTTTGCCTGCCGACGCATCCCTGCCGCCCCAGTGAACAGGGCAGCCCGGCTTTATTATCCCGGCTTTCTCAAAAGCGATTTTTTCAACTGTATCCCCGAGATACGCCATGTGGTCAAGAGCGATTCCTGTTATAACTGAAAGCACAGGGTCTTTTATAATATTTGTCGCGTCGAGCCTTCCACCCATGCCGACCTCAAGCACAACAACATCGCACCCGTGGCGGCGGAAATACTCGAATCCTATTGCTGTAATCAATTCAAATTCTGTCAGTTTATCTTCAAGCGTATCGGCAAAGCCGCGGACATATGTCGCAATCTCGGCAAGCTCTTCGTCAGATATTTCAATGCCGTTTACTCTCATGCGCTCGTTGAAGCGGGCGACATACGGGGAAACATACAGCCCGGTCTTATATCCCGCTGCGCGGAGTATTGATTCCGTCATAGCGCAGAAGGATCCTTTACCGTTGGTTCCGGCGACATGGATGAATTTCATTCCGTCCTGCGGATTGCCCATCATCTCCATTATTCGGGTTATCCTTGAAAGTCCCGGGCGGCTTCCCATCCATACAACCGATTCGATATAGTCGATTGATTCCTTATAGTTCATTTTTTCCTTACCAGTCTTTCAAGCTGCGAGCTGACCGCTTTTGAGCGCAGCAGCAAAAATATTATTGTAAATTCAGCGGCCCCGATACATGTATACGTCAGAAGACGCCATAACATAAGTGTAATAAACGGCATATTGTACCATGCCGACAGCCCTATTGTCTTGACTATAACCGAGCCGAGAATGTGCGATGCCGCTACAGAAGACGCGACCTTGAGCCAGAGTGGCTTTTTAATGATGTAATGCGATACAAGTCCTGAAACGAGGCCGATGACGGCGGCGCCGGCGGTGATTACCGGATTTATCGCATAACCCGCCATAAGGCAACCCGTCACATCCGCGACGACACCGGTGACCAAGCCGACTGCAGGTCCGAAAAATATGCCCGCCATGATCAACGGGAGATTTTCAAAACTGATACGTATGACATCCCCCACCGGGATTTTGAGGTACTTGCCGAAGATAATGCTCATAGCCGCGAGAATAGCCGCGACTATCATGATGCGCAGGCTTCTGAAAACACGCACGTTGAAATTCTGACTGCTCATAAAAAATCCCTCCTTCCACACCCATACGGCAGGAAAAGAAGGGCATAAAAACGTCCTTATTTATTGCCTTATGAAGCGGGATGCAAGACTCTGACCGCAGGCCTATAAATTCGCCCTTCGTTCGGATGACAACTCCCCGTTCACCCGACACTTCACGCCAGAGACTTTACTCTTCAAAAATAAATTCGGTTATAAACCGTTAGCATATTATACACCCCGCGACGAAATCTGTCAAGACGAGATAAAATTATTTTTTATTCTGAATTCCGCCTTTTTTCACAGGTTGCTCTTGCCATTTCAGGTGAAACAATGTATAATATATACATGGCATTCTCTACTGACTGAAAATTCAACTCCCCGATAATCAACGGGGATACAACACATACATAAAGGAATATAATGGTTTTTTCAAGCCTTCTTTTCGTTTTCTTTTTTCTTGCTCTGAATATTACATTTCAGGGCATTTTTTCCGATGTCCGGAAAAAGAATATTGTTATGCTTGTCTTTTCGCTCATTTTTTACGCATGGAGCGGTCCCAGTCTGATTCTTCTGCTAGCCGGCATGACCTTTATCGCCTGGGGCGGCGCTATGCTTATCTCTTCCGCAAACCGCCCCGTACTGCGCCGCCTTTTGCTCGCGGTCACATCCGCACTGATGCTTGGTCTTCTTGCTTATTTTAAATATGCAGGATTTATCACGTCAAATCTGAAATATCTCCTCGGCTTTCCTGACGAGATACCTAATATAATTCTTCCTGTCGGCATTTCGTTCTACACCTTCCAGCTGCTTTCATATGTTATCGATGTTTACCGGAATGATGTCGAACCGCAGAAAAAATTTTGGCTGCTGCTTTTGTACGCCTCTCTTTTCCACCAGTGCATAGCCGGACCTATCGTGCGTTACAAGGACATCAACAACGATATAAACTTCCGCAAGACAAATATCAGCGACATCAGCCGGGGCATAACTCGCTTCACGGTAGGACTTGCCAAAAAAGCTCTGCTCGCAAACTCCTGCGCCTCAATTGCCGACAGCCTGCTGTCGAATACGGACGGCGCGCTCGCGTCCGCTTCGGCTATTGGGATCTTTCTTGGCGGCGCCGCTTTCATGCTTCAGATTTATCTCGACTTCTCTGCTTACTCCGATATGGCTATCGGAATGGGGCTTATGGTCGGATTTCATTATCTTGAAAACTTCAACTATCCGTATACCGCCGACTCGGTCAGCGATTTCTGGCGGCGCTGGCATATTTCTCTATCGTCATTCTTCCGTGATTATGTCTACATACCTCTCGGCGGCAACCGTTGTTCTGCCGCGCGGCAAATTTTCAACCTCTCCGTCGTGTGGCTGCTGACCGGGCTCTGGCACGGAGCAAGCTGGAATTATGTACTCTGGGGAGTTTACTATCTGATTTTTCTTGTGCTTGAAAAATTCGTATTTAACTTTTCAAAAACTCCTTCAAGACGGAGCCGTGCATGGCGCCGCGTATACACAATAGGAGTTGTATATATCGGCTGGTTTCTATTTAAGTTTGAAAACTTATCCGAACTCGGCACTGCGCTGAAGGGACTTATCTGCCTCAACGGAAACGCTTTCATTGACAAAACAGCCTCGCTTGCTTTTACTAACAATATTTTCTTTCTTATTATTGCAATAATTGCAGTTACCCCGGCGATGCCGCTGCTTTACCGGCGGCTGTACGACAGGGGGCGGACAAACATTTTGGCGCGCGGCGTATACAATGTAATTCCTATTCTGATACCGCCGGTCATGTTAGCGCTGTCCGTTCTCTGCCTTGTCGGAAACAGCTATAATCCGTTCCTGTACTTTCAGTTCTGAGGAAAAAAACAATGAAACATCAATATAAAGACGAAAATGTCGAATACATACCGTATATTCCGGATACAGCTGATAACCCGCAGATCAGTTTTACAAAGCCAAAAGCGGAACATTACTGCAAGACAGTAACTCCAGCCACGGATGCACAGCTCTTCTCAAGGCATATGTTATATAAGAAAAAACATATCAGTGAAAAAACATATGCAGGCGCTGCGGATGGAAACATATCAAAGCCCTGCGCCGAATGTGCGCTGCCTGAAGCCACTGCCGCAAAGGGTTCAAGACCAGTATTTTTGCCCCCCGCGCGAGAAAAAAAGCGCACGGCCCGTCTTAAAATACTTGTATTCGCCCTTTTTATGACAGTTATGTTCTTCATCGGAATTCTTTTTCCGCTGCGCCCGTCAGTATCTGAGTTTGAAAAGAGGACGCTTACGAAATTTCCTTCGTTCACATGGGAATCTTTCATCAGCGGAAAATATTTCTCGCAGATTGAACTTTGGTATGCCGACACTTTCCCATTCCGCGAAAGCTTTATCGCCGCCGACAATACCATGCAGTCGCTCTACGGGTTCCGCGGAGAGCAATTTATTGGCGGTGCCGTCGCGGCGGACGACATACCGGCATTCGCAGGTGGCGATGATGTAATAGACGTGACTCCCGGTTCAACCGAAACCGCAGCTCCCGGCACCGTTGTAGACCCCGGCGATATTACCGACATCTCAAGCGGCGACGCTCTTCCAGTACAGTCAGGCGGCGAGCCGGAGTCTGCCGGAAACCTGTACATCTGCGGCAACAGCGCATATGACCTGTATTATTTCAAAGAGGCCGAATCCCGCCGGTATGCCGGGCTTATCAGTAAAGCCGGAGAACAATTAAAAAATGAGGCTCAGGTCTATTCGATAATAATACCCCTCTCCTACACAATCAATCTCGACAAAACCGCGCAAAAGAAAATGGGCGTCTCGGACGGCGCTGAGGCCATAAGCTTTATGTACTCCTGCATGGATGGCGTAAAAAAGGTCAGTATATGCAATAACCTGCTGAGCCATCATTCCGAGTACCTGTATTTCCGCACAGACCATCACTGGACCGCTCTCGGCGCGTATTACGCATACGAGGTGTTCTGCGCCGCCAAAGGCATCAAGGCAACTCCCTTATCCTCATATACAGCGGTCAACTTCGACGGCTTTTTAGGCACATTTTATTCGGCATCCGGTCAGGCGGCGGTGCTTAAAAATAACCCCGACACAGTGACGGCATATATTCCGAACGGCACTAACTCAATTAAAATCACTCAGTCGGACGGCAAAATCCTCAACTGGAAAATAATTATTGACGCCACAAAATATAGCGCCGCCAACAAATATCTGACCTTCATCGGAGGGGATAATCCGGTTTCCGAAATACACAACCCGAACATTTCCGACGGCTCATCCTGCGTCGTGATAAAGGAGTCCTTCGGAAACGCTTTCGTTCCATTCCTTGTCGACAGCTATCAGGATATATATATAATAGACGCAAGATATTACAAGGAAATGACTCTAGCACAGTTTGTACGAACAAATGGCATCAAGGATGTGATTTTCATCAACAATCTGAGTGCCACCGGCACAACAGCCAGGCTCAACGAACTTGACAGACTTATAAACGGCAACTGAAAATAATAAAAGAAGCGGTTTTTTAAAGCTTTAATGGCTATAATCACCGCTTCTTGTTTTTTCTTTAATTCTGCAAACACTAAAGGCGCTGCAAATAGTTAATGTAAATGTGAAAATAAAGCTGTCGTCACGTTATTTTCTGCGAAGCCCGTTCAGCTTTTTCAGTCTCGCAAGAGTTTCTTCAAGATACTGCCGGTAAGTCATCTCAAAGTAGCGGTCAATTTTCTTGCAGCCGTCCTTCCCGCGGCTCATTTCCTGTGTCATGATTCCGTTCCAGCCGGCGCGGTCAAGTCTCTCGGCGACTCCCTGCCAGTCGACCTTGCCGTCAAACGGCATGAAGTGCGAGTCGTCATGCCATGTGATTGTTCCGGGATTGCTGACTCCGTCGTTGTCGTTTATATGCAGGCAGAGAAGCTTATCTCCGTATAGCTTCATCATATCGATATCAGGAGTATAGCAGAGGTTATGACCCGTATCCCAGCAGAAACCGATATTATTCATTCCGCCGAGCCTACTAAAAAGGAATTCGAGATGCTCGGGTATCTCGAGATTCTCAAGCGCAATTTTTACGCCCTTCTTTGCCGCACGCTCCGCAACCGCAAGAAAACGGCGAAAACCGATTTCCGAAGGAGCTGGCGCAACCGACGCAACGGTCACATGAGTTACCATTATCCCGACTCCTACCGCCGCAGTATCGTCGACACATTCTATAAGCATATCCCGCCAGTCATCGCCCTCTGAACCTTCAACCCACATACTGTTCATCCGCATGAACGGCGCATGAACTGTCTCATAAACAAGGCCGGAACGCGCCCCGGCTTCAGCAAGGCGCATCACCTCGTCTCGGTTATTACGGCTCCAGCCGCTAAAAAACGCACGAAAACCCGTTTCGGAAATTATTTTTATCTGATCTTCACTGCTTATACCGAAACCTCCGATTAAATTGGTACCGTATCCTGTTTCAGACAATCCCATATATTTATATCCTTCCATGGTTATAAACTATTGCAAAATTAATTTGTCTTATAAATTGGTTTTATCTCCGCCGCCTTCCAAGTCAATTCTGTTTCCCTCTGCTGATTTATCCGAAATGACTTCTGAATTCTCGTTTTTTTGCTTGTTCCGCTGTGTCATGAGATAAAGATACCAAAGTATTACCAAAACCTGAAATACTCCTGCCGCCGCATAGATTAAAGGCATATTCTTAATATCGGCCGGTATCGCGGCGGTCAGGTGAACGCATACAGTGAGTCCCCATACCAGTACGCTGACTGATAAGGCCCGCATTATAAGCCCCCACCAGATATTTGCAAACACAATAATCACTATCGCGCTTATCGGTATGGCGTAAACAAACACAACCCATAACATGGGCGTATCGGGCATAAAAACTTTAAGGAAGAAAAATAAAAGTGTCGCGATAAACCAGACAAGGCCCGTCGATAAAGCCGTAATAAGTATATGCCTGTGGCGGTTCATGTCTTTCCCGGCAGGCGCTGCTTCGGGTTCGGTTTTAATGTTCTCGCTGACAATATCATTAACCGTGACTCCGAAAAGGGCTGCCATCTGTGTAAGCACATATATGTCGGGCAGACCATCCCCGCGTTCCCATTTAGATATGGATTTATCAGAATAACTGAGCTTATCGGCAAGTTCCGCCTGTGTCAGGCCGCAGCGCTTTCTCAGCCTTGTTATATTGCGCGATATGATCTGTCTTAGTTCATTTTCACTCATATTCATATCGGAGAAACCTCCTTTTTTATATACATAATAACCGCTATATTTGCCATATACTCCTTCCGCCGGTCATTTCCACTCACAGTAGAATGGCTTTTTTATAATTCTACTGCCTTGTTTTATAGAGTAGCATCAGTTCTGAAGCTGTAGGGTGAATTTTTTAACATGCTGGTGTATAATAAAATCAGAAAGCGAAAGGAAAAGGAAGCAGATAAACAATGAAACCCATTCGCCGCATATCGATTTTCGGGGATTCAATTCTCCGCGGCGTCGTTCTCAATGAAACGACACGGCGCTACTCTGTGAGCAACAGCATCGGTATGGACAGTATCGCAGGAATGTATTCAATCGAAGTCACCAACAATTCACATTTCGGCTGCACAATCGACCGAGGATATGATTATATTATAAAATTTCTTGAGCGCGGTAACAGTGCCGACGCGGTTTTGCTTGAACTCGGCGGCAACGATTCCGACTTCAAATGGTCAGAGGTGGCTGAAAGTCCTGATGCAGAACATTTCCCGAACACTCCTCTCGAACGCTTCACCGAGATTTACCACGAGATAATCTCTCTTCTGCGCAGCAATGGCATAGTACCTGTACTAACCAATCTTCCTCCTCTCGTCGCAGAACGATACCTTGACTGGATCTGCCGGGACGGTCTTAACCGCGAAAATATACTACGCTGGCTTGGAAGCACATCGGCTATATACCGCTACCAGGAAAACTACTCCCATTCCATTGAGAAAATTGCCGATGAAACGGGCTGCAAACTGGTCGATTTGCGGGGGGCATTTCTCAGACACCGCCGGATTGAAGATTTTTTCTGTGATGACGGAATTCATCCGAACATCAACGGACAGGGCATTATACACAGTGTTCTTGTCGATACAATAAATAAGAACAAAGGAGTGATTTATGCATGATTACTTTGAAAATCGAATTCAAAAAACCTAAAATATTCGCGATAACTGCTGGCCGCAAAGTCAACACCCCCGGCGCGTTCGTAAAAAGCGGCACCGTCAGATTCACTTATCGCCACTATGTGCCCTATACCGGCATAATGAGCAGCAAGTACGCCGGAAAGTGCATCCTCGAAAACAAGGCAGTCGGCGGGAGCCGCGCCTAATACAGCGGCTGCACGTATATAAATATCCGGCGCCGGTTTTCCGGGAAAGGTACCGTCGTCATATATCACTTTTTCAAAATCGAACCATCGCGAAAGCCCGAGTTGCTCAAAAAAGAATTTTACATTCACAATTTCCGAGCCGGTCGCGATTGTCACAGGTATATTTTCTGCTTTTATATATTTAAGAAAATCCTCAAGTCCATCTACAAACCTGAAACGTCTTTTATCGTTCAGACAGAGGCGGCGGTATGCCGCCTCTTTTTCATATGTCAGCCGGGCGATATCTTCTTTTGTCAGGCTTTCGCCAAAGTAATGCCGCAGAATACTCGCGTTGTCACGTCCGAGAATATAATCATGTATTTCCTCGCGCGTCACTTTTTTTGAGGAATATTTCGGTATGAATTCATACCACACCTGACGGTGAATATCCGAATCAAAAATCATTGTTCCGTTGAAATCAAAAATAATTGCCTTGATTTTCTCCATATTACTCTCTTTTGCGGGTAGATATTACATTTTTTATTTCATTCCATTCGGAGTAGAGCCTGTATCACTGCTTTTTCAAGCAAATCATAACACATTGGTGAAAAAAAGTCAATACTACGGGCATGTCGCTGCCTTTTTATATTCACATTTTTAGTTTGATATTGTATTCACCGATTGTTTGTGATAAAATACTGTAATAGCTGAAAATATCCTTTTTCTTTATAATTGAATTTACTATTATCGTAAGAGGAGAACTTTAATGCTTTATAAAACAATCAAGCTTTCGGAAAAATATCCCGGCGCATCATTAACCACTTATGTAAGCGACGATACATCTGAACTCAATATGCCGCGCCGCCGCGCTGTTGTAGTCTGCCCCGGAGGCGGATACAGATTTCTTTCAAACCGTGAAGCCGAACCGATCGTAAAAATGTTTTTCGCAGCCGGACTTAATGTATTCCTGCTTCGTTATACCGTAGGGCCGGAAGCTGCCAATTACGCCCCGCTGATCGAGGCTTCATTGGCAATCAAACATATCCGTGAAAACGCAGACGAGTATAACATTGATCCCGCCTATGTTTTCATCTGCGGATTCTCAGCCGGCGGACATCTCGCCGCTTCGACCGGAACGCTGTGGAATATTCCGGAGGTTACTGCCGAACTCGGAAACGCTCCCGAAAACATAAACCGCCCGACCGGAATGATACTCTGCTACCCCGTTATTATGTATACGCATAAAGGCTCCTTCCACAACCTCTGCGGAACCACCGAACCTTCCGATGAGCAAATAAACCGCTTTTCGCTTGAAAAACATGTAAGTCCGCAAACCCCACCGGCGTTCATCTGGCATACCTTTACGGACAAAACCGTAATAGTTGAAAATTCTCTTGTCTTCGCTCAAAAGTTGAGAGAAAACGATGTTCCGTTCGAGCTACATATTTTTCCAGACGGATGCCACGGCCTGTCGCTCGCCAACGACGAAACCTGTTCTCAGAAAGCAAACCTCATCGTTCCGCATGTACAGTGCTGGATCGACCTCGCCATAAGATGGGTAAAAGATTTCAAATAATATAAGCTTATTCATGAAATTCCCTAATCCGGCGGTTGCCGATGAAAGACAAAATTAAATTATTAATTAAATAGTATCACCGGTCGCAAAGATCATCGCTGCGGCCGGTGATGCTATATTCCGTATACTATTTTAGTTTCGTTCATCGAGATTTGTTTTTCCGAAGCCTTTAGGCAGCAGTTGTTCGAGAGTATATGTTTCGTACTGTCCCCCGCCTCGGCTGATATAAATAAGAAAGCTCCCCGGAGCACAAAATTCCATCATAACCTGCCTGCAGACGCCGCAGGGAGTGCAGGGTCCGCTCACCTCCCTGTCCTTCCCTCCGGCGACGGCGATGGCGGCAAATTCACGCTCACCATCGCTAACCGCCTTAAAGAATGCTGTGCGTTCCGCACAGTTTGTCGGCGTAAAAGCCGCGTTTTCGATATTGCATCCGGTATAAACCTTGCCGGACGCCGCAAGCAGAGCCGCTCCGACACGGAAGCCGGAATAAGGCGCATACGCCATATCCCTTGCACGCTCGGCAAGTTTTAATAATTCTTCCGGGATCATATACTCACAACCTTTCATATTACTTTAATTGGCATCCGGCTCCCTAATTTTCCCCGAACGCAGAGCGGCGGCAAGAGCTTTGTTTGTGAAACTGCCGTCGTGAGTCACCTCTCGGACGACATGAATAAAATCCGGAAACGCAAAATGGCTGTCTTCGCGCTCAAGCTCGACCTCCGCTATAGCGCTATTTTGCCAGAACGGGTATATGTCGACCTCAATCAAAAGATTTCCGTACGGGATGCACCACCTTGTCTTCTCGATTTTCATGGGGTTCGCTCCCGCAAGGTTCTTGAGCCTGTCATATTCCTCCTCTGAAATAAGCGCTTCGTCCTCGACACGCGAAAGATCAGAAAGCTGTTTCTTAAATGTATGATAATATTCAGCGCCGCCCGCGCCCTTCCTCATTCTGATTCTCTCGGTTATCCTGTCATCGCCGGGCAGATATATCTGTTCGATTTCATACCTGACAGCCCCCGATATACCGGACAAAAGCGCCTCGTCTGGGCGTTCAATCAAAAATTTTCTTTCAATCTCAAGATGCAAACCGTTGCTCATGTTCATCCTTTTACCTCTTCGGCAAAACTTACGCCTTGAGTTTTATAATCAAGTCTGAACCATTCCGCGATTGTAGCGGCAATATCGGAAAAGCTGCCTCGCGTTCCGAGATTTACCGGTTTTATAACTTTGCCGCAGACAAAAACCGGAACATATTCGCGAGTGTGATCCGTGGTCCTGAGAAATCCCGGATCACAGCCGTGGTCGGCAGTTATTATCAGTATATCACTTTCGTGCATTGACGGGATAAAGCCGCCGAGCCATCTGTCAAACTCGGAAAGCGCTCGCGCATAACCGTCTATATCGCGTCTGTGACCGTAATTCATATCAAAATCCACCAGATTTGCAAAGCATAAGCCGTCGAATTCCTGTCTGGCTGCTTCTGATAAAACCTGCATCCCTTCGGCGTTGCTGTGAGTATAAATAAACTTGCTTATCCCGCATCCGGCGAAAATATCGTTTATCTTCCCGACCGCAATAGTGTCATATCCCGCTTTTTTTAGCGCGTCGAGCATTGTATCGCCCGGCGGATTGATTGAAAAATCATGCCTTTTCGGGCTGCGCTCAAAATTCGGATATACCCCTGTAAAAGGACGCGCTATTATCCGCCCTACGCCATAGTCTCCGGTCATTATCCTTCTCGCCACACGGCAGTATTCATATAACTGCTCGACCGGAACGACATCCTCGTGCGCCGCTATCTGGAACACGCTGTCAGCAGAAGTGTAGACAATAAGTCTGCCTGTGGCGATATGCTCCAGCCCGTAATCATGAATGACCTGTGTTCCCGAATACGGCTTATTGCAAAGCACGCCGCGTCCGGTTGCCCTTGTGAATTCCTCGATTACCTCGGGGGGAAAACCGTCAGGATATGTGGGCATTGGCTTTTCTGATATGATGCCTGATATTTCCCAGTGCCCCGTCGTCGTATCCTTGCCGCGCGACTTTTCCGCCATCCTACCAACAGCGGCGGCGGGGCTTGCTGTTTTCCCGAGAAAACCCAACCCCGGAATATTGCCGTAACCCAGCTTCAGCAGGTTCGGTATATAAAATTCAGACGATGCTGAAACACTTCTTATAGTATTCGCCCCCATGTCGCCGAATTCTGCGGCATCAGGCGCTTCACCCGCGCCGCAGCTGTCGAGCACTATCAGAAATACTCTTTTTTCCCCCATACATATGTTTCCTTTCCTGCTCGTTGCTTATTTCTATAGCCGGTTCCAAATGAGGTCTGCTATTTCATTTTTCAAGCGAAACCGCCGTATTGAGTGCTATTTTGATCATCTCGCTGAACGAGTTCTGCCTTTCCTCCGCGGTCGTCGCCTCATGTGTTATAAGACTGTCTGAAATAGTGCAGATTGCAAGCGCCCTCTTCCCTGCCCGAGCTGCCGTCATATAAAGTCCTGCGGCTTCCATTTCAACTGCCATCACACCGAGCTTGCGCCACTTTGCGTTCGATTCCTTATCGTCGTCGTAAAACGTATCCGACGAAAGCAAATTGCCAACATGATATCTGGCTTTTGCTTCTTCAGCCGCCCTCACGGCGCAAGTAAGCAGTGTAAAGTCAGCAATCGGCGCGAATGTACCTGAAAGGTTGAACTGGGATGCAAAATTTGAGTTTGTACACGCGCCCATTCCGATAACAATGTCGCGGATCTTAACATCCTCGCGCATTGATCCCGCCGAACCGACGCGGATAATGTTCTCAACACCGAAAAAATTATAAAGTTCATATGAATATATGCCTATCGACGGCATTCCCATGCCGCTCGCCATAACCGATATACGGACGCCGCCCCATGTTCCGGTATACCCCTGAACACCCCGGACATTGTTGAAAAGCACCGGCGAGGTAAGAAAATTTTCTGCGATGAATTTTGAACGCAGCGGATCACCCGGCATGAGAACAGTTTTTGCGATATCCTCCGGCTTTGCGTTGATATGCGGCGTCGGATAAAGTTTGTCTGCCATTGTTGTTCACCTCCGTTAAACATTTGTAACATCTTAGATTCTTTATATTCCAAAGAGGAGCACATCAAAAAAACGCATGTCAGTTTCTCTTCACGCTTTTCTTCCTTCCACAAAATAAGCGGCCTCCATGTCGGCGACACTGAGCGCGAAGGCAAGCGGAAACATTTCAAGCGCCTGACCGACAGTGCTGCTGTCCTCCGTGCCCGAGAAGCCCATGTGGTAGCGGATCGCAAAGGCCTCGTCACGCGTCAGCTTCATGTATCCCGAAATAATATAGACCGATTTTTCGCCGTGCCCGTACGGGAGCGTGTCTTCTATCGTGAAGTATGGCTGGCTCTGCCAGCGTCCTGTGTCGTCTTTAACATTTCTGTATGAAACACGGTAAAAATTCACTTTGCACAAATCGTGCAAAAGCGCCGCGATTGCTATGCTTTCATTTGAATATGAAATACCGTATAGCTCCCTGACGCGCCGGCGTGAAAGAAAATCGGTAAGACAGTCGTAAACGTTAAGGCTGTGCTCGACAAGACCGCCTTCATAGGCTCCGTGGTAGCGCGTACTTGCAGGAGCGGTGAAAAAATCGCTCGCGTCGGAATTTAGAAACTCAAGCAGCTTGTCAGAACCCTCGCGTGTTATATTATTACGGTAAATATCAATAAATCTTTCCTTATTTGTCATCTGTCGCTATGATTCCTCTTTGTCAGTTTAATTATTATTATTCTATCATCATAAAGGTTTTCTGTAAATAGCTTTTTGGTATTTCGGCAGGTTTTTTATTCCATCTGTAGACAAAAAGGCCGTTTTGTGATATTATATTCACATCGGCAGTATACAAATATTATGCTGCGATAAGTCGACGCAGAATTAGTCCGCAATATACAGTTGCGGAAATATATCGGGCAACAAATATTAAATTGTTAATAAATCCGGAGGACAGATGAGCACACCAAAGCTTTCAACCCAGCCCTACAAGGGGACACGTGACTTTTACCCGGAGGACATGCGCCTTCGCAGCTGGTTTTTCGGGAAGATAAAAGAAGCTCTCGAGCTTGCCGCCTTTGAAGAATACGGCGGGCCGATGCTTGAGTCGCTTGATATTTATGCTGCAAAAAGCGGAGTCGAGCTTGCATGCGAACAGACATATAATTTTTTTGACCGCGGCGGAAGGCATCTTGCCATTCGCCCCGAAATGACGCCGACCGTTGCGCGCATGGTCGCCGCGAGAATAAATGACCTCAACTTCCCTCTCCGCTGGTACTCTATCCCTAATTTCTACCGCTATGAACGCCCGCAGAGAGGACGTCTGCGTGAATTCTGGCAGGTTAACGCCGATATTTTCGGCTGCGACACATACGAAGCCGATCTTGAAATAATCTCGACCGCAATTAACCTTCTCCGTATTTTCGGCGCCGACGAGAGCATGTTCAAAGTCCATATAAACAACCGCCGCTTTTTCAACGACGTTATCGCCTCAATCGCGGGAACAGACGCCGATGGCGCAAAGGCTATCTCGAAAGTGGTTGACCGCAAAGGAAAAATTCCGCGCGAGGAATATGTTAATGAACTATATGCGCTCAACCTTGACGACGCAAAAATCAGTCTTATAGACTCGATTTACACAATGAATGTCAGTGAAGCAGCCGCCATCTGTCCTACCTCAAAGGGGGCAGCCGAGCTGACCGACCTCTTTGGAGCACTTAACGCCGCGGGACTTGAAAAATACTGCGTTTTTGATTTCGGAATAATACGCGGGCTTGATTATTATACCGGAACGGTATTCGAAGTATTCGACGAAGCGCCAGAAAACAACCGGGCAATGTTCGGCGGCGGAAGATACGACAACCTCGTCGGTCTTTTCGTCAACAACACAAATATATCCGGAGTCGGCTTCGGATTCGGTGATGTCACGCTTGAAAACTTTCTCAGCATTCATAAGCTTGTGCCAGACCTCGCCGGCACGAAAGCCCGCGTTCTCGTCACACGCTTTGACGATGTTCCATATGAAAAATACATTGCCGTCGCCGAAATGCTGCGTTCCGCCGGCATCACCGCGATGAACTACCTCGGCCAGAAAAAATTTGGAAAGCAGATTGATTACGCAGTGAAGGCTGGATGCACGCATGCCGTCATCATGGGCTCAAGTGAGCTTGCTTCGGGTGTTGTCAAGGTTAAAGACCTTGTCTCGCGCGAGGAGTACACGACGGAAATAAAAGCTCTTGCGGATTTCTTCAAATAATAATTTCCGTAAAATTCTTTTGTAAAAAGGAAATTAAGGATAAATATGATTTACATGTTTCTTGCAAGCGGCTTCGAGGAAGTCGAAGCGCTCTGCCCGCTTGACCTATTGCGCCGCGCTGGACTTGACGTTAAAACTGTCGGCATAGGCGGCGACGTTATTACCGGCTCGCACGGAATCACGGTTCGGGTCGATATGTCAGACGCAATGTACCGAGACCAGAAACCTGACATGATAATTTTACCCGGCGGTTCGGTCGGCACAAAAAATCTTGATACATCTCAAGCAGTAGATTCTGCGCTTGCAGCAGCGAGAGAAAGCGGCGCCTTTATCTGCGCAATCTGTGCTGCTCCGTCGATTCTCGGCAAGCGCGGCCTGCTTAAAGGAAAACAAGCAGTCTGCTACCCCGGTTATGAGAAATATCTTATCGGCGCTTCAATATCGGGCAAACGCATCGTACGCGACGGCAATGTAATAACCGCTGCCGGTATGGGCGTGTCGCTTCAATTCGGGCTTGAGCTCATCCGCGCTCTCAAAGGCGACGAAGCCGCCGAAAATATTAGAAAAGCTATTTTGGCGAACTGAATACGCACTGATGACGCACTTTTCGCCTCGGGCCTCAGACAGGTTTAATTTAACTACTCAAATAAATTCCCTATGAAAGTATGAAAGAAGGAGGCAAAGCTTCTGAAAATATTCAATACAAATCCAGCGCGAGAACGATTTCCCGCCGCGTGGCTTGTGCTGACGACATTTGTCCTGCTTCTTGCCTCCCGGATAATAGACACATATCTTCTCAACCGCAGCAATGAATACCTGTCAGTGGTCGTTCTGCAGCTGATAATATTCGCACTTCCCGCTGTGGTATATATCCGCCTGCGCGGAAGCCTCACGCCTGTCAGACTTCGGTTTGCCATGCTGCGGACAGGCCATATTTTGTTGATTCTCTCTGCAACCCTCTCGATAGTAACCGGCGGCCTTCTGCTAAGTATAGTTTTCGGCGGCATCGACTCGCTGCAAAGCAGTTTTTCACTGTACGACACCTTCATATCAAAGAACGATGGCAGCGCGGTCAGCACGATATATCTCGTAATGACCTATGCTGTCCTTCCGGCGATATGTGAAGAGATTGTGTTCCGTTCGATTCTTTGCGCCGAGTACGAAGACGGCGGAGCGCTGCGGGCCATTGTGTTCAGTTCTGTTTTCTTCGGACTTCTGCACTTTGACCTCGGTCTTCTTCCTGTTTATATTTTTGCCGGGGTTATGTTATCTCTCACAATGTACATCACGCGTTCGGTGCTGGCGTCGGTGGCGGCTCATTTCCTTTACAATCTTTTCGGACTGTTCAGCCAGCCGTACATAACCACCTTCTACAAAACCACCGGCAGCCTCGGGTTGTTCATTATAATAATAACCTCACTTTTCATTTTTTCGGTGTCAGTATTCTGCGGCCAGGCCGGCAGACTTTTCAGAAGATACTCCGAGCTTAACATAAAGCCGACATATCCGGTCGAAATGAAAGCGCGTGATATTCTTTTGTCGTTTGCCTCAGGCGTACGCTCGCTTCCTGCGGCAATATGCGTTGTTATTTATGTGATTGCTGTAATTTTTAATAGATAAAATCGGCTTTCGCCGGCAGGCTGTGCCGGAGAAAGCCGATTATTGTCATATTTGACCCGAGGCGAGCTTTCTCATATTTGCAACCAATTGATCAATCGTTATTTCATCGCGCTCTTTGGGTTGACGCGGAACCTCGTACATCATCGGGCCGTTATAACCGGCGCGTTCAAGCTGAGCAAAAATTCCTTTCCAGTTGTTGATACCGTCGCCCGGCAGTCTGTGTTTTTCGTCAACGAAATCATAATCCGATATATGTAGTGAATATATTTCAATTCCGCTGTCGACAAGAGCCGAAAGGAAGGCGACATTCTCTTCAATAAGCGAGTGGTTTGTGTCATATACAATTCCGGCGCCGGTGCCATGAAGCAAGTCTATCATCTCGGCGGCACGGTTGCACAGGCATGTGCGCGGAAGGTTCTCAACCGCAAGTTTTATGCCATATTTGTCACACTCGGCTTTAAGTAAGATAATAGCTTCGCGGCTGCGGCGCAGTCTTTCCGGACGTTCTTCATCTGTAATCGGCTCGCTGCTCGGATGCAGCACCGCCACCTTGATTCCTGCTTTTCCTGCGGCTTCTATGAGAGTACGGTTCGTATATACAGTTATCGCCCTAAGTTCGTTGTTCGTTTGCGAAATATCGAGCCGCGAAGAAAAAGGAAGGTGTATCGACCATAACTCGATTCCCTCCTCGCGCGCCATTGCCGCATAATTCAGCCAATTTTTCGGAAAATCAATCTTATTCATATAGTAGTCGAAATTAAAAGAAAGCTCGACGGCGGCAATGCCCGCTGAGCTTACCTGATGCAATGCCTCGCGGTCTATTGCCTTTGTAAAGCAAAGCGATGTGCCGAATTTTAGACTCTCTGAATACCGCATATCAATATTCTCCTTAATAAAATAATACCGGCGCGCTTCCTTACGCACCGGTATCATTTTATATTATTCCCGTCTGAAAATCAATATTATTCTTAACATTCCTCATTTTTTCAATTTACACTTCTTCGCCAGTTCTTCAAGCACTTCAAGAATTTTGAACCGGACGGTGTATTTCATGCCGTTGGATTCTGTGATTATCTTGTATTGTTCGGGTGTAAGTCCCGCCTGAATAAAGGCTTTTTCAGCTTCTTTTTTTGTCGCTGCAGACAGACAAAGGTTAGGGAAAAGTACGCACCACCAGTTGCGTCCCTCAGCCTCTCCTATCATGACGCGCAGCGACATATATGTCCCAGCCGGGAAACATATACTATCATAGCTTCGCGTCGGATATTCCTCTTCCCCAAGCTCAACCGTTACCGGGTACTCCGCGCCCTCGGCTTCAACCACAGAAACAGCCGCGGCGCAAATCAAATCAAGATTTTCCCGAAGCGCCGCCTCAGCCTCGTTTCTCGTCATACAGCCGGCTACTATCTCAGACGCTGCGGCAAGTACGCTGTCGCGGACTTTGAGCTTCAATGCCTGGTCGTACTCAGAATCTGAATTGGCAAGCACATGCAGCCTTACAACACTGTCATATATCCTGTCTTCGCCGTGAACCGGCATTAACCCCAGCAGCATAAAGCCAATCAAAATTGATACCGATAAAATAAGTAATTTTTTCATATTTTATGTCCTTTCATTTCCTTCGATACTATCATTCGGCAGATAATGAATAATTTATTCACCTGAGCATCGTTTTTTCCAGACGGATTAAAAAAGCATTGTTATATAATTGACATATTGCACGAACGGTGATAAAATAAATCGAATTTATAATCCGCGAAAGGACACAAAATGGATAAAAAAATCTCCCCCTCCCTTATGTGCGCTGATTTTTTCAACCTTGGTCGTGAAATTTCCGAGCTTGAGCGCCTTGGCATCGAATATCTTCATATCGATATAATGGACGGCGTATTTGTTCCAAATTATACGCTCGGCACCGATTTTATAAAAAATCTGCACCGCGCCACCCGCATTCCGCTTGATATCCACCTTATGATCGACCGTCCCGACGCTAAGCTCGACCGTTTTGAGTTCAAACCCGGCGATTATGTGTCAATACATTACGAATCTACCCCTCATGTGCAGCGCTCGCTTGCGGCCATCCGTGCTGCCGGAGCCAGACCCATGATTGCAATAAACCCCGCCACCCCCATTGGCGTCCTCGAAGACATTCTTCAGGATATCGACGCCGTTCTGATCATGACAGTCAATCCCGGTTACGCAGGGCAGAAGCTTATTCCGCAAACAATAGAAAAAATCGCACGCCTGCGCAGAATGCTCGACGAGTCAGCTCGGCCAGAGATTGAAATCGAGTGCGACGGAAACGTCAGTTTTGAAAACGCCGCAAAAATGTCTCGAGCCGGCGCCAATATATTTGTCGCCGGAACCTCAAGCCTATATATGCCCGGAAACCCGCTTGACATAAATGTAAAAAGGCTCAGGGAAGCAATAAGATAAAGATATGGACGCATAGGGCATAGCTCCGTAAAAATAGCTTTTTGTGAATATTCCATATAAAAAAATTCCCGCATTGCAGGGATAAAGCATACTTTAGCTGTATGCTTTAAGCTGTCCTTGCAGTGCGGGAAATTTTATTAGTTGGTTAAAGCAATTTTCAAAAGCTTCTATCTGAAGCACCTCGCCTTTGATTTATCATAATGCCTTCTGTATCTCCTCGACAATCATTCTGACGGCTTCGGACATATTTGGAGCATGAAGCGTGCAGCCGGAAGCTTTGCTGTGGCCGCCGCCGCCGAATTTTGCGCATATCAAAGAAACATCAATATCGCAGTTGGAGCGAAGTGAAACCTTATAGGTATCGTCAGGTGCTGTCTGCTTGACCGACACCGCGACTTTGGTTCCATAAACCGAACGCGCGATGTTTATCAGAATATCAAGGTATTCTTCAGGAACATCAAGCGCCTTTTTCTCTTCATAATCAAGCGTTGCGACAGAAACCGCTCCGTCATTGAACGAGGCTATATTTTCAATGGCGAAACGCGTAATTTTAAGTTCATCTGGCGTTTTTGAATCAAATATGCGGTAATTCACATCTCCGTAATCAAAGCTTGTCATCAGCTCCGCTATACGTTTGTGAGTTGACGGGGTCGTATTCGAATACTTAAAGCAACCCGTGTCGGTAGCTATTGCAATATAAGCCAGCAGGTCGAATCTCTCAGGTATTGATTTAATGAGTCCCCTGCGCAAAAATTCCCGTGAAATATCAAAAATTATCTCTCCTGTTGCCGCGGCTTCAGGATCAATGTAGTTATCCGCATAAACGTCGCCTCGCGCGTGATGATCTATCATAATGTCAATTTTATCAAAATATTCATCGGCGAGCTTTCCCATCTGAGATTTTGAAGGTGTGTCAACAGATATTATGCGCGCTTTCTCAAAGCCTTCGGGAATTGATTCAGCAAGCACGCTTTTCTGCAATCCTTCAACGGCGAAAGCATAGCGCCGATGCGGTTCGTCGGCGCAGATACAATATGACGGGCTTCCTGCCGCCCTCAAAAGAAGGCCGAGAGAGAACGCCGAGCCTAAAGCGTCACCGTCCGGGTGAGCATGAAAAATGATAACCGTCGGCTTTTTTTCGCTCAGCTTGTCACATAGCGATAAAAAATCAAGGCACAAATACCTGTTTAAACAATTCTCTGCGGCTGCTTCCCGTTCGTTCATTTTTCTTCCCCTCTTGAACAACCGTTTTCATCCTCTGTTTTATTTTCCTCGGTATTTTTGTCAGAGAATTTTAAGTTGTTAATTATGGAGGCTATATGCGCGCCGTGCACAATCGACTCATCCGGTATGAACATGAGGTCAGGTGTGATCCTAAGGTTGAGATTCTGAGCAAGCATATGACGTATATAACCCGTAGAGGATTTCAACCCTTTAGCGATTTCCTTCGCGTCGCCGTATAGATGCGAATAGTATATTTTTGCAAACTTGAGATCGGGGGTCACCTCCGCTGCGGTAACGCTGATAAAAGCGTCGCTTACCCTCGGATCTTTAACTCCGCGAAGTATTTCCGCCATCTCATTGCGCACCTCATCGTTTATTCTGCCTCTTCTGTAATTAGCCATGTCTATGCCCTCTTTCTCAAGTTAGTTATTAGGAAAGTATGCCGGCGGTATATATCACTACGGCAAAAGGCTGCCGGAATAATAGCCGTCGGCATATATAATTATGATTTACTGTGCTGCGTCAACTATTGCCGTGAATTTTTCGGGTACAAGCGATGCTCCGCCGATAAGACCACCGTCTACATTCGGCTTTGCAAGCAGATCGGCCGCGTTCTTTTCGTTCATGGAACCGCCGTACAGAATTGTCAGCGCTTCGGCGGCTTTTTTGCTGTACATTCCGGCAATTATATTGCGGATAACGCCGCAGGTTTCTTCAGCCTGCTCAGGTGTTGCTGTAAGTCCTATGCCGATCGCCCAGACAGGTTCATACGCAATCACAACATTCTGCAGCTGGCTCTCGGTAATTCCTGCAAGAGCGAGCTTTGTCTGCATTCCGACAACTTCATCAGTAATTCCAGACAGTCTCTGTTCCTTGACCTCTCCTATGCAAAGGATAACGCGAAGTCCGGCGGAAAGAGCCGCCTTTGTGCGGAGGTTTACGGTTTCGTCTGTTTCGCCGAAGTACTGGCGGCGTTCACTGTGACCTATTATAACCACCTTGACGCCGATTGCCTTGAGCATTTCTGCGGACACCTCGCCGGTGTAAGCTCCCTTTGGAGCAAAATGTACGTTTTCGGCGCCGATTGTGATATTGCTGCCTTCAGCAGCTTTCATCGCCGCCGAGATTGTAACATAAGGAGCGCAGAAAATAACGTCGCATTTATCTTTACCTGCAACCATCGGCTTTATTTTTTCGATGAACTCCACAGCCTCGTCTGGTGTGAAGTTCATTTTCCAGTTTCCGGCGATAACGGTTCTTCTCTTCTTCGGATTCATAAGTAACCTCCAATATTAATATGACATGGAAAGCCGATACGGCCATTCCGTTTTTTCAGAATTTGTTTATTTGATTTTATGGTCCGGCGGCAGTCGGCTGCCGGACCTGTCACACTCATTTACCGATGATTATTTGTCCTGCAAGCATGCAATGCCGGGAAGCTCGAGTCCTTCAAGGAATTCGAGCGACGCGCCGCCGCCGGTGGAAACGTGCGTCATTTTATCGGCATATCCGAGTTTTTCAACAGCAGCCGCGCTGTCTCCGCCGCCAATAATAGAGATTGCGCCGCTTTCAGCTATAGCCTTTGCCACAGCTCGTGTGCCGGCTGCAAAATTCTCCCATTCGGAAACGCCCATCGGCCCGTTCCAGACGACAGTTCCGGCGCCGATAATTGATTTTGCGAAGAGTTCCTGTGTTTTCTCGCCTATGTCAAGCCCCATCCAGCCGTCCGGGATCGAGTCGGAGTATATGCACATTCTGACTGTGTCTTCTTTGTACTCCCTGCCTATCATGTTGTCGACCGGAAGCAGGAAGTTGACACCCTTTTCTCTTGCCTTCTTCATCATGCCGGCCGCAAGCTCGATCTTGTCATCCTCACAAATTGACTTTCCAATAGAATTTCCCATAGCCTTGAAGAATGTATATGCCATGCCTCCGCCTATGATAAGCGTGTCGACTTTATCGATGAGATTGTTGATAACGCCTATCTTGTCGGAAACCTTTGCTCCGCCAAGTATTGCGACAAAAGGTCTGACAGGATTCTCAAGCGCCTTGCCCATGACGCTGATTTCCTTCTGGATAAGGTAACCGCAAACAGCCGGCAGATAGTCTGCAACGCCGGCAGTTGAAGCGTGAGCTCTGTGGGCAGCGCCGAATGCATCGTTTACGAATATGTCTGCAAGGGATGCGAGCTCCTTTGCAAATGCGGGATCGTTTTCTTCCTCGCGCGCATCAAAGCGGGTGTTCTCAAGCAGCATAGCCTGTCCTTCCTTGAGAGCGGCCGCCTTTGCTTTTGCGTCGGGACCGATAATGTCGGCAGCAAGCGGCACTTCAAACCCGAGCAGCTCGGTCAGTCTTTTTGCAACAGGAGCGAGAGTATACTTCTTGTCAACCTTTCCCTTCGGTTTGCCGAGATGCGAGCAAAGAATAACCTTTGCTCCGTGGCTGAGCAGGTACTTGATAGTCGGTACTGCTTCGACTATTCTCTTGTCTGATGTGATTACGCCGTCTTTCTGTGGCACATTGAAGTCGCAGCGTACGAGCACTTTCTTACCGGAGACATTTATGTCCTCGATAGTCTTCTTGTTGTAGGTCATTTTTATATCCGCCTTTCAAAATATGACAAAATATGAAATCTGCATACTACGATATAGTATAACACATCATGCAACATTTATCAATATTTTTTGTAAAAAAATTGACAGGATTGACAAATTCACATCAATAACGGCAGGTTAATTTTTATCCATCAATATCAAACATTCTGTCTTGCGGCAATCATATAAAATGTCTTAATAAACATTAAAAAACCTTCCGTGCGGAAGGTTTATTTGATTTCTCTTATGTATTCGCAAAACCTGAAGCCAAGCCCGCCCTCGCTGTCGGTCGCAGCGTCGCTCATCTGCGGTTCTCCGCATGAGAGTAGTTTCCACTCGCCGGACTCTTCAAGGTTAGGTATAAAGGCGTCAGCCTTGAAAGACTTGTCAAACATTGTTACATACGCCCTGTCGCAGCGCGGCAAAAGAAAATTATATACGCTCGCCCCGCCGATAATGAAGATATCCTCCGACTTGTATTTTTTTAGTTCTCCGAGCAGTTCTTCCTCAGAATGGACGACAGTCGCCCCCTCGAGCATAAAATCATTTTTCCGGCTGAGTATTATGTTTGTTCTGTTCTTGAGCGGCCTGCCGCCCGGGAAGGTAGAAAGTGTTTTTGATCCGAAAACAACGATCTTTCCTGTCGTCAGTGCTGCGAAATGCTTCATATCAGCACGGACATGAGCAAGCAATTCCCCGCAGTATCCGATGCCCCAATTTTTATCAACCGCAACAATCAGGTTCATATCGCCACCGGAAACCTGCCGATCTTTTCGCCGTGCCGGTAGTCAGTTATAGTGAAGCTGTCGGGAGTGAAGTCATAGAAATTTGTAATGTTTTTATCAAGCTCGACTTTCGGAGCCGGGAACGGCTCCCTCTTGATAAGCTCCTCGACTATCGGAATATGCCTGTCATATATATGGGCGTCAGCTATGACATGGACAAGCTCTCCGGGTTTAAGTCCGGACACCTGCGCGAACATCATCACCAGCGCCGCATACTGCGCAACATTCCATGCGTTCGCGGCAAGCATGTCCTGCGAGCGCTGATTCAGAATCGCGCAGAGCCTGCCGTCGGTTACATTAAAGGTCATACTGTAGGCGCAGGGATAGAGCGCCATCTCGGAGAGGTCGGCAAAATTATATATATTAGTAAGAATTCTGCGGCTGTACGGGTTGTTTTTAAGGTCGTATAACACTCTGTCAACCATATCAAACTCGCCTTCTTTGTACTTGTGCTTTATGCTCATCTGATAACCGTAAGCCTTGCCGATCGAGCCGTTTTCGTCCGCCCAGCTGTCCCATATATGGCTGTGCAGGTCTTTTATATTGTTTGACTTCTTCTGCCATATCCAGAGTATTTCGTCGATTGCAGATTTCAGTGCTATCGGACGCAGCGTCAGCAACGGAAATTCCTCTGCAAGGTTGTATCTGTTGACTACACCGAATTTTTTTATTGTATATGCAATTTCTCCGTCCTCCCAGTGCGGACGGACACGTTCATCCCTGACCCAGGAGCCGTTCTCGAGAATATCGCGGCAGGTTGCTATAAAAGCCGTATCGGCTGAACTCATATCTATCCCTTTCCCTCTCTTTTCCTTTTTCTTTTCTCATGGATATGATAGCATAACACTCCGTAAAAGTCAATGTAAATGTCCGACTTAATATATTTCCGAAGATATTCCATCACCCGTTATTTATATAAAATACATATAGCAGAACATCGGTTAAGCAAAAAACGCTCAAAAAATAAAAGACAGTTTATGTTATCATTAGTTTTCAGCATTTTGCCTTAAATTATCAAAAACCGCACTTGTTATTAGCCTTTGATAGATGCGGTACCGCAAGAAAAATAATCTCGTGCATTTTGCCACTCCTATCCTTTGCAATATTTCTTTTCATTCCTGTCACAGACAATAATCCCCTTAGCGCAGTTATGAAATTTACAATTTCATATGTCTGTTCTAAGGGGATTATATCATGCCCGCCCGGGCGTACTGGTTATTTATTAACTAAACTAATCAATTTGAGAGATTTGTAAGGCTGGTGTTGATTTTCTCAAGTGCTTTTTCAAATATTTTGCTGCTTGATTTGAACTTAGTGGCCCATGAGGATGCGGCATTGTTAACGCATGAGTCGCGGAAGATTGAATACGAAAGGTTTTGAAGCTCAGTTGTGAATATTCGTCCGATATCAATACTGACGCTCGAACGGATTATGTCGTACATGCGAGCCGAATCGTTATCCGAAGTGTATTTGTATTTCATCGTTGTTTCAAACAGCATGGGTGTTGTCATTCTGAAGCCTTCGGATGAGAGACACTCGAGCGTTGCAGCGGCGGCTTCGGTATTTCTGCTGGCAGATGAAATCGCGTACATTGTATAGGGGAAGCCGAGACATGTGACATATTTTTCCTGAGCTTCGTCAAATTTGGGAACAGGGACAATGCCATACTCGAACGTCAGTTGGTCTTTGTTGTTTAAGGCCATATACGAACGGTCAAGAGTAAATAAGGTGTTGCCGAGCGAGAAAACTTGGCCTGTCGAGCCGTAATATGCATCGCCGCTTACCCACATGTAGTTGCAGATATCCTCAAGAAGTTTTACTGTGCGTTCGGAATTGAAGGTGGGGGACATGACAAGCCGGTCGTTTGCATCTTTTTCAACAGTATTCAGATCGGCTCCGGTAAACAGAGCATCGAAATGTATGTTAGCTGTGCAGAAGCCATATCTGTCAGACGTGTCGGCTTTATTGTCGCCATTGAGATCGGAGTAAATGCCGGTTCCCATTTCAAACATTTTGCCGTATGTCCACCGGCCGCTGTCAACAAGCTCATAGGGGCTTTCAAGGTTATAGTCGATTATCATCTGCTTGTTGAAGAAGACGGCATACATCATATGAAGCATATTTGTGGAAATATCGCCCGAAGCAAAATATAGCTTGCCGTTGATTGTCGCCTTGCCTATAAGAGATTCAGGCCACCACGGCATATCGAAATCAAGATAATTGAGATTCATAAGGTTCTGCGCAAAACCCTTGACGGCAAGCGTCGCACCCGTCATGCTGTATCCGGCAAATATATCATAGTCTCCGCCTGCGTTAATACTGTTCTGAGCCTGTGTGATGAAGGTTGCCTGGTTTTGATAGTTGCCGGGAGTGCCAACCCAGTTTAACTTTATGCCGAGACGGTTTTCCGTTTCAAGATTGCGGTTATAAATTGCGTCGTTCACTATTTCTCCCGTGAGGTCGTCAACCTTGAACTCAGGTTTTTCAACGTCAGACCAGTACATGATCGTTACGGTTGTTCCGAAATTCAGATTGTCCGGAAGATTATCGAGCATATAACCGTTTGCATCAACTGTCGATGCCTCTGTTTCGGTTACGGAATCGCTGCTCTTGGAATCAATTTGATTTTGGGTTGTTACCTCTGTGCCGCCTTTTGTATCGGCGCACGCTGCAAGGACAAACGCCACCGTCACAACTGCAAGAATTAGCGCCAAAATTTTTTTCATAGACCGTTTTCATTCCTTTCTTTAGTGTACCAATATGTTTTCACACAACAGGCATTATTAACTATGCTGATTATACAGCAGTTGAAAATATTGTTCAATCGGACAAGAAGATAACAGCCGAAATTATAAAATAAGCAGCCGAAATATGCAATTGTCATTGACATATGGAAAATTAGTTGTATAATTATCTTAGAAATCCGGAAAGGAGGCTGTTGCATGAATTTGCCGGAAATAGTTTATTCCTTGCACCGCCTGCGTTCATCAGGAAACATAACTGTCGCTCACAGCCATGAAACATGGGAGCTCGTTTGTTATATCTCCGGTTTCGGCAGAGTTGAAACTGACGCGCGGTTATATAAATACTGCGGCAACAGCATTATTCTGATTCCGCCCAAAGTAAGACATACAGAGTATAATGATTGCGAAAGCGACCTTGTATTTATCGATTTCAATCCCGGAAGTGTCGGCTGCACCGAGGGAATGTATGCCTGCGATGAAATTATGTCGGAGCTTGCCCAAAAAACCATGTCGGAATTTTCATTACGCAATCCAATAAATCAGTCGGCGGCAAGTCTTTATCTTCAGATATTACTGTTAAAGCTGTCCGGGCAGTTGAGCGCCGGGTATGAGGTCGTTTCGGGTAAAAATCCTTCGCTTGAGAGCGCCTGCCGGTACATCTGCGATTATTACAATACCGACATAAAGCTTGATGAGCTTGCGGCATCCGTCGGATACAGTACAGACCGCTTCAGACATATTTTCAAAGAGCGTTTCGGCATTTCGCCCAAGCAGATGATCCTGTTCAACCGTTTCAAAACCGCGAAGCAGCTGCTCGCGGGAGATGAAAAAATCGAGAATATTGCCAGTTTATGCGGGTTCGGTTCGGCGTCGCAGTTTAATGCAATGTTCAAAAAAATACATAAAATGACTCCGGGAGAATACCGTAAAATGATCATTGAACAAAAAAATAAATAAATACAGATGCTGCCGCTTTTTTGTTAAGCGGCAGCATCTTTTTCTGGTCTTTATTATGTATAAAAGCATTGTTTGCAAAAAAGAATATAATATGACGTTCAAAAATACGCTGAGGGCGTGAACTCCTTTGGCATAATCTTTTTTTACCGCTAATCGTGCTATTGCGAGGCTCTGATATGGACGAAACAAGCTTCAGCCGCAGACAGTCGGTTGAAAATAAAACAGCGGTGTCTTGCCGCTACAGTCCTGCACATTGGTATGGCGGAATATGCAAGCGGTTTTTTGATATAATAGGCGCTTCAGTCATGCTTCTTGTGGCGGCTCTCCCGATGCTTGCCGCCGCCCTTGCTATAAAAATCGAAGGCGGCGGAAATGTGATTTTCCGACAGACGCGTATGGGAGCCTGTATGAAGCCGTTTACATGCTATAAATTCAGAACAATGAAAAGCAACGCTCCGCATGACTGCGCTACCGCGAAGCTCGAAAATCCCGAACTGTATATTACGCGCGTCGGTGCGGCTTTGCGAAAAATGAGCATAGACGAGCTGCCGCAGCTTTTCAATGTACTAAAGGGTGAAATGAGTCTGGTCGGTCCGCGGCCGGTGATAACCGGTGAAACCGAACTGATATCGCTTCGCGCAAGTCTCGGTGTATATTCTGTAAAGCCGGGAATCACCGGACTCGCGCAGGTTCGCGGACGCGATTGCCTGTCTGACCGGCGGAAAGCTGCGCTTGACGCCCAGTATATCGAGCGTATGTCGCTTTTGTTTGACATAAAGCTGCTCTGCTGTACTCTTGTCAGCGTACTCTCCTGCCGCGGCATAAGGGAGGGCCGCGCCGAAAAATAACCTGATATGCTTCTTTGAAATCCGTATGTATTAAGGGGACAGGCAGACAGAATGGACAGGAGAAAACTGATAAAAGCCGTCGCCGCTGCCTTTGGCGCCCAGGGAATAACGGCAGCGGTCAGCGCGCTCACCGTATTTCTGTTGGCGGGAGATCTTGACGCCGCCGGCTACGGGCTTTGGCAGATTTACTCTCTTGCCGGATCATATTCCGGGCTTTTTCATCTTGGTTTGTGCGACGGAGTATATTTGCGCCTTGGCGGGTTGAAATACTGCGAGCTGGACTTTTACCGGCTCGGGCGCCAGTTCAGACGGATGTTATTTTTCCAGACGTTGTTTGCGTTGAGCGCCGCCTTTTTTATTATTCTTATCTTTGGTTTTTCCGGCAGGCCGGCGGTACTGTGTCTTGCTCTTGTTTATATGCCGTTCTTCAACGCCGCGGCATATCTCGGGTATATTCTCCAGGCAACCGGCAGGACGCCGGAATATTCAATGTCAACGGTAACCGACAGAGCCGCGTTCGCTGTATTTGCCGCCGCAGCAGCTATGTCTGGAACCGGGAATTTTACGGCATATATCGCTGCGAGCATCGCGGCAAAATTGATTTCGCTTGTATATTGTGTTATTAAGAACCGTGAGATAGTTTTCGCCCCTATGCGTCGTATGCCTGCTGAAGCCGGCAGGAAGTTATTCAGCAATGAAACAATCGCCGATATTGCCGCAGGCTCAAAACTGCTCTGGGCAAATTTATCGGGACAGTTTGTAGGCGGCGCGGCGCGGGTTGCAATAATACTCGGCTTCGGGGATGCTGAATTCGGGCGCATATCCTTTGTCATGACTTTATCAGTACTTTTTCTTCAATTCGCTGCTCAGTTTGGAATGGTTATCTTCCCGTCTATGCGCCGCGAGAATGATGAAACCCGTCGTCGGATAGTTGAGCGTATGCGCTCAGCCGCAGGAATCGCGCTGCCGGCGCTGTTTCTTTTATACCTTCCTGTAAAACTTGCGGTCGAAGCATTTCTTCCGCAATATGCTCTGCGGATAAATTGCCTTGCTTTTATTCTCCCGTTTTGTCTTTTCGAGGGTAAAACGCAGTTAATAAACCAGACTTATCTTAAGGTCAGCCGTATGGAGAAGCGTCTTTTGAAAGCCAACCTGCTTTCGGCGGGACTCAGCGCTCTGCTCTGCTTTTTCTCGGCGTTCGTTTTGAGAAGCGTCACAGCCGTGCTCATCAGCGCGGTTCTGTCCTCTGCAGCGCACTGTTATATGTCAGATTTCCGCAGTGCCGATGGGGGGGGACGCCGGGATGTGTTCACAGCACTTCTTGACGATGCCTCGGCGTCGGTAGTATTCATCGCCGCGTCCCTCCTGCTGCCAGATATCGCCGCATTCTTCGCATATGCATTATTTTATTCCGCATATTTATTTATCCGCCGAGGCGAACTCAGGCGTCTTTTACCGATAAAAATATAAAATCAGGTGCCTCATTGAATGAAGCACCTGTCTGTAGTCAGTCAATATCTTCATAAACAACCTCTGGCGGCGTTTCGAGAACATTCGGATTCTCAACAAGTTTTTTGAACATTTTGAACGCCGAGGCATAATAGTAGCCGTCGCATATCCGTTCGTCAGTCACTGCCTTAAGGTCTATATATTTCCTCTTAAAAACGTTCCCTTCTCCGTCGATTTCATTCTCGGTTCTCTTTGCGCCGTATGCCAGAAAGACCGGAAGATTTCCAAAATCATATATATGATGATAAATAGGTTTGATTCCGAGAGAACCCATGCTTGTAATAATCATTGAACCATGGAAGGGACTGAGGTCGGTGAGCTTTTTCGGAAGCCAGCCGAAATAGTCAAGAAAAGAAAGAAACTTTACAGTCCAGCGCAGGAAAAGTCCCGGAATGAGAGTCAAACCCTTGGCAAGCCGGTCGAACGAACTTGTTTCATTGAGTTTAGAGTTTTCAATAACTTTTTTGTTGAATTTTCTGTAAACATCGTCAACCGTGTCCGTAGGTTCAAAAACGACTTTTATGCATGTATCCGGAGTATCGAGCGACATCGTGCGCTTGATGGTCATAACCACTTCGATATTGTTGCGCGAATAAATTTTCTGGCCGCTGACAAAGCGGTTGATCGCGGGGCGCTGTGAAATCGTCCTGACATATGCGGCAATAATAACATGCAGAATGCTGAAATTCTGCATCCCTTCCTTGATTTTGCGTCGGCAGAAAGCGTCGGTCTTGGTTATGCAAAAGCTGTCGGCAAACGTGTTGCAGGCATCCGAACGTTTTGCCATGATATACGGCATCATATAGTTCATCGGGTAGAGGGTGCGGAGCCTGCGGCCATCGCGCCGGTCGCCGAACTTTCTGCGTCTTCTCTTTTTAACGCCAGGAACAGCCGCCGCGGGAGATGAAGCTGCCGCAGTATCGCATTCCGTTTCAAGCAGGTTTGTCTCCTTATCCATTTCTGTCATATAATTCTCCTGTATTTTATTTATCAGCATGACGGCTTTGTGCGTTTGGCTTCAACGATGAATTTAAGCTCCGGCTCGCGCTGTAAAAACAGCACCGCACGTGGTGTGCCGCACCGGAGGAATAATCCGGCACATTATGGGCTCGACTTCACCCGACGCAGCCGTTCCGCCTGTCTGAAATAATGCCCTTTTACATGGCTTTTATTATCTGAAACCGTTCTTTTCTTCCGGCTCTTCTGTCAGCATGTTCCATATGATACCGCGTAAAAATGATATCACATTGTCGATATAAAATTCAAGGTCGCCCTTCATTCCGCCGTTCACCCATTCGGTTATAAGTCCGACAATAACATACCTGCAGAGCATCGAGGCCTGTTTTATAGTATTTTCCGGAACCGACATTCCGTCAGCCTGTTTTCTTACATAAGCGGTTACGAGCGAATCCACGCCGGAGTAAAGATATTTTTCACACTTGACTCGGTTGAGCACGTTGAAAAGGTTCGAAATTGCTTTTCTGTTGTCGGTGGCAAAACGCGCACGGCGGCGGAAAATATCCGCAAGGCCTTCAAAATTGTTTTCAATTTCACAGCGTTTCTGCTCGTCAATTTCAAAGATTGCGTCGAGAACAGAGTAAATGTCCTTGAAATGATAATAAAACGTGTTCCGGTTAATTCCGCAGGATTTTACTATTCCCTGAACTGTTATCATGTAAAGTGGTTTTTTGTTGAGCTGAGCGATAAAAGCATCAATTATCGTCTGTTTTGTTGATTTAGGAATGATGACGCACCGCCCTTTGCTGTAATCCTTTATCAACATTCTAACACATCGTCTGATAAATTACAATACATTTTATAACTTGCATATTGCCTGATTTTGCCGTATACTCGAATTATATTGAGGATATAATTTTTATAAGAAACATGAAGGACGGATATGGAAGATGGACAATACACTTTTGAAGCAAGCAGGAGCGCTTCCGAATATTTTCGGATACCTGAGGATTTTTTTAATACCCGAATTTATATGGCTTAGCCTGTCCGGAGAAAGAGTCGCCTCGCTTTTGATACTGATTATATCGGCAGTTTCAGATATGCTTGACGGACAGGCGGCGCGCAGGCTCGGTCTTACAACCGCATTCGGCAGGATGCTTGACCCGCTGGCGGACAAGCTGACGCAGCTTGCCGTCGTAATCTGTCTTGCGGCGGAATACCGTCAGGCATACTATCTTTTCATAGTTCTTGCCGCGAAAGAAATAAGCGCGGCGGTCTGCTCCGCCGCGCTGCTCCGATCCGGTGGAAGCCCGTTCAACTCTATGTGGTTCGGCAAGATATCGACCGGAGCACTTTATGTGTATTCGGGACTTCTGATTGCAATAAGGCTAAAAGATACGCCGGTTCTTCTGCTGACAGCCGCTGTCTCGGTTATCGTTCTGCTTGCTTTTATACTTTATACTTTTGAATTCATGAGAAGAATAATTGACCTGAAAAACGAGCCTCCGTACAGGCTGTGAAATAAATGCGCAGCCAATTTTGAGTAAGAGCAGTTATCAGCGAAACCGTATAATTATTATTTGGTTTTATAAAAGGCGGCGCCTCAAATTTAATATAGCTTATGCTTTTGAGTGCATATTTATATCATCATATCATCTCTTCAGGCCGGAATATCTCGTCGAATTTTTCGGCGTCAAGATAACCGAGACTAAGACAGGCTTCACGCAGAGATATGTTTTTTTCATATGCGGTTTTTGCAACCTTTGCCGCGTTCTCGTAGCCGATGTAGGGGGATAAGGCAGTCACAAGCATAAGCGAATTATGGAGATTGTCGCGCATTTTTTCCCTGTTTGCCTTAATACCTGTGACGCAATGCTCGGTGAATGAGCGTATGCTGTCCGAAAGCAGGCGCACCGACTGAAGAAAGTTGTAAATCAGCACCGGAACGAAAACATTGAGCTGGAAATTGCCAAGCGAAGCCGCCATCCCCACGGCGGTATCGTTCGCCATAACCTGAACAGCCACCATCGTTGCCGCCTCGCACTGAGTCGGGTTGACCTTTCCGGGCATTATGGAACTGCCCGGCTCGTTTTCGGGAATGGATATTTCACCAAGACCGCAGCGCGGCCCGGACGCGAGCCAACGTATGTCGTTAGCAATTTTCATAAAATCAGCAGCGAGCGCTTTGAGCCCGCCGTGTGTGAAGACAAGCGCGTCCTTTGAGGTGAGAGCGTGGAACTTATTCTCAGCGCTGTAAAATTCACTGCCCGACAGACGGGTGATTTCCTCGGCGCTCATCTCGGCAAATCCATGAGGAGCGTTTAGTCCGGTCCCGACTGCAGTTCCTCCGAGCGCCAGCTCGCGCAGTCCCGCAAGTGAGGATTTTATCATTTCACGGTCTTTCTGGAGCATAGCACGCCAGCCGCTTATTTCCTGTGAAAATGCAATCGGCGTTGCGTCCTGAAGGTGGGTGCGTCCGCTTTTAACGATGCCGCGGTTCTCGTCCTCAAGACGTAAAAATTCAGATATCAGATTGCCTATGGCTGGGAAAAGAGCGTTTTCAATCTGCAGCACCGCGGCTATATGCATTGCGGTGGGAAATGTGTCATTCGAGCTTTGCGACATATTGACATGGTCGTTCGGATGCAGCAGCTTTTTCCCGGCGATAGCGTTGCCGCGGTTGGCGATGACTTCATTTAAGTTCATGTTTGTCTGAGTGCCGCTGCCGGTCTGCCAGACTGAAAGCGGAAACTGGTCGCAAAGAGAACCGCCGATTATTTCGTCGCAGACGCCTGCGATAAGTCCGCGCCTCTCGGCGTCAAGCTTGCCCAGCCTGTAATTTGCGTTTGCAGACGCCTTTTTAACTATCGCGAACGCGTGTATAAGTTCTGGCGGCATTTTTTCGATGCCGATTCTAAAATTGTTGCGGCTGCGTTCGGTCTGAGCACCCCAGTACGCGTCCGCGGGAACGAGCACCTCTCCCATTGAATCATGCTCTTTACGATATTCCATAGTAATTCCTCCGGAATGTTATAAAGCTGTATGCGGCAGCAAATTGTGTTTTAATATGATATCATATTATCACAGTCAGACAAAAAATGCAATATTCCCATATCTTTTTACCACCTGATCGCACGAAAGTGCCTGCCTGCATACGCTCTCTGCAAGTAAAAGCTGCGATAATCCTGCCTGATGAAAACGGGAGCATGATCACAAAAATATAGAGAACATTGTCAACGCAGCGGTCGTTGAACTTGGCAAAAGACTGGCTTTAATTAAGTATGAAAAAGCAGAATCATTAAAAAAGGCGGCTTGACAAACCGCCATAATAGAAAATAAACATTTAGATATAAAAAATGACGATAACGGCAATGTGTTGCAGTTATCGCCACTGGCGGAGAAGCAGGGATTCGAACCCTGGAACCGTTTTTGGCGGTTACACGATTTCCAGTCGTGCGCCCTCGACCAACTAGGCGACTTCTCCATAAATATTCGATTATCTTCTGGCGTTATAGCACTTTTCGGAACACAGCTTGTTTATAATAGCATAAACTGATATAAAAATCAAGTGCTTTTTGAAAAAAGATGAATTATTTATTATTCCGACCGATTGTTTCGCTCGGCAAATGACTGAAAAATTTATGAAGCGGTTCGTGGCGCCCGATTAACGTTCGTTTAATCCGGGCGCCACGCGTTTTGCTCTCTATATGTCCGCGTCCTTAATATACTTGTTTCCGTTTTCGGTGATAAATTGTTTTCTGGCGGGAAGGTTGTCGCCAAGCAGCGTGTCGAACATCTCGTAGGTCTTTGCATTGTCGTCCGGACGGACAGAAATAAGTCGGCGCGATGCGGGATTCATTGTTGTTTTCGACATCATTTCAGGCTCGTTCTCGCCAAGTCCCTTCGAACGCTGAATGGTATATTTCTGGTTTCCGAGCTTTTTGAGTATCTCGGTTTTTTCGAATTCGTTGTACGCAAAATAAGTTTCGTCTTTTGTCGATATTTCAAAAAGCGGAGTTTCTGCAATAAACACGCGCCCCTCCTTTATAAGAGTGGGAAGCAAGCGGTAGAACATTGTCAGAAGCAGCGTGCGGATATGGAATCCGTCCTCGTCGGCATCAGTGCAGATAATGATTTTTGACCAGCGCAGAGAATCAAGATCGAACTTGACCATATCCCCTTTGACTTTGCCGTCGATTTCGACTCCGCAGCCAATTACTTTCAACAGGTCTGTGATGATTTCGCTCTTGAAAAGCTTATCGTACGAGCCTTTAAGGCAGTTGAAGGTTTTTCCTCGCACCGGGATTATTGCCTGAAATTCGGCGTTTCGGGCGAGCTTGCAGGAGGTAAGAGCCGAATCGCCCTCGACGATGTAAAGTTCTCTCACATTAGGGTCCTTTGAGCGGCAGGATACAAACTTTTCGACACGGTTTGCTATGTCCATCGTACCTGAAAGCTTCTTTTTGATATTTATGCGAGCGGACTCTGCGGTTTCTCGGCTGCGCTTGTTGACAAGAACCTGATTCGCGAATACCTCGGCCGCGGTCGGGTTCTCGGCAAAATAAACATCGAGGTTACGGCGCAGAAAATCGTTCATCGCTTCATAAATAAACGAGTTGGTGATCGATTTTTTGGTCTGGTTCTCATAAGATGTCATCGTTGAGAAGCTGTTTATGACAAGCACAAGGCAGTCGGCAATATCCCCAAAAGTGATTTTTGCTTCATTTTTTGTATATTTGCCTGTGTTTTTCAGATATTTGTCAAGCGCATATGTGAATGCCTGACGCACCGCGCGGTCCGGAGAACCGCCGTACTCCAGAAAGCTTGAGTTGTGGTAATACTCGAGAACATTGACCGAATTTGAAACACAAAATGAAAAGTCTGCCTTGAGCCTGTACTCGTCCTTGTCCTCACGGTCGCGTCCAGAGGTTTCCATATGCCAGAATACCGGTTCGGTCATCGCAGTTTCTCCGGCAAGCTCTTTAATATAATCGGCTATGCCGTTTGCATACAGATATTTTTGTTCGGTGAAATTACCGTCCCCGCCCTGATAGCGCAGGACAAAGCTGATCCCGGCGTTGACAACCGCCTGACGATGAAGGGTACTGTCGAAAAATTCAAAAGGAATGTTTATATCCGTAAAAACTTCAAGATCCGGCTTCCAGCGGACGATAGTACCGGTGCGTTTCTCTTTTTTGTCCAGCGGACGAACTTCAAGCTCGGATGCCGGCTGACCTTTTTTGAAACGGATGCTGCTCTCGTTTGTACCGTCGTATGAATATACATTCATGTATTCGGAACTGTACTGTGTGGCGCAGGCGCCGAGCCCGTTCAGGCCGAGTGAAAATTCATATGCTCCGTCAGCCTTGTTGTTATCATACTTACCGCCTGCATAAAGCTCGTTATATATAAGATCCCAGTTCCAGCGCTTTTCGTTTTCGTTGTATCCGAGCGGAACGCCCCGCCCGCGGTCGTCAACCTCAAGCGAGTGGTCGTTGTAGACTGTCACCTTAATCTCGGTGCCATACCCCTCGCGCGCCTCATCGACGGCGTTTGAAAGTATCTCGAAGAAGGAATGTTCGCAGCCTTCAAGTCCGTCGGAACCGAATATAACGCTCGGACGCGCACGGACGCGCTCGGCCCCCTTTAGCGCCTTGATGCTCTGATCGTTGTACTGCGGCTTCTGAATTTCGGTTTTGATTTTTGCCATTTTTACCTCATTTATCAGTTTGATACGCCGATATATCGGATAATATTACCATATTATATTATACCAAAGGGATATGAAATAAACAAGGGGGAAAATATAAATTGATACCTTATTGTATTGTTAATTTGTTAAATAAAAATAAATTTAATAAACAGTCAAATAGGCGAAATTTACAGTGCTTTCGCCGTACAATAATCCCCCCTGCTGCGCAGCAGGGGGGATTAAGCAAATTAGGCTTTTTTAATTATAAGTCTTTCGGTTTTACGAACAGACTGTTTATATTTTATTTGTCAGTCTTCTTTTTTCTTTCTGGCAATACCGTAAGCGGCGCCGCATATAAGCGCAAGCATTACCGGAGAAACAATCATCATGCTCTTGCATCCGCCATTATTATTCGGAGCTGCTGTGGTCGACTGAGCGGCAGTAGTGGTCGACGGAGCATTTGCAGTCGTAGCAGCAGCCGTCGTCACTTTTGTTGTAGTGTTCGCTGTGGTCACGGGAGCCGTGGTCACAGGAGCCGTGGTCACAGGAGCCGGGGCTGTGGTTGATGCCGGCGTTGTGGCATTCGGATCGGTCTTATCGATGCAGAAAGCATCGATGTCTACTTTTCCTGCATTATTGCCGATGAACGGTCCGCACGCGACTGCGGTCTTTGTGTACTCGGCGTTATTGACGCAACCTTCAAAATATACACTGCCCGAAAGAACATACGCGACAAATGATGAGCACCAGTTCGTACCGGTTACCTTACCATTGTTTTCGCATTTTGTCAGGAATGCGATTGAAGCGTCCTTATTAACGTGACCTATAAACCCGCCGGCCTGTGACGATGAAAGCTGTTTTGCGGTATCGTAGCAGGTAACATTGCCGTAGTTTACGCAGTTGAGAAGCTGAATTGAGTTTCCGGTATATGCGATAAAGCCGGCCGCTCTCGCCTCGACAGTGGAGCAGTATGCTGTTATTTCAGCGTAGTTTTCGCAGTTGTCGAGAACCGCCACGTCGCTGTTCGCGCTGCCCACAAAGCCTCCGGCGTTATGATAGACTGTGTCTACCATATCGATGCCGCTTCCGACTGTAACTTTTCCGTACATTTTGCAGTTGGTCATTGTGAAAGCGCGGCTGTAGCCGATATAGCCGCCGGCATTGCACTTTCCTACTGTCGGGATTTCGACATCAGCATATACAGTGACATTTGTCAACGTCATGCTGTTGGCATTTTCCTGAGCACCGCAGATAACGCCGTGGCTCTTGCCGGAAGAGGTGGCGGTCAGTTTGACATGATTGTTTTCCTTACCGAACGACAGATCTGTTATCGTAAGATTCCCGATTTTGTTTGCGCGGAGTATCGTTCCGACATCAGACTCTGTTCCGTTGTTGTTCAACGAATAGTTATATACACTGTAGCCGCAGCCGTTGATAGTGCCGCTGAACTCAGTGAAAATGCAGCATGAATATTCCTTTCCGCCGAGGTCGATATCGTTGGTCAGATAATATGTACCTCCGGAAACCATCGCCTCGAACTGAGCGGCGTTCGAAACCGGTGTTCCTTCGGGAGCTGCACTGACTGTCATTGGAATTGTTGCAGCGATCATAGCCATTAACAAAAGAAGTGCAGTGACAACCTTTTTCATAAAATAATCTCCTTAATTCGTAATTATATCATAACGCCGTACTGTTATCATACGGCTTCATGACTGTTTATAATTGTATTTTTTACGCTTGCCTGTCAAGGCGGATAGCAGGGTATATCAGAGCGGATAAAAGATAAAAGGATAAATATTTATATCATATTTATTGTTTATTGGTCAAGGCGACTAACAGCACTTGTAATCCGCAAAGATTATCATGCTTATATTAGCACAACCCGGCATTGCCGGCAAGCGAAAAACGTATCACAAACTTATATAAAATTCCAAAAACAATCACTTCCTGCCAAACGCATATTTGGCAGGAAGTGTTATGTCTTAGGTTCTTTATTTTGTTATGACGCGCATAAAATTCTTTTTGCCGCGTCTGAATATTTTGCCATTTGCAAGATCGGCTTTTGTATAAGAAGCCTTTATATCCGCCACCTTGCTGCCGTCTGCGCAGACACCGCCCTGCTCAACAGCTCGGCGAGCTTCCGATTTTGAAGGCACAAGGCCTGCCTTTACCAATACGGTGAGAATATCAATCGAACCGTTTGTAAAATCATCGTCGCCGAGTTCAACCGTGGGTATTTCAGCATCAGAGCCTGAGCCGAAGAGAACTTTTGCCCCCGCCTCGGCTTTTTTTGCTTCTTCCTCGCCGTGGACAAGTTTTGTTAGCTCATACGCGAGTATTTCTTTCGCGGTATTGAGCTTTGAGCCTTCCCAACGATCCATCTCGTCAATCTGTTCGAGCGGCAAAAATGTCAGCATTCTGATACACTTGAGCACGTCCGCATCGCCGACGTTGCGCCAGTACTGGTAAAAATCGAACGGGCTTGTCTTTTCGGGATCGAGCCAGACGGCGTTGCCAGCTGTCTTTCCCATCTTTTTGCCGTTTGAATCAAGCAAAAGAGTAATGGTCATAGCATATGCGTCCTTACCCAGCTTTCGGCGGATAAGCTCGGTGCCTCCGAGCATGTTAGACCACTGGTCGTCCCCTCCGCACTGGAGATTGCAGCCATATTTCTGGTACAGGGAGTAGAAGTCATAGCTCTGCATGATCATATAGTTGAATTCAAGGAAGGAAAGACCTCTCTCAAGCCGCTGCCTGTAGCATTCCGCCGTCAGCATTTTGTTGACGCTGAAATGTGTCCCGATGTCTCGGAGAAAATCCACATAATTAAGATTGAGCAGCCAGTCGGCATTGTTGACCATGATTGCCCTGCCTTCGGAAAAGTCGATGAACCGGCTCATCTGGCGTTTGAAGCATTCGCAATTGTGTTCTATTGTTTCCTTGGTCATCATCGTACGCATATCGGTCCGTCCGGACGGATCGCCTATCATGGCTGTGCCCCCGCCGATTAGGGCGATGGGCTTGTTTCCTGCCTGCTGTAGACGCTTCATAAGAGTAAGCGCCATAAAATGTCCGGCTGTAAGCGAGTCGGCTGTCGGGTCGAAGCCGATATAAAAGACAGCGCGACCATTGTTTATCAAGCTTTTTATCTCATTTTCGTCTGTTACCTGCGCGACAAGACCGCGGGCTGTTAGTTCTTCATAAAGTGTCATAGTAATCTCCTGTGCGCCGTGGCGGCGCACTATTCAGTAAATTATTTAACATTATATACTGCCCTTGCTCATTTGTCAATTATTATAAAATGCCGGCACTGACTTTTTTCAAAAAATCAGTATAGTAACGCTCAACGCAGCATCATTATTCCGGAAGTTCCCTCTGAGACCACGGAATATTTCCGTAATTTGCGCCTTTGGGGCTTGTAATCATTAAAAATTTAGTGAACGCCCCCTGAACGCCTATTTTGAATGAATATTTTTTCTCGCCGCAGTATTTGATGAAGCAGCGGTCTTCGTCGATATTTATAATGTCCATCGTATGGCCGTTTCCGAAATCGATATGAATTTTTTCCCTGCCGCCAAGCCCCATGCTAAAAACAGCCCCGTCGGCGTCGGCGTCGACAATCATATTATACAGATTCACACAGTTATTATATGAAAGGCAAACATCGTCGTCGCCGTGCGTCGCGCGCATCGAATTTTCTCCTTCGGCGTATGAAACATCGTTTGCAAGAACCCATATAAACTTCTGCCATGCCGTTTTCACTGAAAAGAAATATATAAGAGCACCGGCAATAATTATAAGGAGCGCCAGCGGAACCGCCCAGAAAAGCACATACTTCACTTTTTCGAACTTCGCGCGCCTCCGGCATTTTTTTATGTACTTTTCATCGTATTGGGTACTATACATTTTAACCTCTTTCGTCTCTTTGCGTTTATCTGAACTCTTTTCCTCCGGCGTCATAAAGCATTGTGCGCATGATGGTGTACCACTCAAACGCGGGATTTCCGGCAAGTACCGCGGATTTTTCCTTAAGAGCACAGACAAGAAGGTCGGGGTTAAGGCTTTCATTGTTCCCTGCCGGAAGCCTTGCCGCGATTTTTATTGTGCCTTCCGACTCCGAATAGCTGACGCGCAGACGCATAATCATGGGCACGATATCAATTTTCTTTTCACCGTCGCCCGCCTTGGTTTTCTTTGTCACCGTCAGAGGAGATGTAGTTAAAATCCGCTCTATATCCGACGCTTTCGCGGACGATGCCCCGTCGGTCTTTATTTCAATCTCATAATCCGCCGACGCTATGTCGGAGAATTTAGTTTCCGGCAGATATACTTCGGTGGCACAAAGCTCCTCGGTCAGTTCAGCGTTGAGCAGCTCCAGTATTCTGTCGCACGAGATGTCGCGGTCGACCCGTATATCAAGATATTCGCATACGCTCTGCACTCCCACGGCGATTGGCGCAGCGAAAACCAGCTTCGCATGCGGGTTGAATCCCTTTGTAAACCATACCGGGATTCCGGAGCGTGCTATGACCCGCATCAGCGTGCGCTGCAGGTCAAGATGTGATATATATTGCAGCCTGCCGACTTTTTTGAATTTGATTCGCACGTCGCGCGGCGTATCAAGCGGCATCAGGGCTTTAATTTCTTCTTTAGTCAGTTTCATTTTTCCGAGTTTGGGCACGGGGTGCCTTTTCCTCCAAGCTTATTAGCGCCGCAGGCCGAGCACATCCCGCGGCAGTTGGGCGTTGTTTTTCCCTCATACGCGCGTTTGCGCTCGCGAATCAGGAATTCTTTTGTCACTCCGCAGTCTATGACATCCCACGGAAGCACCTCGTCAAGACCGTACTCGCGGTTGGCGTAAAACGACGGCTCTATTCCCGCCCGTTCAAAAACGCCGAGCCACCTCTCATAATTAAAAAATTCGTCCCACGCGTCAAAGTGAAAGCCTTCGCGCTGGGCCAGCTCAAGCGCCGTTGAAAGTCTTCTGTCGCCTCTTGCAAGAACCGCTTCGATGCGCGAGACTCCCGAGTCATGGTACTGATACTGAATTTTCCGGTCCGTTATCTTTGATTTTATATACTCCTGCTTTTCGCGCAGCCGCTCTGTTGTGTCCTGTGCCTCCCACTGGAAAGGTGTGAAGGGCTTCGGAACAAAATTCGACACGCTGACGGTGACGGAAGGGCTTCTCCCTTTAGTTCTTCCCGGGTTGCGGTAATACGCTTCAATCACGTCGCCCGCCAGTTTTACTATCCCGTCGAGGTCCTCGAATGTTTCGGTCGGAAGCCCCTGCATGAAATACAGCTTGACCGATGTTTTGCCGAATTTGAACGCAACATTGACCGAATGCAAAAGATCTTCTTCCGTCACATTTTTGTTTATGACGTCGCGCAGCCGCTGAGTACCCGCTTCGGGAGCAAATGTCAGTGTAGACGAACGCACCGACGCCACCTTCTCCATAAGTTCCTCGGTGAAGCTGTCTGCTCTCAGCGACGGCAGCGACAGACTGACCATGTTCTCGTCGGTCCATTCAAGCAGCTTTCCGGTCAGCTCGCGCAGCCGTGTATAATCGCTTATAGACAGTGATGATAACGATATCTCATCATATCCTGTCGCGGCAAAAAGAGCCTTTGCCTGCTCATTCAGCACGTCGGGCGATTTCTCGCGCACAGGTCGGTAAACCATTCCGGCCTGACAGAAGCGGCAGCCGCGTATGCAGCCGCGGGCGACCTCGAGCATTATGCGGTCATGGACAGTCTCAATATAAGGCATCACAACAGGACACGGGAAATATGCGCTGTCAAAATCAGTCATTATCCGTTTGACTACGCGCGCGGGAATATCGCTGTATTTCGGAGTATATGACTTTATCGTGCCGTCGGCATTATACAGAATGTCAAAAAGCGACGGTACATAAATGCCGCTTATGGTTCTCGCCGCCTCATGCAGAAAGCCGGCTCTCGTATATGTTCCGTCCTCCTTCATTTTAATATAAAGGCGGGTAAACTCCACGAGCATTGTTTCGCCCTCGCCAATTGAGAAACAGTCAAAAAAGTCGGCCACCGGTTCGGCGTTGTATGAGCAGGGACCTCCGCCGATTATAATCGGATCTTCCTCGCCCCGCGCGGCGGCGCGCAGGGGAATGCCGGCGAGGTCAAGCATATTAAGCACGTTGGTATAACACATCTCGTACTGGAGCGTAAAGCCAACAATATTAAAATTTTTCACCGGGTCTCCGCTCTCGAGCGCGCAGAGAGGGATTTTGTGAACACGCAGCTTTTCCTCCATATCGGTCCACGGGGCGAAAACGCGTTCGCACCATATGTCGGGATCCTCGTTAAGAGCGCCGTAAAGAATGCGCATTCCGAGATTTGACATTCCTATTTCATATGAGTCCGGAAAGCAGAAGGCAAAGCGCGCCTTGATTTTCGATTTGTCTTTTATAATTTCCCCATATTCGCCGCCGGAGTAACGGCCGGGTTTCGAAACCGATTTGAGTATCCCGCTCATCGAGCGGATGTCTTTTGCATTGTTTGTCATTCCTGTTTTTCTTTCTTTTTTGGTCTTGAATAATGTATGATATGTTTTTTATATAATAATTGTCTGTCCGCTTAACCTGCCAATGTGCCCCGCCTCTGCATTTTTCCGCTCTACCATTCATAAGAATTGCTGAAGGTGATAAAGAATACCGGGAGAAGCCAGAGGATCAGGTATGCGGCTGCGACGCCGGAAACAATGAATCCGAGTGTTCCGGTCACGGCAAGGACGGCGGAAAAAATAATATTTATTATAAACACGCCGAGTATCGTTATAAGACCGCGGCGGCGCACCTTTTTAAGCTCGGTTGCGACGAGGACAGGTTCCGCAAGACTGCACGGAGAACCGAGCGCCACGATGCCGGAATCGATTCCGCCGGCATTTGTGTCTGTTTCCGCGCCGGCGGTGCGCAGTATGCTGATTTCGCATGCGTCGGCACCGCGCTTTCGCTCCACCATATTCCCGTCGATCCCCGGATCGCAGGTACGGATTGCAACTCTGTTGCCGCAGTCGGTGAGAATCGCCGCGGCGCGTTCAAAATCGGCGTCGGGGCGGTAGTCGACGTAAAGCCTTGCCGCAGCGCGCTTGTCTATTGCAATATAAATTATTGTCACCTCGCCCTCCGCAGCCAGCTGTTCGTCGCGCGGATTGCGTTTCGGATATATGCCGTACTTTTCAAGGAATTCATAGCTTCCGGCAAGCAGATGTTTATTGCCGTCAACAACAGCCTCTACCCCGCCTCGCTCGGCTTTAACCAGCTTAATATTATTTACTTGGCGGTACTTGGCATTCCCTGTTTCAAAAATTTCTCCGAGCGGACCTCCTACCACTGAAAAAAGCGAACCGGTCTTCACCAGCATATCGTAGATTTCAAAGCCGTCGTAAAGTTTGATTCCTTTTGTATGAATACTGCGCGAAGGAAACATCGTCCTGTCCTCGAAGACAATCATCTTGCGTTTTGAATACTCGTCTATTCCCGCAAGTCCCACGATAGCGCAGCCATGTTTTCGCAGGCGCCGTGACGCAAGCGCCGGCGGCAGCGAAATAAGAAGAAGCAGGGATGACGGCATACAGATGAGGACCGACGCCATAAATGCCGAAAACGCCTTTGCGACATCCGATGTTATTCCGGCCGTTATAAAAGCCATCATAACCCCGGCGGCGGCCGCCGGAATGATGATATAGTTCAGGAGATAAATGTTCTTCTTTTTTTCATTTGTCCGTCTGAAATATCCTTCGGTGAAAGAAGCTTTTCTGACACTGTATGACGGGATGCGCCTTTTTTCGGCGCCGTCTTCAATACTGTCCGACGCTGCAAGAGTATATCTGTCTTCATCAGAAGAAATTATTGCGAAGGTGTCTTTTTCCCTTATTGTATCAAGCAGCTCCGATACCGCCGATAGCACAAGGCAGAGCGACGACGGAAAATTGTAAAGCATAACCGACGCCGGATGAAGCGCCATAACCGCGATATCATAAATTATATTCAGCGTCGCCACAGCGGCGGTAAGCGAATCAGGCTCGGGATCGAAACGGACAAGCTTTATAAGTCCGCCTAACAGTTTTTGCCACAGCATCGCAGCGGCAGCGGTAAAGAGCGCCAGCGCTATCAGAGTAAAAAGCAGCGGCGAGCCTGACGGATTGAAAGCGTCGGGCATTTTAATACCGGTATATCCGATGTTTTCAAGGACACCGAGTACAACTGCTATGAATGCGGTTCCGATAAGACGGAATACCGAGTCTATAACGCAGCGCCGGTAGCTTTTCTTGATTTCTTCATCCTGCTCGTGGCTCAGGTATTCGCTGCCTGAATATGCCCGGGCATCAGAACAAATCCCGGTAACGGTCTCGCTGTTTTGGGCTGCGTCTGTTTTTCCGCGTTTTATAAAGCGTATTTTATCTTTGCCGATCTGCTCGCCGAGCTCCGACTCGTATCCCAGTGCGAGCATCATTTTTATTTCATCATCGCTGTATGACGGAGCTTTTTTATTGCTTTGTGATGTTACTTCACTGCCGGTGCTTGTCCGGGCCGACATTTCTGCCGTTGAAAAATCAATATGCTGCTGTACGCCGGATGTTATAGGAATATTATCCCGATCAAAATCCAATTCTGATCCGGATTTGTTATCCGCGTCAATATCGGATTTTAACGCAAGCACTTCGTTTGCCGCTGACTCATCCGCTGCCGGCGATTCCGCTTCGTCAATCATGGTTTTCTCTTCGGTCTGCCGCGGTTCGCTTGTATTATTAACGTTATTACTGTCCGCGGCGTTGATGCCGGAAGCCGGATTTTCATCGTCAGCGCCCCTATCCTCGCCCGGATCTTCATTACTAAACCAGGCGGCCTCGTCTTCACCGGGTTCGTCCGGAAGCTTTGGCTCTTTCAGCTCGTACGCTTTTTCAGCTTCAGTGCAGTCCGTTGAATCAACGGACATACCCGTGCCTTCAGATTGATTTGCGGTTCCGGGCTGTCCCCTGCTTTCCTGTTTTTCCGGACTGTAATTCCCTTCTTTTTCGGCCCTGAAAGCATTATCAAGCGCCTCGCGCAAAGCAGGGGGAATTTCAGAGCTTCCGTTTTCCCCGCTTAAAGAGGCTCCGTCGGACATTTCTTCGTTTTTTACGGACGTTTTGCGCGACGGCTCTCCCGCCACGTCTTCCGTGTCTTGATCCGTTTTTGCAACAGGATTTTCCCCGTTATCTCCGGCTTCCGGGGCGGGTGCAAGATCATCTCTCCGGATTTCTCTACCGAATCGTCCGGGATCAACAGTTCCGTCTTTAACGATAGACAGATCGGCGGTCGAAAATTCCTCGTTCCGGTCATTTATTTCGCCAGATGCTCCGCCGCCTTCACCTTTTCCATTGTCCGAATCATCTCCAAGATGCTTTTTGAGCAGCTCCGCCAGCTCTCTGTCATAACTGACGCTGCCGTTTTTTCTGTTCCCGGCTCTGTTTTTTGCGCTGCTTACAACCGATTCCCGAAGTTTTGTCAGCATATCGTTTATTTCACGTGCGTTCTTTTCGTTTTCGTCCATCCGGCAAACCCGTCTCCTTTCGGCAAGGTGTCGATTATTTCAGCGGAATTTATTTATATGTTAATTGTTAATCGCGATTTTTATTTTTTTGCCCGGTGCTGCCTTGACGCTTCGGCCAAAAGCACCGCGGCCGCGGTTGAAACATTGAAGGAATTCACTTTTCCGTACATGGGTATCGATACGACAAAGTCGCTTTTTTCAAGCACCAAACGAGAGATTCCCTCGCCCTCGCTTCCGAGCACTATTGCACACGGACCGGAAAAATCGGTCTCGTAATAAGCCTTTCCGCCCGCTTCAGCAGCAAAAATCCAGATTCCCTTTTCCTTCAACGCCTCAATTGCCGCGGTGATGTTCGGCACCTTGGCAATTGCCAGATGCTCGACAGCACCTGCCGACGCCTTGGTCACAAGCGGCGTAAGTCCGGAGGCTCTGCGTTTCGAAATTATGAGTCCGTGAGCTCCCGCTCCCTCGGCGCAGCGTATCAGCGTTCCGAGGTTGTACGGGTCTGTTATCCCGTCGGCAATCACAATAAGAGGCGCCTCTCCACGATCTTCGGCAATTTTCAGTATGTCTTCAATCGACGAATATTCCTTCTCAGCCGCCATGGCAACGACACCCTGATGGTTAGCTCCCCCAGACATCGAGTCAAGTTTTGCTTTTTCAACCTCGATAACCGGAATCCCCGCGTTCTTTGCCTCGGCGATAATCACAACGATAGAGCCTTCGCGGTCTCCCTTGCGAACAAAAATTTTATCTATTTCGCGACCGGACCTGAGAAGTTCACGTACGGCGTTGCGCCCTATTACGGCTCCCTCCACAGGCTCGCGCGCCGCGCCTGCATTTTCGCCCTTTTCTCTTGATCCCGTTCTGTTTTCCTTCGGCAGCGCAGGCCTTTGCCCGCCCTGAGAAGTTCCGTTCGGCACGGCTGATTTCACACCGCGGCTTAATTCCCTGCCATCGCCAGTATTTTTCTTATTGTCAAACCGGTCTTTCATTTCATTCTTCCTTTTGTTTTAATACATTTTACAGCCTCATTATAACTCATCATAAATTATAACATAGCCGCCGTTTTTTGTATAGGGTTAATTCGGATTTTTCTGCGAAATCACTTCTTCTGTCCGGCACGGTTTGTCGATCGCTGCTGACTTATGGCGAATCGCGAGCCGAATATTATTGCATAATTATTCCTCGGACGTGTATGAAAATATGCCGCAGCGCTCGCTTTTTATTTTATTCGGCAATTTTATAATGACTGTTTGTTTATTTTTAATGTTTTTTATTGTATTTTTATGGCTTTTTAGTGTATTGCGACGAAATATTTAATATTTCCGGCAAGCTATTGTTTTTTTTCCGCGTCTGTGTTATCATTTATTCAACAATTTATAACGCATTGGTAGAGGCGCGGAAATTATAAGTACGCCGCATTAAAACGGGCATTCACCCGGCGGCAAAAAGGAATTTCCGCCGAAGGGCTGCGGAAATGAATGCGACCGCAGCGCTGGGTTGACGCAAAATATGTGCCAGACTGTCACGAAAGTGGAGCGCTATCATAGCAATGATACATAAGCGGGGCTTATGTTTTATTTATTGCCGTGACACACTCGGTCACGGCGTTCATTTTTTATTTACAAATTAGCTATAATTGTTAATTATTTTTGAAAGGATAAGACACCATGAAAAAGCTTCTTAAGTCTTCTCTCGCTGTTCTGCTCGTTCTCTTCTCCCTCGCTTCCCTCGTAGCCTGCGGAACAACCCAAACAAATCTGACTAAAGCCCAAAGCCTCGCCGATCTGAAGGGCGCAAAAATCGCCGCCCAGGCCGGCACCTTCCACGCCGACGCTCTCGCCCAGATCGAAGGCGCGAAAACCTCCACCTACCCCGACTTCACAGACCTCCTCGCCGCCCTTAAGAGCGGAGCTATCGACGGCTATATCGCCGAGGAGCCCACTGCTCTCTCAGTCTGCCTTGAAGACGAAGCTCTCGATTACATCCACCTTAAAAACAATGACACCGGTTTCACGGCCACAGCCGCCGACGTCGGAATAGCCGTCGGACTCAAGACGGGTTCGGCACTTACCGCACGGATCAACGAGGTGCTCGCTACAATCTCCTCCGAAACCCGCGCTGCCCTGATGGAGCAGATGGTCAGGCTCAGCAACGGCCAGACTGTCGACTCGCTCGCTCTCTCCTCCGAGGCCCCCGCCTCCACCACGGGAACACTTAAGGTCGGCATGGAATGCGCCTACAAACCCTTCAACTGGACTGAAACCGGAGCCAAGACAACCGGCGCAGTCCCGATCTACGGCGAGGGCAAGGAAGGCCTTTACGCCAACGGCTACGACATTCAGATCGCCCAGTATATCGCAAACAAGCTCGGCCTCAAGCTTGAGGTCTACGCCATCGAATGGGAATCCTTGATACCCGCCGTTCAGGCAGGCACCGTTGACGCCATCATCGCGGGCATGAGCCCGACTTCCGAGCGCGAGGAACAGATCGACTTCACGAACGTCTACTATGAGTCGAACCTCGTCATCATCTACAAGAAGAAGTAACCGTCAATGCAGTTCTTCAAAGATGTCGTCGGTATTCTTAAAGACTATTATCCATACCTGCTGCGTGGCGTCGGCTATACAATGCTGATTTCACTCATCGGCACCGTCGCAGGCCTTGCTATCGGTCTTCTTACCGGCATCCTCCGCACCGCACCCTTCTCCAAAAACGCTTTCCTGCGTGCGCTCCACAAGTTCTTCAACGGCTTTATCACCGTATATGTCGAAATATTCCGCGGAACCCCTATGATGGTTCAGGCAATGGTCATTTACTGGGGCTATGCCTTCGCAACCGGAGGCAGCACTCTCCCGCTCATCCCCGCCGGCATTTTCATTGTTTCGATTAACACCGGCGCCTATATGGCCGAAATAGTGCGCGGCGGCATTATCTCAATTGACAAGGGTCAGTTTGAAGGAGCAGCCGCCGTCGGCATGTCACACGGGCAGACAATGTTCAACGTCATCATCCCGCAGGTCATGCGCAACATCCTCCCGTCGGTCAGCAACGAGTTCGTCATCAACATCAAGGACACCTCAGTGCTGAACGTCATCGGGGTAACCGAGCTTTACTACTTCGCCGGAGTGATCAAAAAGGTCAACTTCCAGGTCTTCCAGACTTATCTCGTCGTATGCGTGATTTACTTCATTCTCACATATTCAATAACCCGCCTGCTGCGTTTTGTCGAAAAAAAGCTCGAAGGGGACGAAAACTACACTATATTCGGCTCGCAGACCGACCCGAAAGCCGAAATCCATGTGCACAAGGAGGGCGAGCCGAATGACTGAAAACTGTTCCTCCCAAACCCCGGTTATTAAAATCGAACACCTTAAAAAGAATTTCGGCGACCACGAGGTCCTGCATGACATCAGTATGTCGGTAAAGCGGGGCGAGGTCGTCAGCATCATCGGCGCCTCAGGCTCCGGCAAGAGCACAATGCTCCGCTGCGTCAACCTGCTTGAGATGCCTACCTCCGGAGCGATCTATTTCAACGGCCAGAACATCCAGACCGAAATACCCTCGCTGTACCAGTACCGCGCGAAGGTCGGAATGGTGTTCCAGCAGTTCAACCTCTACAACAACATGAACGCCCTTGAAAACTGCGTCATAGGACAGGTCAAGGTGCTGAAGCGCAGCCGCGACGAGGCCCGCGAGATTGCGATGAAGTTCCTTGACAAGGTCGGAATGTCACAGTTCATTTACGCAAAACCGCGCCAGCTCTCGGGCGGACAGAAGCAGCGCGTGGCAATCGCGCGAAGCCTGTCAATGTCGCCCGAGGTAATGCTCTTCGACGAGCCGACTTCAGCGCTCGACCCGGAAATGGTCGGCGAAGTGCTTTCGGTCATGAAATCCCTCGCCGAAACAGGCCTGACGATGCTCGTGGTCACTCACGAGATGAGCTTCGCGCGCGACGTCTCCGACCGGGTCGTTTTCATGGACAAGGGCGTAATTGAAGAAGACAATATTCCCGAAATCATTTTCAACAACCCCAAAAAGGAACGCACAAGAGAATTCCTCTCGCGCGTGCTCGAAAAATAATTATGACGACAGATCTGAACGATAATAGCCCGGCTCAGCAGGACGCCGATGCTGCTCCCGGCGCTGAAATGAGCCTGTTCTGGCTGAGGGAGGATGAGCGCGGCAGACTGTTACTGCTCGGCTGTCCGCTCAACCTTACTCCGCGCGAGAACGGCATAATGCGCTCTATTATACGCCATTATCCGAAAGCGGCGTCGATAGAAGATATATGCAGAGAATGCCCCGACCTCGGAGCGGGCAGCGTTCCGGTGCACATCAATTCAATAAATAAAAAATCCGCCTTAATCGGCGGAAGGCGCCTCGTCACAGCATGCCGCAAGGTCGGATATATCCTCAATAAATTTATGTAAACCGGCTCACCCATTTATAATTTAAGCGTTAAAGCGGCGCGGATATCATTATCCGCGCCGCTTTAATTTTATATTTATTTTATTTTTTCAGCATCCCCGCTATTATCTGCCAGAAGCGCTCCATGCTCGAAAGATCCAGCTTCTCTTCAGGCGTATGAATGTTCAGCATATCCGGCCCTATCGACACTATGTCCATCTTCGGCAGCGCGGCTTTGATTATCCCGCATTCAAGCCCCGCGTGTATCGCCAGAATTTTCGGCTCGCGCCTCAGAACACGCCGGCATACGCTTATATATTTCTCGCGCATCAGGGATTCCTTTTCATACTTCCAGCCCGGATAGCGGTTGTAGTGTATCGTCGACGCCCCGCACAGCTCCGCAAAGGCGTCGAGATAATCGATTGACGCGTCAATCTGGCTTTCGATCGCCGAGCGCGTCGATACCGAAAACTTTATATTGTCAGGACCTGTTCTGACTACGCCGAGATTGCGCGAATACTCGACAAGACCCGGCACGTCGTCGCTCATGCGCAGCACCCCGTTATTTATAGAGCCAAGCATCGCCGCTACCTTCCGGGTGAGTGAACAGTTCATCATAAGCTTCGGCGTTTCGCGGCGTGTGCATGTGAGCGAAAATCCCGCGTCATCGCGGCACAGCTCCGACGCAAGCGACGCGGCGATGCGCACCGCCTTGTCGCGTATCACATCAAAATCACGCCCGGTCAGCACCGCCTCGCATTCGCGCGGTATGGCGTTTTCCATAAGCCCGCCGTTTATGCTTATCAGGTTGTAGTCAGTGTCGCGGCGAAGCGCAAGAAGCAGCCTCCCCATGATCTTATTGGCGTTAGCACGGCCTGTGCCTATATCCATGCCGGAATGCCCGCCCATAAGCCCGTTTACCTTTATTGACATCGCCTGGCCTGCCGCAGGAACAAAATCAACCGGAAGCGTGATGTCAGTACGGCAGCCGCCAGCGCAGCCCACCACCGCCTGCCCCTCGCCTTCGCTGTCCATGTTTATCATCCGGCAGGCGGATATCTTTGAATAGTCAAAATTCCTGGCCCCGGTCAGCCCTGTTTCCTCTTCCACAGTAAAAAGACATTCAAGCGCCGGATGCTCCGCAGCCTCTCCGTCGAGCAGCGCAAGCATGACCGCGACGGCAATCCCGTCGTCGGCTCCCAGCGTCGTGCCGCGCGCGCGCAGCCATCCGTCCTCAACGTAAAGGTCAAGCGGCTGAGACGCAAAATCATGCGGCGTGTCCATGTTCTTCTCGCATACCATGTCGGTGTGCCCCTGAAGCAGAACCGTCGGCTCGCTCTCATACCCCGGCGTCGCCGGCTTCTTTATCAGCACGTTATTGATTCCGTCGCGGTAGCATTCAAGCCCGCGTTCCGCCGCAAAACGTTCAAGATAATCCGCTACGCCGGCTTCGTTCTTCGAACCGCGAGGGATCGCTGATATTTCTTCAAAAAAGCGAAACAGCTTCTCAGGTTTATAATCCTTTATCGTGTATTTGCATCCGTCCATCAGGTTAGTTTGCCTCCGTTTTTTATGTATAGACTCTATGCGGCTTTTCCGCCATCATCGTACCCGTCACGGTGACAGTCCCAGTCACGCGAGCGGCAGCTTCTCCTCCTCGCGTTCATAACTCTGCCCGTAAGCAAGTTTCGACAGCGATTTCCCCGTCCCTATGGCTACGCAGGACACCGGATCCTTCGCCACATGAGCCTTAATCCCAGTTATGTCTGTTATCAGAAGGTCAAGTCCGGCAAGCAGGCTCCCGCCCCCGGTCATTGTAATCCCGTTGTTTAGTATGTCCGGAACCAGCTCCGGCGGCGTGCGCTCCACCACGCGGCATATCGCTTCAACAATATCGGATATCGGTTCCATCATCGCTTCAAGCATTTCCCGCGAGCTTATCGTTATCTCCTTGGGCAGCCCTTCCTTAAGGCATCTGCCCCGGACTTTCATCAGCTTTTCATTCTTATGCTCATATACCGCGCCTATGCGGATCTTTATCTGCTCGGCCGTGCGTTCCCCAATATGAACCTGATATTTTTTCCTCACGTGTTCGACTATCGCTTCGTCAAACTGGTCGCCCGCCACACGGATCGACTCGGATACAACTATGCCACCGAGCGATACTACGGCAATATCGGTGGCTCCTCCCCCTATGTCGACGATAAGATGCCCCTCGGGAGCGTTTATGTTTATCCCCGCGCCGACTGCAGCCGCAAGCGGCTCCTCGATAAGCCTGACTGTCCGCGCTCCCGCTTCGAGCGCCGCGTCCATCACCGCGCGCTTCTCAACGTCCGAAACGCTGCCCGGAATGCAGATCATCACGCGAGGCCTGAAAAACATATCTCCGCATGCCTTGCGTATGAAATACTGCAGCATACGCAGCGTGACCTCGTACTGCGCGACCACGCCGTTTTTCAGCGGCCTCACCGTCTTTATGTGGTCCGGGGTCCTTCCAACCATATCCTGCGCGGCACGCCCGACTTTTATGATTTTATCCGCCGCGGTGTCTATGGCAACGACAGAAGGCTCGTTGATAACAATGCCTTTGTCTTCAACATAAACAAGCACAGTCGAGGTTCCAAGATCAATTCCGATATCCTTGCTGCTGAACCTTTTCAATAGTTCCCTGACCTTTTCAATCATCGGTACCGTGCTTGCCTTTCCTTAAATTTTTGCCTTTCCCTTAAAAACGGACAAAATCCCACTGTATCAATTATACAATAAAACCCTGTAAAAAGCAATCGAATTTTCTGCTCTGTACAGGATTTTAAAATAATTTTAAGGATTTTATTCATTATTCCGCACGAATGCAACCGGCTCTTTTTTTACATTGACTTATACGGAAAATTCCCCGTTCCCTTCCCGCTTCCCGCTTCCCGCTTCCCGCTTCCCGCTTCCCGCTTCCCGCTTCCC
>CAZMZJ010000003.1:0-24223 GCA_964570825.1 uncultured Lachnospiraceae bacterium | reverse complement strand
TTCCCGCTTCCCGCTTCCCGCTTCCCGCTTCCCGCTTCCCGCTTCCCGCTTCCCGCTTCCCGACGCCGTCGCAAGGCACGCTGCAAACACAAGCTGCGCCCCGGCTTTGCGCAGAAGATCCGCGCAAACCGAGATTGTGGCGCCGGTGGTAACTATATCGTCTATTAAAATAACATATCTGCCCGCGGCTTCCCTTCCGTCACCCACAATGCTCATGGAGCGCCTTGCGTTCTCACGGCGTCCGGCGGCATTCAGCCGCTTCTGCTCGAGAACAAAATGAAACGGCCTGCGCCCGATCAGCGTCTTGAACTCAGCTCCGCCAAGCTCCGCCATGCGGCGAGCGAGTTCCTCCGACTGGTCAAATCCTATGCCGCGCCTTACGCTGCGCCTGCGCGGACAAAAGGTAATCACGACATCGCACGGATCAAGCTCAAAATCCTCAAGGATTTTCCTCACAGGCATCATAAGCTGCGACGCGAAAAAATCAAAATAATCCCTGTCCCTTATCCTTTTTAGATTGTTTATTATACTGTTGACGGCGCCGCCGGCTCGCGCCGGATCGTATGACACAAGCTTCACAAGACAAGCGCAGCCGGACTCGCTTATCATCTCCGGCATGCAGCGGCAGTCAATCATCGACTTGCCGCATATAGGACATGCCGCCAGCTTCTCAAGCTCCCACTCGCTCCGGCAGTCGGGACAGAGCACGCTCCCGCCGCCTTCCGCGTCAAACGGCAGCAGCTCCCGGCAGGAGGCGCAGCGAGGAGGAAATATCAGTCTTCCGGCAATTCTCATTTTTTTACCCCGCTTACAATTTTTACGGCGCCGGCGCATAAAATCAGGCTGCGCCTCACCGCCCTCATCCATTATATTCTTTCTCGATTTTTTCAGCAAGCCCCGTGTATCGCAGCGCCATGCGGTTGTTTGCCACCATCGCGGCGACGATGTCCTCCCTGCCGACTATTATGACCATCTTCTGGGCGCGGGTGACGGCGGTGTAAAGCAGGTTGCGCGTCAGCAGCATGGCCGGCGCTCCGAACGCCGGCAATATCACTATCGGATACTCGCTGCCCTGACTTTTATGCACCGTTACCGCCCATGCGTGCTCAATATCCTCAAGCAGCGAAAAATCATAAACCGTATGCCTGTCGTCAAACTCTATCTCCATGCAAGAGCCGGGTTTGTTTATTGCCTTCACAACTCCTATATCTCCGTTGAACACCCCTGTCCCGCAGCTCCCGCCGCGCTCCCATTCAAGCTCGTAGTTGTTCCGGATCTGCATGACTCTGTCGCCCACGCGGAATACCTTCCCGCGGAATACATACTCGTCCCTACCCTCCGACGCGGGATTGAGCGCTTTCTGCAGCATTACGTTCAGATTCTCTGTCCCGGCTTCCCCGCGCCTCGACGGGCTTATGACCTGAATGCCGTTCACTGTGTCGGCTCCGTAGCTGCGCGGCAGCCGAGTCTTATATAGATCGACTACAGTGGCTGCTATTTCCGCGTCGGTGCTCCGCGGAATGAAGAAAAAGTCGTTGTCCCTGACCGACAGGTCGGGCATCCTGCCCGAATTTATCGCGTGGGCGTTCGTGACAATCAGGCTCCTGCATGCCTGTCGGAATATCTCATTCAGCCTTATCGTGGCAAATTTTCCTGAGTCGATGACGTCCCGCAGCACGTTGCCGGCCCCCACCGGGGGAAGCTGGTCGGCGTCCCCGATGAGAAGCAGCCGCGCTCCCGGCTTGATCGCCTTGAGCAGCGCCGCGGCAAGCCAGCTGTCGAGCATCGACGCTTCGTCGATGATTATCACGTCTTCCTCAAGAAGGTCGTGCTCGTTGCGCCTGAATCCGGCGCTGTCGCCCTCGCCGTACTCCATTTCAAGCATACGGTGAATCGTCCTCGCCTCCATGCTCGTCGCCTCAGACATGCGTTTTGCGGCGCGTCCGGTGGGGGCGGCAAGCGCAACTTTGAGGTCCATGCTGAAAAATATGTCTATCAGCGCTTTCACTATCGTCGTTTTTCCGGTCCCGGGCCCGCCGGTCAGAATGAACACTCCGCTTTGAAGCGCGCCGATTATCGCCTTTTTCTGCATATCGGCATATTCTATGCCGTTCGTTTTCTCCTCTTTTTCAATGAACCTGTATATGTTCCCGATGTCAACAGACGGACAGAGCCTGTCCAGCATGATAAGCTTCTTCGCTATATATTCCTCGCAATCGTATGCGGCTCGGCTGTATATGAATGCTGCGCCGCCGCGGCTCTCCGAAACAAGGCTGCCCGACTCGATAAGCTCTTTAAGCGCGCCGCGGCAGATTTCCTCGCCGCACTTAAGCAGCTCCCCCGCCGATTGAATAAGCTTATTTTCCGGCAGGCAGACATGTCCGTTCTGCGCCGCGTTGCTGACAAGGATATACTTGATCCCGCTTTTCACACGCTCCGCCGAGTCATGCGGGATCCCGATTTTCTCCGCCAGCATGTCGGCCCGCTCGAATCCTATCCCTTCAATCTCCTCGCACAGCAGGTACGGGTTCTTTTTCGCTATGCCCACCGCTTCGCTGCCCCAGCGCCTGTATATCCTGACCGTTAATGCCGCGCCGAAATAATCGCGGAAAAAAAGCATCGCCGACCTCATCCCCGATTTTTCCCTGAAATCCTCGCAGGCTGCAAGTGCAACCTTGCGCGACAGACCTTTAACCTGCTCCGAAAGCCATTCGGGGTGATTCTCCATCACGTCGAATGTGTCTTCGCCAAAAGCCTCGACTATGCGGCCCGCCAGCTTCGGCCCTATCCCTTTAATTGTCCTTGACGAAAGATAGCGCAATATCGACGCCGTATCCGCGGGCAGCGACCTCTCGTACTGCTCCACCCGGAACTGGCGGCCGTACTTCGGATTGTGCGTCCACTTCCCGAAAAGCACGACCGCATCCCCTTCCGATATAAAGGGCATTGTCCCGGTCACGGTGGCGTAATCGCCGTTCTCACATTCAAGCCCGCATACGGCATACCCGTTTTCTTCGTTTGAATATATTACATTTTCAACGACTCCGCCGAGGCGTATAACACCGCCTTCGTCCGCTCCCTCCGGAATGCCTGAGCCGCTGACGCCGCCTTCCTTCTCTGGCATTAAGTACTCTCCCGTCGTATCTATTCCTTAAATTCTGCCCCTGCTTTAACTTTCCTCTTATTCTTCGCTTCCGTCTTCCGCTTTCGAATATGCCGACACCCGGTAAAGCGGTATGCCGCCCTCACGCATAGCCAGCTCGACCTCGTCCGGCATCCTTGCCCCGCCATAAATCAGAACAATGGTTTTGCCAGCGCCTTTCCGGTACCACGCGGCGCGCGCACGGTTGACAAGGAGCCCCAATTCCTCAGGATCGGTCTTCTCGTCGAACATGACCGCAAGCGCATATTTTTCCGGCATGATGAACGCTTCCGCCGTAAGCTTGATTAGACTGCATACTCCGAACACTGCAAAAACAGCTACCGTTATGCTCCAAAACAGACCGATATCCATACCTATGTACCTCCCATAACATAATATGCCGGCGCGGCGTATTATGGGAGGCAGGATGCGTTTTTACAGCTACTGTCCGGCGGCGTTTGCATCAGCCCTTGCCGCGGCTCTTTGAAAGCTTCCAAGTCAGCTCAGAATCTCTTTAAGCGACCCGGCAAGGTCTTTCCTTTCCCACGGGGCCCCGAGATCCTCGCGCCCCATATGACCGTACGCCGCAAGCGGGCTGTATATCGGCCTGCGCAAATCAAAGCGTGATATGATCGCCGCCGGCCTCAGGTCAAAATGCCGGAGCAGCGACGACGAAATCGCTTCCTCCGGAACAACGCCGGTTCCAAAGGTCTCCACCATTACCGACACCGGCCTTGCAACTCCGATAGCATAGGCAATCTGTACCTCGCATTTCTTAGCCAGCCCCGCCGCGACAATGTTTTTAGCAGCGTAACGGGCGGCATATGACGCCGAACGGTCAACCTTAGTCGGATCCTTGCCCGAAAACGCACCGCCCCCGTGGCGCGAATATCCGCCGTATGTGTCGACTATTATTTTGCGCCCCGTAAGGCCTGTGTCACCGGCCGGACCGCCGATTACAAAGCGCCCCGTCGGGTTTACATATATTTTTGTATCACCGTCAATGAATTTTTCCGGAATTACCGCCTTGATTACGTTCTCTATGATGTCGTTCCTAATCTGGGATGTCTGCACGTCCGGACTGTGCTGGGACGAAACTACTATTGTGTCCACTCTTGCGGGAATCCCGTCGCGGTATTCAACGGTAACCTGCGTCTTCCCGTCCGGACGAAGATAGTGCAATATGCCGGTTTTGCGCACCTCGGTCAGACGCTTCGCGAGTCTGTGGGCGAGCGATATGGGCAGCGGCATAAGCTCGGGCGTTTCGTCGCAGGCAAAGCCGAACATCATTCCCTGATCTCCTGCGCCGGTGTCAAAGCCGTCATCCGTCTCCCCCGCTTTTGCCTCATACGAGCGGTCCACCCCGAGCGCTATGTCCGGCGACTGCTCGTGTATCGAGCTGATGACCGCGCAGCTGTCGCAGTCAAAACCGTATTTCGCGCGGTCGTAACCGATCGAGCGTACCGTTTCGCGCACTACCGTCTGAAAATCGACATACGCGGACGTGGTTATCTCCCCCATCAGCGCTACCATGCCGGTGGTGCAGAAGGTCTCGCAGGCAACGCGCGCAAGCCTGTCCTGACGGAGTATCTCGTCGAGCACGGCGTCTGATATCTTATCGCAGATTTTATCGGGATGTCCTTCGGTCACCGATTCCGATGTGAAAAGCATTTTCTTCATTTTATTTTTCCTTTTTGAATTTTTTCAAAAAACAAGGCTCCGACGAGACGGAGCCAAAACCCTCTCATCTGTCAGGATTTAGCACCTTGCCGCGGGTAGGTTGCTGTGACATCAATGGGCCTGTCCCTCCGTCACTCTCGATAAGAATTATCGTATTCGGTTTTATTTTATTTTATTATATCACTTGCCGCAATTTTTTGCAACAGCCTTTTTATGACTTTTATCCCGCAAAAAAGCTGAATGCCGCCACAACGCCGTATGAGCCGAGCGTCATTATCACCCCGGCAATCAGAACGCCGATAAAAGCCGACAGCACTGATTTCCAAAACTTCATCTGAACTGTCGCCGCCACAAACGAACCGGTCCATGCGCCAGTCATCGGCAGGGGAATAGCCACAAACAGGCACAACCCCCAAAAAGAATATCTTTCGATCTTTCCCCGGTTTTTCTCGAATTTCCGGTCAAGCCAGCCTGCTATACCCCTGAATGCCTTGATCCTTGAAACGCGCATGAGGTCGTTCAGCCTGCGGATAAAAAGAAGAATAAACGGCACCGGCACCATATTCCCGATTACTGAGATGATGTAATTCTGCCACCACGGCAGTCCCAGCCCGGCTCCAAGCGGTATCGCGCCGCGAAGCTCTATTATCGGCAGCATCGAACACAAAAATACGCACCATTCCCTGCCGACTATATCGATGAAAAAGTGAATTATCGCGTCCTTCATTATTGTTTATTTCCTTTTACCCGCCGCAGGGCAGCCGTTTACTGCTTCCCGTGGATAAGCGGCGAAATTTTTTTGTATATTAAAAATGTTATGACAACACTTATTATTCCTTTTATAAACGTAAACGGCAGATTGAACATAAGCAGCGCCTTGATAAGCGTGTCAGCCGCCGGGTTTATTGCCTTATACATTCCGATTATGGCTTCAAGCGGAATGAATTTCGTGTAAAAAGGATATGTAATATAATAGTTTACCGGCAGACTTGCAAGCGCCATTATTACGGCTCCGGAAAGTGCGCCGATTATGGCTCCCTTCCTGTTTTTCGCATATTTATATATCAGTCCCGCGGGAAACACGAAACAGGAACCGATCAGAAAGTTCGCTATCTCGCCCACTCCGGATGTCTGCGAAACCGGCAGGTGAATCAGATTCTTGACAAATTCAACCGCCACTCCGGACCAAGGGCCTATGCCGAACGCGGCTATAAGTGCCGGAAGGTCCGAAAAATCATATTTCAGAAAAGACGGTACAAGCGGCACAGAAAATTCAAGAAACATGAATATCGCCGACAGAGCCGAAAGAACGGCTACAGTCGCTAATTTCCTGATGTTTATGCTCTTCGTTGTTATCATAATTGTTATCATTATCCTTTCCGATCATTAAAAATAGTTAAATAATTTCGGAAAAGAATAAAAAAGCCCCTTTGACAAGGGGACAATATGGGCTATTCGCCCGCTTTTTTATCTTTTCTCATCCGGACTTATCTCAATCAAGAGAATTACCGTCGGCGCAGGAATTCTTTTTTGCCTGCTCGGCGCTTTCGCGTTCGTGGGCTTTTACCACCGGCATGGATTTTCACCAATCCCCAAAGATATTATATCTGATTTTCTTTTCAGCCGCCGGACGCTTTTCGAGCGTCCGGCAGCTTTGGCTTTTTTATATGCTGTTATTATTTGATGATTTCGTTTACGATACCTGAGCCGACGGTTCTGCCGCCTTCACGGATAGCGAAACGGAGTCCCTTCTCGCAGGCGATGGGTGTGATGAGCTCGACCGTCATATCGACATGGTCGCCCGGACGGCACATCTCAACATCCTTCGGAAGCTCGATAACACCGGTAACGTCGGTGGTTCTGAAGTAGAACTGCGGTCTGTATCCAGAGAAGAAGGGCTTCTTGCGTCCGCCTTCCTTCTCGGTAAGAACGTAAACACGGCCCACAAACTTGGTGTGCGGCTGAATCGTGCCCGGCTTGCAGAGAACCTGTCCGCGCTCGACTCCATCCTTGTCTATGCCGCGGAGCAGAAGTCCGATGTTGTCACCGGCCTCAGCCTGGTCAAGCAGCTTGTGGAACATTTCAACGCCCGTAATGACCGTGGGCTTCTTCTCGTCCGAAAGACCGACAATCTCAACTGTATCGCCGATTTTAACGGTTCCGCGCTCAACACGGCCGGTAGCGACTGTGCCGCGTCCGGAAATCGAGAATACGTCCTCAACAGGTATAAGGAAGGGCAGATCGCTCTTTCTGTCGGGTGTGGGGATGTAGTTATCAACTGCGTCCATAAGCTCCCAGATGCACTTGTACTCGGGAGCGTTCGGGTCCTTCGACGGGCTTTCAAGAGCCGGACGGGCAGCTCCGCGGATGACGGGAATCTCGTCGCCCGGGAACTCGTAGGATGAAAGCAGGTCGCGGGTTTCCATCTCGACAAGGTCGAGAAGCTCGGGGTCGTCAACAAGGTCAATCTTGTTCATGAATACAACAAGCGCGGGAACGCCAACCTGGCGCGCGAGCAGAACGTGCTCGCGGGTCTGCTGCAGAGGACCGTCTGTTGCCGCAACGACAAGGATTGCTCCGTCCATCTGTGCGGCGCCGGTGATCATGTTCTTTACATAGTCGGCGTGGCCGGGGCAGTCGACATGCGCGTAATGGCGCTTGTCTGTCTCGTACTCGACGTGTCTTGTGTTGATTGTAATTCCTTTTGCCTTCTCTTCGGGAGCGTTATCGATCTGGTCGTATGCCAGGAATTCAACTTTGCTGTTCTTAAGAGAGAGGGTCTTTGTGATAGCAGCGGTAAGTGTGGTCTTGCCATGGTCAACGTGGCCGATTGTACCAATATTTACGTGGGGCTTGGTGCGCTCAAACTTAGCTTTTGCCATTTTTAATTCCTCCATATTAAATGTTATTGTATATTATATCACTTATTGCTGGTTCTGTGCAGGATGATGCTTTCCTGAATAGCCTTCGGAACCTCGGCGAAATGACTGGGCTCCATTGAGAACTGCCCGCGGCCCTGCGTGTTGGAACGGAGGGCTGTCGCGTATCCGAACATATCGGACAGCGGAACAAACGCTGTGATCTCCTGGGCTCCGGACTGCGCCTCCATCGACTGGATCTGACCGCGGCGCGAGTTCAGATCGCCGATTACGTCGCCTACATAATCGTCCGCGACGATAACCACAACCTTCATGATCGGCTCTATCAGCACCGGATCGGCTTTCTTCATCGCTTCCTTGAACGCCATGGAGCCGGCAATCTTGAATGCCATTTCAGACGAGTCGACTTCGTGATATGAGCCGTCGTACAGGGTTACCTTTACGTCAACGACATTGTATCCGGCAAGAACGCCGCTCTGCATTGCCCCGCGGATACCTGCGTCAACCGCAGGAATGAATTCCTTCGGTATCGCGCCGCCGACAACCTTGTTCTCAAATATATAACCAGTTCCGGGCTGTGTGGGCTCGATAATGATCTTGACGTGTCCGTACTGTCCTTTACCGCCGGACTGGCGCGCGTACTTGCAGTCCACGTCCGCCGATTTTCTGATGGTCTCCTTGTAGGCAACCTGCGGCTTGCCGACTATTGCCTCAACCTTGAATTCGCGCAGCATTCTGTCGACGATAATTTCAAGGTGAAGCTCGCCCATGCCGGCGATGATGGTCTGCCCCGTTTCCTCGTCAGTGTAGGTGCGGAAGGTCGGGTCTTCCTCCGCAAGCTTCTGAAGGGCGATGCCCATCTTGTCCTGCCCCGCACGGGTCTTCGGCTCAATCGCAACCCTTATGACAGGTTCCGGGAACTCCATAGACTCGAGAACTATCGGATTGTTCTCGTCGCAGAGCGTATCGCCAGTCGTCGTGTTCTTAAGCCCGACGACAGCGGCTATGTCTCCGCTGTAGCACTTTTCAATATCCTTGCGTTCGTTCGCGTGCATTTGAAGCAGACGTCCGAGCCGCTCGCGGCTCTTCTTGTTCGCGTTGTACACCGTCTGGCCGACGTCGACAGTGCCGGAATATACCCTGAAATAGCAGAGCTTCCCGACAAACGGGTCGGTCATTATCTTGAACGCAAGCGCCGCAAAAGGCGCGTCGTCCGACGAAGGTCTCTCAACCTCCTGATCGGTTTTTGAATCAATGCCCCTGATGTTCGGAACGTCAACAGGCGACGGCAGATAGTCCACAACCGCGTCAAGCAGCTTCTGTACGCCCTTGTTGCGGTATGAGGTGCCGCAGGTCACAGGCACGATCTTGTTCGCGATGGTCTCCTTGCGGATGGCCGCCTTGATTTCTTCGGTGCTGATCTCTTCCTCGTTGCAGTACTTCTCGAACAGCGCCTCGTCGGCTTCCGCCACCGCTTCTATCATCTTCGCCCTGTAGCTCTTCGCCTTCTCAAGCATGTCCTCCGGAATCGGCTCGACACGCATATCCTTGCCGAGGTCGTCGTAGTAAACGTCGGCTTCCATATTGATAAGGTCAATTATTCCTCTGAACTTTTCCTCAGATCCGATCGGAAGCTGAATCGGAACCGGGTTTGTATGAAGCCTTTCCTTCATCATTTCTATAACACGGTAGAAATTCGCACCGGTTATATCCATCTTGTTCACATATGCCATACGCGGAACGCCGTATTTGTTCGCCTGTCTCCAGACGGTTTCAGACTGCGGCTCAACTCCGCCTTTGGCGCAAAATACCGTTACCGATCCATCGAGAACACGAAGCGAACGCTCAACTTCAACGGTAAAGTCAACATGACCGGGGGTATCTATGATGTTTATGCGGTGTCCCTTCCAGTAACAGGTCGTCGCAGCCGAGGTGATCGTTATGCCTCTTTCCTGCTCCTGCTCCATCCAGTCCATCGTCGCAGCTCCCTCATGGACCTCGCCGATCTTGTGTGTTTTGCCTGTATAGAACAATATTCTTTCTGTCGTAGTGGTTTTACCGGCGTCGATGTGCGCCATGATGCCGATATTACGTGTACGCTCAAGCGAATATTCTCTGGGCATAAGTCTTGTGGTCTCCTTCTATTAATAACGGTAGTGAGCAAACGCTTTGTTTGCTTCCGCCATTCTGTGTGTTTCTTCCTTTTTCTTAAATGCGCCGCCCGCATTGTTCTTCGCGTCCATTATCTCTCCCGCGAGGCATTCTGCCATCGTGCGCTCGCTGCGACTTCTCGCAAAGCTGATAATCCAACGAAGACCAAGCGTCTGACGTCTTTCGGCTCTAACTTCCTGCGGAACCTGATAGGTCGCTCCGCCTACACGGCGTGCCTTTACCTCAAGAACCGGCATTACGTTTTCAAGAGCCTCCTCGAAAACCTTGAGAGGATTCTGCTCCGTCTTTTCGCCGATGATTTTGAAAGCCTCGTATACGATAGACTGAGCGACTCCCTTTTTGCCGTCAAGCATTACGTTGTTGATAAGCTTCGTTACAAGCTTTGAATTGTACAACGGATCCGGCAATACGTCTCTCTTGGATATTTTACCTCTTCTCGGCACTGTGCTTCCCTCCTTCATTAAAAATATGAATTCACAGGTACTCAAAAGCATTCTTCTGTAAGCGCGCGTCGTGAGGTTAATTTATCTGTATAAACATTAAATTTTAACTCAGACCGGCGAGCCCTCTGCTTTATCTGTTTCCCTTGCTTTTCGTTATGAAATACTATGATTCTCTGTTCCTTTTACTTCTTCTTGGTTACTTTGGCACCGTATTTCGAACGGCCCTGCTTGCGGTTTGCGACGCCCTGAGCGTCAAGCGTGCCGCGGATGATGTGGTAACGAACTCCAGGCAGGTCACGCACCCTTCCGCCTCTGATGAGAACGACCGAGTGTTCCTGAAGATTATGCCCGATACCGGGAATATATACTGTGGCTTCAAGACCGTTTGTAAGTCTTACTCTCGCAATCTTGCGGAGCGCAGAGTTAGGCTTCTTGGGGCTGGTCGTGGAAACCTTTGTGCATACACCCCTCTTCTGAGGCGAAGGCAGGTCTATCGGCGCATTGTTAAGAGTGTTGAAGCCCTTCTGAAGCAAGGGTGCTTTGGACTTGTAGTTCTTTTCGCTGCGTCCCTGTCTTACAAGTTGGTTAAAGGTCGGCATCCTTCTTTTTGTCCTCCTTCTTCAAAATTTAATGTTTATATGATGTGCGGATGCTTGACCGCACATGGCTGAAAGCATACTTATCCTATAGTACGCAAACAGTTACATTATATTATATCATCGCATTATATGGTTGTCAAGAAACTTTTTTCCCCGACGGGCATTTCTGCATTTTGCACAATTATGTGCGCAGCCTGATATATTATTTGCCATATATTTCAATATGATTACAGCAATTCGTATTTTTCATGCCCGCCCGAAAAAACCCGGGGGCTTTTTGCAAAGCCCCCGGTTGCGTACCTTATTTTGCTTATACGGCTTTCCCGTCCGAAAGCTCCCCGACCTTCTCGACGTCTATATCGCGGTAGCACTCCATGCCTGTTCCGGCAGGTATGAGCTTTCCGATAATCACGTTTTCCTTCAGGCCGAGCAGACGGTCGATCTTGCCTTTGATGGCGGCATCGGTGAGCACCTTCGTCGTTTCCTGGAAGGAGGCGGCAGACAGGAAGGATTCCGTCTGCAGCGACGCCTTGGTGATGCCGAGAAGAACGGTGACGCCTTCCGCAGTTTTGCGTTTCTGCCCGTCAAGAGCATTTTGCGCTTCAATCTGCTTGTTCTTTTCCTCAAATTCAACTACGTCGACAAGCGAACCTAACAGCATATCGGTGTCGCCAGAATCGTCGATGCGCACCTTGCGCGTCATCTGGCGTGCGATAACCTCGATGTGCTTGTCGTTGACGTTAACCGACTGCGAACGGTACACGCGCTGTATTTCCTTGATTATATATTCGTAAACAGCGTCGAGTCCCAGTATTCTCATGATATCCGCCGGCGCCTTGTTGCCTTCGGTCAGAGCCTGGCCAAGCTCCACATGGTCGCCGTCGTTTATGATAAGGCGCGTGCCGTACGGTATCTGATATTCCTTGACTTCAGAGTGCGCAGCATCATTATTATGATCCGGGTGAATCGTTACGACATGAACGTTTGCGTTCTCGCCGATCGATATATACGCGTGTCCCGAAACCTCCGCCATGATAGCCGCCTTCTTGGGCTGTCTTGCTTCAAACAGCTCCTCGACACGGGGAAGACCCTGCGTAATATCCGAACCCGCAACACCTCCGGAGTGGAAGGTTCTCATCGTAAGCTGCGTGCCGGGTTCGCCGATTGACTGGGCCGCGATAATGCCTACCGCCTCGCCTACGCTGACAGGCTTGCCCGACGCAAGGTCGGCGCCGTAACAGTGGGCGCAGATGCCGTATTTCGAATGGCACTGAATGACAGTGCGGATATATACTCTGTCAATTCCCGCCTCGGCAATCTTTGCTGCATGCTCGTCGGTGATCATCGTGTCGTCGGGAACGAGCACCTCTCCGGTCCTCGGGTCGACTATGTCGCCCATTGTATATCTGCCGATGATTCTGTCGGCAAGCGGCTCGAGAACGTTCTTATCTTTTTCGTCAATAATCGCTGTGACCCATGCGCCCTTCTTCGTGTCGCACTTCTCTTCCCTTACGATGACTTCCTGAGATACGTCGACAAGACGTCTTGTGAGGTACCCGGAGTCCGCCGTACGGAGAGCGGTATCCGACAGGGATTTGCGCGAGCTTCTCGCACCCATGAAATACTCGAATATTTTCATGCCTTCGCGGAAGTTGGATCTGATCGGGATTTCCATCGTCTTGCCGCTTGCGGAAAACATTGGTCCGCGCATACCGGCAAGCTGGCGCATCTGGGTGATCGAACCGCGGGCTCCCGAATCAGACATGATCTTTATCGGGTTGTATTGGTCAAAGGTGTCCTGAAGAGCTGCCGTTACGTCCGCTGTCGTCTGTTCCCATATGCTAATGACGTTCTTGTAACGTTCGTCCTCCGACAGGCGGCCGCGCAGGTAATGCTTTGTGATCGTTTCGACTTTCTTTTCCGCCTCGGCTATAAGCGCGCCCTTCTCCTTCGGTATCGTCATATCGTAGACGGAGATCGAGATCGAAGCGCGGGTCGAATACTTATAACCCATCTCCTTGATATCGTCAAGCATATTCGCGCAGACTGCGGCGCCATGCTTCTTAATGCAGCGGTCTATGATCTGGCCGAGTCCGCTCTTCTTCATGACAAAGTCAATTTCAAGGTTGTTTATCTTTGTGAAGTCGTTTCTGTTGACAAATCCGAGATCCTGCGGCAGGGGCTTGTTGAATATCATCCGCCCAAGCGTGGTCCTGATAAGACCCGTGTGCTTGTAGCAGACCTCTATCACATCTCCTTCGCCGACACCGGTGAAGCCGTTTATTATCATCGTGCATTCGCTTCCGTGAACGGCTTCCTCAGCGCCGCCGAGGATCGAAACTGTATTGTCGCGGAATATTTCGTTTCCACCCCGCAGAACGCGGACATATGCGTATCCGCAGGTGCGGTTTGCAGGCGTGATGATCCTTTCACACGGGACTCTGAAGGTTATCTCGGTCCCGGCCGACGTTCTGATAAGCGAATAGTCGCTCAGAGTGCAGAGAACTCCCTCGGAGCTTTTTGCCACCCTCACGTATATCCACGAGTGCAGTCCAAGCTGGCCGTTTTCATAAGCCATTACAGCTTCGTTGTAATCTCTGAATACCCTGCCCTCGCCCGGCTCGCCTGTCTTCTCCATCGTAAGATAGTAGGAACCGAGAATCATATCCTGAGTCGGCACCGCGACCGCGCGGCCGTCGACAGGCTTCAGAAGGTTGTTGGCCGAGAGCATCAGGAATCTCGCCTCCGCCTGCGCCTCAGCCGACAGCGGCACGTGAACAGGCATCTGGTCGCCGTCGAAGTCTGCGTTGAAAGCGGTGCAGACCAGCGGGTGCAGCTTGATGGCGCGTCCCTCGACAAGCACCGGCTCAAACGCCTGAATAGACAGGCGGTGAAGCGTCGGCGCACGGTTGAGAAGAACCGGGTGCTCCTTGATTACGTTTTCAAGCGCATCCCAGACGGCGGCGTTCGCCGGGTCGTGCGAACGGTCTATTTTCTTCTGCGCATCCTTGACGTTCGTCGCTTTCTGCATCTCGACAAGGCGCTTTATGACGAAAGGCTTGAACAGCTCGAGCGCCATCTCCTTCGGCAGGCCGCACTGGTATATCTTCAGCGACGGCCCGACGACTATAACAGAACGTCCCGAATAGTCGACGCGTTTGCCGAGCAGGTTCTGACGGAATCTTCCCTGCTTGCCGCGCAGCATCTCCGAGAGAGATTTCAGCGGGCGGTTCGAAGGCCCGGTCACGGGCTTGCCGCGGCGCCCGTTATCAATCAGGGCGTCAACAGCTTCCTGAAGCATGCGCTTCTCGTTCCTTATCACAATTTCGGGCGTGTGTATCTCCATCAGCTTCTTAAGCCGGTTGTTTCTGCTGATAACGCGCCGGTAAAGCTCGTTGAGGTCGCTCGACGCAAACCTTCCGCCATCAAGCTGCACCATCGGGCGGATGTCGGGCGGAATGACGGGAATAACGTCGAGTATCATCCAGTCGAGATGATTGCCGGATTTGCGGAAGGCCTCGAACACTTCAAGGCGCTTGATTACGCGGGTCTTCTTCTGCCCCGTCGCTCCTCCGTTAAGCTCCTTTTTGAGCTCCTCGGCAACTTTTATCACACCCGCCATGCTGAGCTCCTCAAGCTCGGCCTTTTCCTCGGGAGTCTTGTCTTTCTTGGCTTCAAGCTCGCGGCGCCTTGCCACCTGCTTGTCGTCAAGACCTACTCCCTGAAGCAGCTCCTTTATTGCCTCCGCTCCCATGCCCGCCCTGAATTCGTTCCCGTACATCTCGCGGGCTTCCATATACTGCTTCTCGGAAAGCACAGCGCCTTTTATGAGCGGAGTGATCCCCGGGTCAAGAACAACGTTTTCGGCAAAGTACAGCACCTGTTCAAGCTGCTTCGGGGACATGTCGAGAACAAGCGCCATGCGCGACGGAATAGCCTTGAAATACCAGATGTGCGAAACCGGCGAGGCAAGCTCGATGTGCCCCATTCTCTCACGGCGCACTTTCTTGGTCGTGACATCGACACCGCATTTCTCGCATCTGTGGACTTCCTTGTTGTGGCAGTTCTTGTATTTTCCGCACATGCAGGCCCCGTCTTTTGTCGGGCCGAAAATGCGTTCGCAGAAAAGACCGCCGATTTCCGCCTTGAGCGTTCTGTAATTTATCGTTTCGGGCTTCGTCACCTCGCCGTGCGACCATTCCCTGATCATCTCGGGCGACGCAAGTCCTATCTTTATTGAATCGAATTCGTTATGCTCCACAGCTTCTATCTCCTGATTCATTATTTATTGCCGTCGGCATCGCTGTCGTCAAAGCTGTCGTCCTCAAAAATCTCCTCTTCGGTAAAAAGACTGTCGTCATCGTCGTTTTCCGCGCTGACACCGTCGCCGTCCCCGCCGTTCTCCTCGTCGCTGTCTTCGATAAGGAACGATTTACGCAGGTCGCCTGCGGCATAGCTCTGTCCGAGCGCTTCGTCGATCGCCGCCGAATCCTGACCGCCTGCATAGCCTGAACCGTCGTCCTCGCTGCACAGGGTTGAAAGCTGAATTTCCTTGCCGTCTTTATCAAGCACGCGTATGTCAAGAGCAAGCGACTGCAGCTCCTTGACAAGCACCTTGAACGACTCGGGCACGCCCGGCGTCGGAATGTTCTGCCCCTTGATAATCGCCTCGTATGCGCGGCGGCGGCCGGTTATATCGTCGGACTTGACGGTGAGTATTTCCTGAAGCGTATATGCGGCGCCGTATGCCTCGAGAGCCCAGACTTCCATTTCACCAAAGCGCTGTCCGCCAAACTGCGCTTTTCCTCCGAGCGGCTGCTGCGTGACAAGCGAGTACGGACCGTTGGATCTCGCGTGGATCTTATCGTCGACAAGATGATGCAGCTTAAGATAGTACATGATTCCGACCGTCACAGGGTTGTCGAAGGGTTCGCCGGTACGGCCGTCATACAGGATTGTCTTGCCGTCTATTATTTTAAGCTTCTTCTCGCCGGTTGCCGGGTCGGTTTCCATAAAGGTCTCCTTCCCTTCAAGCCGGTCGTCATATCTCGCGTCGCGGCTCATTCCAGCCGCCTTCATGCACTCGAGTATGTCGCGCTCGGTCGCGCCGTCGAAAACAGGCGTCATTATCTTCCAGCCGAGTTTTTTCGCCGCAAGACCGAGGTGTACCTCAAGCACCTGCCCGATATTCATACGGGAGGGAACGCCCAGAGGGTTGAGCACTATGTCAAGCGGCGTTCCGTCCGGAAGGAACGGCATGTCCTCGGGCGGGAGAATGCGCGAAACAACGCCTTTGTTGCCGTGGCGTCCTGCCATCTTATCGCCCACGGATATCTTGCGCTTCTGCGCTATATATACGCGGACGACTTTATTGACGCCGGCCGGCAGTTCGTCGCCCTGCTCGTGCGAGAACACGCGGACGTCCACAACTATACCCGACTCGCCGTGCGGAACGCGCAGCGATGTGTCTCTGACTTCCCTTGCCTTCTCTCCGAATATGGCGCGGAGCAGCCTCTCCTCGGCCGTAAGCTCCGTTTCGCCCTTCGGCGTGATCTTTCCGACCAGAATGTCGCCCGCCCTCACTTCGGTTCCTTTTTTAATTATGCCTTCGGCGTTAAGATCCTTTAGAGCATCCTCGCCGACGTTGGGTATCTCGCGCGTGATTTCCTCGGGGCCGAGCTTCGTGTCCCGCGCCTCGTGGGAATATTCCTCTATATGAATCGATGTGTAAACGTCGTCGCGCACCAGTCTTTCGTTGAGAAGCACCGCGTCCTCGTAGTTATAGCCCTCCCATGTCATAAATCCGATGAGAGCGTTCTTTCCAAGCGCGATTTCGCCGTTTGATGTGGCCGGTCCGTCCGCGATGACCTGCCCCTTCTCCACAAAATCGCCCTTTTTCACAACCGGACGCTGATTGAAGCATGTTCCCTGGTTGGTGCGTTTGAATTTAATAAGATCGTAGACATCCTTCTGCCCGTCTGCCCTTGCGACGACGATCCGGCTTGCGTCGATTTTTTCGACTCGCCCGGATTCTTTCGCCACAATCACAACTCCAGAGTCTATCGCCGCCTTGTATTCCATACCGGTTACCACAATAGGAGAATCCGTCACCATAAGCGGGACCGCCTGCTTCTGCATGTTCGATCCCATGAGAGCACGCGAGTTGTCGTCGTTTTCAAGGAACGGGATCATCGCCGTCGCAACCGAGACGACCATCTTCGGCGATACATCTATGAAATCAACTTTCGATGCGTCGATCTCAATGAATTCGTTGCGGTCGCGCGCGGTTACACGGCTGTTTACAAAACAGCCTTCGCTGTCAAGCGGCTCGTTTGCCTGTGCGATGATATAATTGTCCTCAACGTCTGCGGTCATATATTCCACTTCGTCGGTAACCCTTGACCTTCCGTCGGGCAGATGCTCGACACGACGGTATGGAGCTTCGATGAAGCCGTAATCGTTGATGCGCGCGTAGGTCGCAAGATATGAGATAAGGCCGATGTTCGGACCTTCGGGGGTCTCAATCGGACACATACGTCCGTAATGGGTGTAATGTACGTCTCGGACATCAAAGGATGCGCGGTCACGCGAAAGCCCTCCGGGGCCGAGCGCCGACAGACGGCGCTTGTGCGTCAGCTCGGAAAGGGGGTTCGCCTGATCCATAAACTGCGAAAGCTGGGACGAACCGAAAAATTCCCTTATAACGGTCACGACCGGACGAATATTGATGAGCGACTGGGGCGTTATCTTCTCGTTTTCCTGAGAAGAAAGCGTCGTCATCCTTTCTTTTATTATCTTGTCCATCCTCGAAAAACCGATGCGGAGCTGGTTCTGAAGCTGCTCTCCGACAGACCGTATGCGGCGGTTCCCGAGGTGGTCGATATCATCTACGCTGCCTATATCGTACGCAAGACCCAGCAGATATCCTATCGACGCGAAAATATCGTCTTTTGTTATATGCTTCGGGCAAAGGTCCGCTATGCGTTCCTTCGCCATCGCCTTTACTTTTTCTTTGTCTCCGCCGCATGCCTCGAGTATCTCAAGCAGCACGGGCGTCTTCGCTTTTTCGCTGACTCCGCAGTCCTTAAGATCGTAGCCGAGTATATAATAGGGTTCTATCGTGTTGTTTGAAAATACTTTTACCTTATGACCGTTGTCAAGCACGATATATACTTCGTTGACGGCGTTGTGCTCGATTGTATTCGCAATCTCGGGAGTGATTACCTGCCCGGCTTCGCAGAGCAGCTCGCCTGTGAGCGGGCTTACAACGTCTTCCGCCAGCCTGCGATTGCGGATGCGCGGGGACAGCGCCATCTTCTTGTCAAATTTATAACGACCTACCGGAGCGATATCATACCGCTTCGGATCAAAGAAAAAGTTATTGATGAGCATCTGCGCCGATTCGACAAGCGGCGGCTCACCCGGACGGAGCTTTTTGTAGATCTCTTTGAGGGCTTCCACGCCGATTGTGGTATGGTTGCGCTCGGCAAGCTCTTCACATTCATCTTTTTCAAACGTGACGGTAAGCCTGTCGTCTTCGCCAAACATTTTATATATATCCTCGCGTGTCTCTATCCCGAGAGCGCGGATAAACATCGTTATCGGAAGCTTGCGGTTCTTGTCTATCCTTACATAGACAACTCCGTTCGTGTCGGTTTCGTATTCAAGCCATGCGCCGCGGTAGGGTATTACCGTCGTGGCATATGTTTTCTTGCCCGACTTGTCGATATCCGAGGCATAATACATGCCCGGCGAACGGACAATCTGCGAAACGATGACTCGCTCGGCTCCGTTTATCACGAATGTGCCGTTCTCAGTCATCAGCGGAAACTCGCCCATAAAGACATCGTTCTGCTTGACTTCGCCCGTCAGCTTGTTGCTCAGGCGAACATTGACCTTCAGCGGCGCCGCGTAGTTTACGTCTCTCTCCTTGCACTCCTCAACCGGATACTTCGGCTTCGAATCAATCGAGTATGAAATAAACTCGATAGACAGATTGCCCGAATAATCGGTTATAGGGGAAACGTCGCGCAGTACTTCCATAAGTCCCTGATCAAGAAACCATTTGTAGGACTTTGTCTGAACCTCGACAAGGTTCGGAAGCTCGAGGGTCGATGGCGTCTTAGAAAAGCTCATTCTTGTGTTCTTGCCAAGCTTTTGCTCTTTGACATTGACCATTAGAATCTATCACTCCATTCAAGTTGTAGTCATACCGGCTCAGGTATGGGGGTGGACGTGTCAGGTCGTTGAAAATTGAAATTCTGAATGCCGCCGAATATTGAATATGAATTTATGAACTTGTTCTTTACACGCAAACAGGTATGGTATATACAGCGGCATATGCCGTTCCAGCATTTCCGGATTTTTTTGGTTTTCCCGGCCCGGCAATTACTGGCATGACAAAAATACGCATTTCAAGCGATTATAATGCAGTTTATTATTGTACCACTATATTTTTTGATTGTCAATACTTTTTCCCCGGATTTTTATACTTGTTTTTTTACTTTTGACGCGGCCGGCAGTATATTTTATAATAATGTTGACATTTGCCTCCGCATATGTTACACTTTATGCGAATTTTAATTTAAGGAGGCATTTTTTATGCTGAAAATCGGAGTCCAGTCGGGCGGTATATTCGGCGCCGACTGCGACGCAAGCTTCCGTGTCCTTCACGAGCACGGATTTGAATGTGTCGACTACAATATCGACACGCTTCTTCCCGGAGAACAGATAAAAAAAGGCGAGCCCGGCGGCTTCTTCGACCAGTCTGTCGAAGAACTGTGCGCACATTTCCGCCCTTTCCGTGAAGCCGCGGAAAAATACAATGTAGCTTTCGCACAGATGCACGGACCTTTCCCGATGTGGGTTGAAGGACGCGACGCGATGAACGAATATACCATCACGGCAACCGAAAAGTGCATCGCAATAGCCGCCTTCCTCGGATGCCCCGCGATTGTCGTCCATCCTGTCGACGCGCAGCGAATTATCGGCAAGGACGGCGAAAAAGAGCTCAACCTCAAAATATACCGCGCTCTCATGCCGACGGCAAAAAAGTACGGCGTCAAAATCTGTCTTGAAAACCTGTTTGTCAACATCGGCAGCCACTGCTTCGAAGGCCCCTGCTCGGACGTAAGCGAGGCCGTCTGGTACATCGATAAGCTTAACGCCGAAGCTGGCGCCGACGTCTTCGGCTTCTGCTTCGACACAGGACACGCAAACCTCATGAACCGCAATATCTACTCCTACATCAAGGCCCTCGGCAGCCGCCTGACAATCCTGCATATCCATGACAACGACGGTCTGAACGACATACATATGCTTCCCTACTCCTATACCCGCAACGGCAAAAACACCACCCTTGAGTGGGACGGCTTCATCAGGGGCCTGCATGACATCGGCTACCGCGGCGACCTTTGTTTCGAAACCTTCCGCTGCATGGGAACATACCCGAAGGCTGTCCACGGCGAGCTCCTCAACCTGATTTCCGCCATAGGCCGGCACTTCGTCGCAGGTATCCTCGCAGAATAAAAACAGCACAATCAGCCTTAACAATTCGGAACAGTACTAAAATCCCCGCGGGACGAGATGCAATCTCGTCCCGCGGGTTCTTTATATAATTGTTTTTTCTGCTTGTAAACGCCGGCCGTTCAGTCGGTCAGCTTCGAAAGGTTTGTGTTGAGCACCGGAACCTGTCTCTGCAGGATTTTATCGATAGTCTTGAAGGTTGAAACAACCGTGTTGCTTCTCGAACCCATGATGGTGCGCAGGTTCGCATGAACCGAGGAAAGCGCCGAGGTATATACTATTCCTGCGTCTGTCTTGATATTCTGAACAACTATGTCGAGCATATCCCACGATTCGGGGTCGCTTGAATATTTATACTTGAGCGCCGTTTCATAATACGCCGGAATTACCGTCCTGTTGCTCTCGGAAGCCATCGCCTCGAGAAACGCCCCCATTACGTCATAGTCCTTCTCCTGAACTGTGGCAGTTATCGACACCACTGTGAACTGGTCGTGCATGAGCGTATGGTAGTCCGTCTGATTCTCGTCGTATTTTGGCATGGGAACGATTCCGTACTGGTCTGTCATCATGCGCATATCGGCGCTTTCAACCTCCATGAGCCTGAGAGTCACCATCGCGCCGTGCCCCTCGGCAAACATCTTGCGCATATCGTTCTGTTCGGCGTCCGCGGTCTTATGTACAACCACGTATGCGCCTGTATCTTTATATATCATCAGCAGCTTGTCGACAACGTCGGAGAGCCTGCCGCTGTTCAGAACATATGTATAGTCTCCGTTTGCGTCGCGGCCGAGAATCGGAACCTCGCAGCTTACCCAATACGGGTCCGAACTGATATACTCGTTTGTGATGAAGCCGTACAGGTCGCCCGAATCGGCGATGTTGTTGCCGTTTTTATCCTGATAAAAACCTTTGATCAGCTCGTACTGATATCCAAGCGTCCATTTGCCGTCGCGCACCGCACTGTAAAGGTAAGGTATCCCGCTGTCGTCGAATATCTTCTTATTAAAAATAGTAACGAACGCAAAACGCATGGTTGAAAGCGCTATAGACCCCGTAGCCGCAAACTGCGCGCCATGGAACTCGATCGCTTCGTTCACGCCCTGCGCCCAGTAGTCCTTTGAAAGGTCGATATAATTAAAATCATATAAATTATGATAGATTCCGTTTATTGAGTTGTACAGCGACTGATAGGCGTTTACATAAGCAATATCATAGTCGCCAGAGCCTGAAAGAACCGATTTCTTCACCGCGTCGACTGTTGACGAGTTGCTGTCGGCATAAGGTATCTTAATATTGTTGATGACAACGTTCAGCCGCGCCTCGACCGCAAGGTTGCGGTTATAGACCGCGTCGTTGACTATTTCACCGTTAAGATCCTTGACAGTGACCTCATCCACCCACCAGCTGCGGTCGCTCGACGCTATGTTGATTGTTTTTCCGCTGAAATTGAGACCGGCGGGAAGGTCGTCCTTTGTATATTGGGAAGTGGTTTCCTCGGACACTTCGTTTCCTGTATCGGCGCCGGCTGACGTGCTGTCCGTGTCCCCGGGCTGCTTTCCGTTATCTGCGCACGCCGTCGCGAGAATTAACATCGAAAGCAGCAATATAAATGATAATACTTTTTTCATCGGTTACCCCCATAAATCATTGCTGTGACTGTTTTGAAAAATACCGTATAATTCACAATTGTAACTATACAATTGTAATTATACAATATTTCTACAATAATTGCAACATTTATTAACCCAAAAAATATTTTTCTGGCCTAATTTACAATTTGTTAAAAATGTGCGAAGTGTTATAATAAAATATTGACTTTATTATCGTAATATGGTATAATGTCCGCTGTTTGCGTCAATAAGTACATATTTCGCGAGACGCATGAAGGATTGAAAATGAACAAACTCAATAATATTAAGGTAGCACGTTATCTTGCATACCTTTGCTCGCTTGCATACATGGCAAGCTATCTGACGCGCATAAATTTTGCGGCGGTCACCATTGCGATAATCAAGGAATACGGCTGGGAAAAAACAGCCGTGTCGGCCGTTACCACAGCTCTTTTCATTTCATACGGAATAGGACAGGTTATTAGCGGATGGCTCGGAGACCACACAAGGCCCAACCGCCTCGTGGCGTTCGGACTTATTTCCTCCTCCTGCATGAACCTGCTTATCCCTCTTTGCTCAACTATACCACAGATGACTGCCGTCTGGGCGATAAACGGAATGGCTCAGGCCATGATGTGGCCGCCGATAGTCCGCATACTTGCCGCCGGATGCCATAAGAAAGTCTATCAGAACGCAACAGTGATAGTTTCATGGGGAAGCTCATCAGGCACAATACTGGTCTTTTTGCTCGCCTCGTTCACCGTCGGCATGTTCGGCGATTGGCGCCTTCTGTTCCGCATCTGCGCCTCGGTCGCCGTCATTACAACTTTAATCTGGATTGCAGCCTTCTCGCGGATAGAAAAATACTCCAACAGCCCGGAAAACATTAACGCCGGACTTCAGCTCGCCGAAAGCGCGCAGGCTTCATCCTGCGAAACTCCCGGCAAAAAAGAAGAAAAGAAAATTCAGAAAATGCCCGGCGGACTTATCCTTGTGCTCTCGTTCATTCTTATCACAGTTATTGTTATAGGAGCGCTGCGCGACAGCATAACATCATGGCTGCCGAATTATGTTTCCGAAACGTTCGGACTGTCAAGCAGTGCGGCGCTGCTCACAAGCGTTATTCTTCCGATACTTACGGCAATTACATATCCACTGGTTCTTGTCTATTACCGCCGCTTCTTCAAAAGCGAGCTTAACTGCGCCGCGACAATATTCGGGTTCAGCGCCCTGTCAGCCCTGCTGCTCTACTTCTTCTCACACGTCAATCCCTTTGTTTCAGTTATCCTTCTCGCACTAATCTCAGCCTGCATGCATGGGGCCAACTTCCTGATTATCGGCCTTATCCCAAAGAAATTCGACAGATTCGGAAATGTGTCGATGATTTCCGGAATAATCAACAGCTTCGTCTATGTCGGAAGCTCAGTCTCAATATGGGGCATAGCCGCCGTAGTTCAGAAATCCGGCTGGCTCGCAACAATCGTTATTTGGGGCGTTCTCGCTCTCTCGGGGGCAGGCATCTGCTTCGCGGTGTCACGGAAATTCCAGTCATTCTTCAAATAAACACATAATAAAAGCCGCCGCGTCAGGCCTGACGCGGCGGCTTTTAGTTTTTATTATTTATAAAGTCTGTATTTCCCGATAAACGGAAGCTCCTTCGCTCTCCCTGTCGCCGCATTGTAAATTCCAAGAATTATTAACGCAAGAACGACAATCGAGAACGCCGAGTTTATAAGCCATGAAATCAGCCCAAACCCGATAAACCCGAAAATACCGCTTACAACCCCTACCGCTATCCCGCAGATTATCTCTGCAAGAAAAAGGACAAGTCCCTGATTTGCATGGAAGCTTGCATATCTTGAATCTCTGGCGGCAAGCATCGGAATCAGGAACAGCAGCCATATGTACGATATAAGCGCCATCCCCTTGTTCCGTTCGATATCCGCCGGATCGAATTCATTGGTGAAATCAGTAGTATCGTTGATTTTTCTGAAGGATTCTTCAAAACCGTTTCCGCTTCCGTTGCCTCCGTTGCCTCTGTTGCCTCCGTTGCTTCCGCCGCTTCCCGCAGCCCCGTCATAGCCTCCGACCTTCATGCCGCAGCCGGGGCAGAAGTTTGTTCCCTCGCTGTACTGGGTTCCGCATTTGGTGCAAAATGGCATACAATATCCTC
>CAZMZJ010000002.1:83978-185453 GCA_964570825.1 uncultured Lachnospiraceae bacterium | reverse complement strand
CTATTGCATTATTCGGTAATTAATGTTATAATGTATAAAATTAACCCGAAAGGAGTGCTGTATTGATGTCTGTAATGTTTTTGGGGGTTATCCTCACTTAAAACTGAATACAACCGGCGCCGGTATGTCGAAGCGGATTTTAGTCCGCCGGTTTTTCCGTCGCCTGCAACCTTTCGTGAATACTGTTTAACAGGGACACGTCTGGCGTGTCCTTTTTCACGCCGTTTTTGTTCCGGCGCCGTACTGACGCCAAAATCCCGCGGTAAAAACAGTCATAAAGGCTGTTTTCTGCCGCGGGATATTATTATTTTGCAACAAGGAGAAAAAAATGAATATTACAGATTACGGATTCAATCACTCGCTGTTTCCCGATAATTACGGACGCGGCATTCCCGCCCGCATCACCGCATCCTACCGGGACCGGTATGACATCATCTGCGAATACGGCGCCGGCCCGGCTAGGCTTAAGGGAAGCGAATATTATAACAAAGACGAGGTTTTCCCTACAACGGGAGATTTCGTCATGATCGACTGGCAGGAGAACAGTGAAAGCCGAATCACATCGACCCTTCCCCGCAAAACTTATTTTTCACGGCTTGACCCGTCCTCGTCCGGGCACAAAGAGCAGGCCGTCGCCGCTAATTTTGACTATGTTTTTATAATGCAGTCACTCAATCGCGACTTCAACCCCCGACGTCTTGAGAGATATCTAACCCTCGCGTGGCAGTCAGGCGCGGTTCCGGCGGTCATACTGACAAAAGCTGATCTTGCCGGCGATTTTTCATCATACATCCGCGAGACCGAAAAAATAGCCAGCGGCGTCTTTGTGACCGCTGTGAGCGCCTTGACCGGTTACGGCCTTGACACTCTTTCCGACTATCTAAGGCCTCGGAAAACCGTTGTTTTCCTCGGCTCATCGGGCGTTGGTAAATCAAGCCTTGTCAATGCTCTCGCAGGCGAAAAAATCATGGAAACGCAGGAGATACGCGAGGACGACAGCCGCGGGCGGCACACCACGACTCACCGTCAGCTTATAATGCTTAAGTCGGGTGTTATGATCATCGACACGCCCGGAATGCGCGAGCTAGGTATGTGGGATGTAACCGAAGGACTCGGGCAAAGCTTTTCTGACGTGGAGAAGTATTTCGGCAGGTGTAAATTCACAAACTGCCGCCACGAAACTGAACCCGGCTGCGCCGTCAAGGCGGCGATTGAAAACGGTGAACTGCCATACAATAGATGGGTCAGCTATCTTCGCCTTAAAAAAGAGGCGAAATTTTCCGACGATAAAGAGGGATATTTGCGCGAAAAACAGAAGTGGCACAAGGATATCTCTAAAAAAATAAAAAATTTGAAGAAAAACGGGGATTATTGAATACTCATTAGATTGAAAGCTGACCGGACACATTATTCCGAATACTCCAAATTGGCTTACGGCTGTTATATAATCTACCGTGCAATATGCTAATCCGAATAATTTGTCTCGGAACAGTCCTACAGATGATTGGATAAATAGAAAACATATGATTCACAGTTGCGTGAATCATATGTTTTCTTTGCTTTTTGTAATTATTTATTGCGGACTCGAAGCGTTAGAATTTCAAACGGTTTTGCGGTGAGGCTTACCGTATTGGTATTGCCACTACTATTTAATTCTACCGGTGAGATCGGGTTCTCGATTAGGTCGCAAAGCTCTACTGATTTTATGTCAAACCCAAATCTAAGCGTAAAATCCGTACGCCTGTTCTTGGATTCATACATCCTAAAAATATATCCGTCGCCGTCCTCGGCTTTTTTGACGGTTTCAAGAATTACATTATCGGCTTCGCAGGATACAAGAGAGTAGCTTTCAGGAAGCTCTCCGCTGCCTTTTTGCGCTTTAACGGCCCGCAGCGGACGGTTGAGCAGATATGAAAGCTTTATCGTGTCGGCGCCTGCAAGGCTTCCTGAATGCGGGTAAAGCGAGTAAGTGAATTTATGATACCCCTGGTCTGCGTCGGGGTTAGGGCTCGTGGCGCACTTGATAAGGGATATCGCCGCGATGTTTCCATGAACGTCGTATCCGTATTTACAGTCATTCATAAGGCTTATTCCGTAGCCGCCGTCCGATAGGTCCGCGTATTTGTGGGCGCAGGTTTCAAACTTCATACGATCCCAACCGGTGTTTTTATGCGTCGGGCGCTCGGTGCTGCCGAACTGGATGTCGAAAGTTGCCGTGCTTGCGTTGACATCCGCCGGGAAAGCGGCGCGCAGCAGTTGATGATGCTCGTGCCAATCAGCCTCGGTTTCAAAATCTATTGTCGGAATATCATCGTAAATTCGGATATTCTGTGTTATTGTGCTGCCGTACCATCTGCGCTTAACACGGAAACCGCCGCCAGCAGAGTCAGAGAAGGGTTCGACCGATTCGAGCTGGTCAAGTATATACACCTTATCGTTTACATACTGGGAAATATCCCATGCATCGTACTTATACGGAAAGTCCTCGTGAACATGCAGCTCGTTTGCACGCGCTCCCTTCGGAAGCACCTGACGGTTCGCTTTTTTGTCAAAAATACTTGTTATAGTATATGTCTTGTCAAAATCTATCGAGAAAAAGCTGTTTTCAAGATGCCGTCCGCTTATTATGCAGCCGGTTGTTTTCTTTTCCGGAGTCAAGGCAAGCCATCCCTTTGAAGGAATGTCCCTGACAAAATATCTGTCTTCTCCATATTCGATAATTCCAGAAGCTATGAAAGAATGAGGATTGAAAACAATGATTTCAGCGTCAGTTTTTATCATTCCGGAAAGGGCTTCCGCTGCGGCGTCAAGACATCCGTTGAGAGTTTCGGCGATTTCCCTATAATCGCGGTCTGTTGCCTCGTAGACATCCTTGATTGACGAACCCGGGATAATGTCATGAAACTGGTTTGTAAGAATGGTTTCCCACACAGCCTTCAAAGTTTTTTCCGGAAAAGGCCGTCCGGCAAGTATTTCCGCTGCTGATGCAAGCAGCTCGGTGTCGAGCATTAAAAATTCCGACTTGCGGTTGTTGCGTTTATTTTTGGCGATTGAGGTATATGTCCCGCGGTGGAATTCAAGGTAAAGCTCACCACACCACTCGGGCACGCGTGGATTGTCGGCCATTTTTTTCTCAGTTCGCCGCAGAAAATCTCCCGCAAACTCAATTTTAGCTGCGGTTCCGCCCGGAAGCTCGGTTTTGTGGCGGCGCAGAGTTTCTATCATTTCTTCGTTTGGTCCACCGCCGCCGTCGCCGTAGCCGAAGGTAAGCAGCGCTTCGTCGATGACATCCTTCTGCTGCATTCTATCCCATGTTCCGTTTATCTGGCTCGGCACGGCCTTGCCGTTATAGGTCGAGGTTTTCTGCGGCTCCTGCCCGGCTTTTTTGTCCTGCGCAGTGAGAAAGTAGGTGTTCACCGGAGTTCCGTCGATCCCGCGCCAGACAAACAGGTCGCAGGGCATTTTATTAAGCTCATTCCAACCAATTTTTGAGGTGACGAACCAGTCTACGCCGCTTTTTTTCAGTATCTGCGGCAATGCTGCAGAATATCCGAATACATCCGGAAGCCATAGCACCCGGCTGTCCACTCCGAACTCCTCTTTGAAAAATCTCTTCCCGTAAATAATCTGGCGTACAAGCGATTCGCCGGCGGGCAGGTTGCAATCCGCCTCAACCCACATCGCACCCTCAGCTTCCCAGCGTCCGGCCTTTATCATCGCCTTGATTTCCTCAAAAAGAGCAGGTGCTTCTTCCTTGACGGCCTTGTACAGATATGGCTGCGAGGACATGAACCTATATTCCGGGTATCGTTTCATCAGCGCAATTACAGTCGCGAATGAGCGCTGGGCTTTTTCGCGCGTCTGCGCCTTCGTCCAAAGCCAGGCGATATCTATATGTGTATGCCCGATACAGACCACCCTGTGGTCTTCTCCGCTGTATTTTTCATAAAGCTCGGCTCTCAGATATTCGGATGCCCGTGCGGCTGAAGCGCGGAAATCCTCCGAACCCGGGACGCGCATATCCAGCAGGTTGACCGCGTCGTCGATAATTCTCAGAATATTAGCGTAATCCGATGTATAATTTTGAAGCAGCTCAAGCGTCTGAACCGGAATCAAAAGGTCATAATAAAGTTTAACTATGGTTTCATCAACCGCCTGCAGCGAGGGGGTAAATGTAAGATTGGCCTTTTTAAGGCTCGAGTAAGCATAAAAGTAAAGTGTAGTCCTTCCCTCTCCTGACAGGCGCAGAGAATTATGATTTCTGTCAAGCCCCTGCAGCAGGTTTCCCGCGGTATCATAGACAATGAACTGCGGATTCGATTCGTCCCAGCCGCTCACCGTTGTCTGGAGAAACAAGTCGTACGGCCGGTTTGCATAAGCATTGGGGATGTTATATGTTATTTTGAACCATGCGTGAGAATCGGGTACTGTTCCCCAGATGTCGTTTTTTTCAAATGGTACAAAGTCTGAGTCATTCGGGAAAACATTGTCGGTTTTATATCCGCACGGGCAGAAAGACACGTCAATATCGGTTTTCATTTCTGTCCAGCGCAGAGGGGATATTATTTCGGTTATCCGCCTGACCTTCATGTAAGTAAATTCCATTTTCAATTTCCCTTGTTTCCGTTATTATTAATTTAATTACCCTCACCGGAAAATATTATACATAAAAAAACCGTATATATCAAGAGAAAACGAATAAATGATTATATCATTATCGTTAATCATTACATATCCGAAAAACCGTATATTTTATTTATGCAGTCCCTTTGACCGAAGGTAATTCATAGCCCATGCCGGGTCGTTTGAAGTGAACAGCATCGCGCCCCTTTCGATTGCCGCGCTGTAAAGCTCTTCTGTGTCGACTGGGTAGTACACCCACGGCTCCACACCGTATGATTTGCAAAAATCAAACCGGCTCTTATCAACGACGGGGCAGTCCTTAGTTCCGAAAAGGCAGACACAATAAGCATAGGTATATACAAAGCGCTTTTGCCGCGGACCCATTTTTTCCTGCGGCGAATATGCGTGGATTTTTATCCGATCTCCCCAGCGTTCGGCGAGGTATTCGTTCAGCTCTCCGCTCCAGGTGTTTATTACCGAACGCTCAAGTATTCCCGCCGCTTCCATCATGGACAGCGCTTTTTCCGCCGACGCATAGGCAAAAGCTCCCGAATCCGCCGGATAATCCTTCAGCTCTATATTAAACAGCATGCTCGGATAAGCGCGGAAAAAATCAAGAAACTCTGAAAAGGTCGGAACCCTCTCCCCGCGAAATTCCTCGCTCTTCCAGAATCCGGCGTCAAGCTTCTTTATTTCGGCAAGAGTTTTTTCTCGTATCAGCCCGTGACCTTCAGTGGTGCGGTCGACGGTGTGGTCGTGCATTATTATTATTTCGCCGTCGGCGCTCATATGCAGGTCTGTTTCTATCATGTCAGGGGAGAGCGCCGCCGCCGAACGAAATGAGGCCATAGTGTTTTCGGGAAAATATTTTGCATTTCCGCGGTGCGCGGCCACGGGAATCCGGTTCAGATATTGAAGTTTCATAAATAATTCCTTATATAATATGAATTGCGGTTGAAAATTCAGCCGTTATATTATATACTTATTATATAAAGATTTGCATATCGTGTCAACGATGCTCAAAAAACATGACACTTTTTCAAAATAATTCATTTTTATCATGGAGGGGCTGGCTATGATGCAATATGAACGCCAGCAGGATATTCTGCGCTATCTTGAAGTTCAGCATACGGCGACCATCCGCCAGTTGGCACAGGCGGTATATTCGAGCGAAGCGTCGGTCAGGCGGGATCTCTGCGCTCTTGAAAAGCAGGGCGTAGTCTGCCGGGTATACGGCGGCGTTATACTCTCAAAATATCAGAACGCCTCAGTTCCGCTCGTCCTGCGCAAACAGGAAAACACCGCAGAAAAGGAGTGGATAGCCCAGTGCGCCTCTGAACAGATATTTGACGGCGCGACGATATTCATCGACGCAAGCTCGACCGCCGGCAGAATCGTCAAATACCTGCATAAGTATCATAATCTGAGGGTTATTACAAACAGCATCAATGTAGTCGAGGAAGCCTCGGGAGTATGCGATCAGGTTTTTTCAACAGGAGGCAGATTTCTGCGCGACAACAGGGCGTTTGCCGGTCTTGAAGCTGAAAAATTCGTAAGATCAGTAAATATCGACATACTCTTCTTTTCAAGCCAGGGAATAACCGAGAACGGCGAAATAAGCGACTCGTCAGAGGCAGAAACCTCGCTGCGCCGGACTCTTATCGAACGCTCGCGGCGTAAGATTTTCCTTTGCGACTCTTCAAAGATAGGCGTCCGCCGCATGTTTTTTCTATGCACCCGGTTTGACGTTGACGGCATAATCTGCGACAAACAACTGCCGTGGGAAAAAATCGGAAAATAAACAGCAAGCTAATCGGGGAGGCAATATGGAACGATTTAATGAATATTTTCCTTTTTGGGGAAGTCTTACTAAAGAGCAGCAGTCCCTGCTGCTCTCATCGGTACACAAAAGAGCATATAAAAAAGGAACCGTCATACACAACGGCTCGGAGGATTGCATCGGCCTGTTGCTTGTTAAAAGCGGACAGATACGTGTATACACCGTATCCGTCGAAGGAAAGGAACTGACGCTTTACCGTCTTTTCGAGAGGGATATGTGCCTTTTTTCCGCCTCGTGCATTTTTCAAAGCATACAGTTCGATGTGACTGTTTCCGCCGAGCTTGATTCCGAAATTTATATCGTGCCTTCAACACTTTATAAATCTCTTATGGAAAGCTCAGTCGCTGTTGCCAACTACACAAACGAGCTTATGGCGTCTCATTTTTCGGAGGTCATGTGGCTGATGGACAAGGTTATGAACAAGAAACTCGATTCCCGTCTTGCCGCGTTTTTACTTGAAGAAAGCACGCTTACCGGCAGCAAAACACTGAATATCACGCACGAACAGATAGCAAATCACCTCGGCAGCATCCGAGAGGTGGTGACAAGAATGCTCAACTATCTTTCAAGCGAGGGAATGGTTTCGCTTGAACGCGGCAGCGTCACCATTGTCGACACAGACAGACTTGCCTTTCTTGCCGGAACACTTATTAAATAAGAGCGTTATTTATGTAACAATGCTACAGTAAGAACGGATAAATAGTGATATTATATGCTCATAATAAAATAAAGGAGTTGATTTTAATGTCTGTTTTATCCGTAAATAAGTCTAATTTCAATGAGGCCGTGTTAAATTCTGATAAGCCGGTGCTTATCGACCTGTGGGCAACATGGTGCGGCCCATGTAGAATGCTATCTCCGGTGGTAAGCGAAATTGCCGACGAACATCCTGAAATCAAAGTCTGCAAAATCAACGTTGATGACGAACCAGAACTTGCACAGGCTTTTCAGGTGTCAGCAATACCAATGCTCGTGTTTATTAAAAACGGTGAAGTCGCGAATGTATCTGTCGGGTTCAAAACAAAAAGCCAGATTGAACGTATGTTTGCCTGAAAAAAATAAACATAATAAAGAAAGGGGTTAATTAAAATGAAAACCGTAATAATCGGCGGCGTTGCCGGCGGCGCCAGCTGCGCTGCAAGGCTTCGCAGGTTGGACGAGAGCGCGGAAATTGTTATCCTTGAGCGCGGCGAATATATTTCTTATGCTAACTGCGGACTGCCATATTATGTCGGGGATGTTATAAAGGGAAAAAATGCACTCCTTCTTCAGACACCAGGCAATATGAAATCAAAGTATAATATCGACGTCCGTGTAAAAAACGAGGTGACATCAATCAACCGCGGCAGAAAAACGGTAACTGTCAGACGCCTCGATACCGGCGAAACATATGAAGAAAAATACGATAAATTGGTAATATCCACGGGGTCGTCCCCGATTCGACCGCCGATTCCGGGGATAGAATCCTCGCGTGTACGCACGCTGTGGACGGTGCCGGACGCCGATGAAATAAAAAATCTTATACTTGATAACGGAGCGGCAACAGTCAAGAGCGCGGTTGTGGTAGGCGGCGGCTTTATAGGGCTTGAGGCAGCCGAAAATCTGCGCCGCGCGGGTATTGCTGTCACAATAATCGAGATGAGCGAGCAGGTGATGGCTCCGCTGGACTATGAAATGGCTCAGCTGCTTCACCAGAATATTACCGAAAACGGCGTAGCGATGCACCTCGGCGACGGTGTAGCTGAATTTGTTGACGACGGCGCCTCGGTGACAGTTAAAACAAAGAGCGGCAAAACTGTCAAAGCAAGCTTTGCGCTGCTCTCAATCGGCGTCCGCCCGAACAGCACGCTTGCCAAAGACGCGGGGCTTGAACTTAACGAACGCGGCGGAATTGCAGTAGACGGCCATCTACTCACCTCCGACCCCGACATCTATGCCGTCGGCGATGTTATTGAGGTAGAGGACTTCATTTTCAAAGATAAAACCATGATCCCGCTCGCCGGACCCGCGAACAAGCAGGGACGTATTGCAGCCGACAACATCGCCGGGCTTGACAGTGTTTACCGCGGTACACAGGGGTCATTTGTCGCCAGAGTATTCGATCTGACCGCCGCTGCCACGGGAGCTAACGAAAAAGCACTTAAAAAGCGCGGCCTTGTCAAAGGAAAGGATTATGAAACAATAATAATCTCCCAGAACTCGCATGCCGGCTATTATCCCGGCGCGACTCCGATGACAATAAAGCTGATTTTCTCGGCTGACGGCAGTAAGATTTACGGCGCTCAAATAGTAGGCCGCGACGGCGTGGACAAGCGCATCGATACAATCGGAACGGCAATCCGCCTCGGTGCGTCGGCTGTTGATCTCAAGGATCTTGAGTTTGCCTACGCTCCCCCCTATTCGTCTGCAAAAGACCCGGTCAACATGGCGGGTTTTGCGGCCGAAAATCTGCTTGGCGGGAAGGTGAAATTCTCCGACTGGGACGCCCCGGGCAAGATGGAAAACTCGGTTGTGCTCGACGTTCGCGAGGATGCGGAACTGGCGGCATATTCGCTTCCGAATGTTATCCATATCCCGCTCGGACAGCTACGCTCGCGCATAGGAGAACTGGACAAATCCAAGACTATAATAGTACTCTGCGCCGCTGGCATACGCGCGTATAACGGTGCAAGAATCCTTTCGCAGAACGGCTTTGCAAATGTACTGGTCTACCCCGGCGGCACGCGGTTCTATCAGTCAACTCATTATCGCGACGAAATGCCGAACTCCGATGGCACCGCACCGGTGCTTGATTCCGGAGAGGTAAGGAGCTCAGCCGCATCCGACAATAATGCCGAACCCGAAAAATCAATTAAACTCAACTGCATCGGACTGCAGTGCCCCGGCCCAATCATGAAAGTGTTTGAAACCATAAAGACCATGAACGAAGGCGAAACGCTTGAGGTGTCCGCCTCCGACCCGGGATTTGTCCGCGATATTGACGCATGGTGCCGCCGCACAGGTAATACGCTGCTAAAAAAATACCAGCGGGACGGAAGCTATGTGGCTATAGTAAAAAAAGGTATTGAAAAAAACGCCCCGGAAGTCCGCGAAACTCCGGATGGCAAAACGATCGTTGTATTCTCCGGCGACCTTGACAAGGTTATCGCAAGTTTCATCATAGCGAACGGCGCCGCCGCGATGGGGCGCAAAGTCACGATGTTCTTCACCTTCTGGGGCCTCAACGTCCTGCGCAAAACCAAGAAGCAGAAGGTTAAAAAGACCTTTATCGAAAAGATGTTCGGAGCCATGCTTCCGCGCGGCGCCGGCAAGCTCAGGCTGTCAAAGATGAACATGGGCGGCATTGGAACCGCTATGATGAAAAAAATCATGAACTACAAAAATGTCGACTCCCTCGATTCTCTCATTGAAAAAGCCATAAAAAACGGTGTTAGGATAATTGCCTGCACTATGAGTATGGATATCATGGGAATTAAAAAAGAGGAGCTTATCGACGGCATCGATTACGCCGGCGTTGGCGCTTACCTCGGCGACGCAGAAGAGTCTAACGTAAATTTGTTTATATAAGAAGAAGCAGAAGCGGGAGCTTTTTGAGAAAAGTCTCCCGCATTCCCTTTGCAGTATTAAAAGAATCGGTCAGGCTGCGTTTGAGTCAAGCTCGCATCCCGGCCGCCGGCTTCTTAAGAAGTGAAAAGGTTTCCGCAGATGAGAATTCTACGGAAACCTTTATTTTGTTTTTTATTGATTAGAAGCCTTCACTTCAAACAGAGAATAAAAATCTTCTTGGCTTATGTATGTAGACGGCAGCTCTCCGTTCCAGCCCTTTATGTAATAATAGTAGAGCAGCTCAGGCGTGAGTGAATTAGCTATGGCGTTGTTGACGGCGGCATCTTTCTGCCCGGCATATTCGGCGGCATCTGCCTGGATTTTGGTGATTTCAAGATCCGCCTCAGCCTGTATCACCGCCACCTCTGCTTCGGCTTTGGCCTGAACAACAGCGCGTTCGGCAGCAGCCTGCTGCTCCATCGTTTTCTGAGCCTGCTCGATCTCGGCCTGCAGCTTCTTCTGCGCTGCCACCTGTTTAGCCTCGACGGCGTTCGTGAAAGCATCGGTAAAGTCTATGTCCTCGACCGACGCTGTTATTATTTCAATATGATATGACGAAAGATCTTTTAGAAGCACGTTGTATATTTCCGTAGAAAACTGGGTACGATTCTCAACAAGGGTCTCGGCGGTGTATCTCGCGATTACCGACTTCACCGCCTCCTGGATTCTCGGAAGCATTACAGTATTGTAATAATCCGTTCCAATAGTTCTGTATATTGTTGACGCAGTTTCCTTGTTTATCTGATAGTTGACCGAATATTTGATGCTTACCTCCTGTATATCCGACGAGAAGCACAGCATTTCAATAATAGCCTTCTGATTCCGGTTGTCCATCTTGATTATTTTCTGCCACGGGGCTTTAGTGTTTATTCCGGCTTCGAGCGTGATATCTTCAACTTTTCCGAATGTCGTGACAATGCCCGTATACCCGGTCGGGATTGTTGTGAAGCAGCTTGCGATAATTAAAAATACTCCAATGATAAGGCTGGCAGAAAGAATTGCTCCTCCCATGCCTTTTTTCGCTCCGCTGAAAAAGTAAACCGAAACAAAGATTCCTATAAGAACTATTAAAATCCCAAGTACAAATAACAGCATGGATTACTCCTTAATTTATTTTAATTTAATTAAAAATAAAATTAACATATATCCGCTATCCGCGTGTTTTTCAGTGATGAATATTCTTCATATCCGAGAGAGCGGAAACAAACTCGGAAAAAGGCGCCTTGGCAGAAAAGAGGTCGTAGAAGGTTTTTACCATAGCTACGTCAGTCGGGGCTGTTATCGAGCAATACTTTTCAAGCGCCGCTCCTACGCCGGCTTCCCTTGCATATCCCGACACCTCAAGGGCAATAGGGTCTTCCGGATGATCAAACAGAAGCGCCGCCGCGATGCCCACCGCGATATGTGCCGGAACGCCTCCGGTTTCTTTAACAAGTCTGAATGCTCCGCCGAGTCTGTCTCCGGCGGCAAGTTTTCTTTTCGGGTCGCGTCCGACGCGCAGAACATCATCTACTAACAGCTTGTTTTCAAAGCGCACCATCAGGTTCTCGACAAACTGCATAAGATCGTCTGTCGGGACGTTATGCTTCTTTGCAAGAGCGCGGGCCGACTCAATGAGCGCGCGGGTGAGAATATACTTTATTTCGCCGTCGCAGGCAATATCATAAATAAGGTTAATTTTTTTCTGCCACCCTATGTACGCCATGAGGGCGTGCCCCATGTTGTGTATAAGAAGCTTTCTCTCAAGAAAATACGAGAACGGCGAGAACGCAACCATGCTGTCGATTTTCGGCAGTTCGCAGCCCACCGGACGGAAACCGTCAAGATTGACCGGCAGTTCACTGTAATCGTCGGTGCAGACGGCAAGCGGGTTTTCCTCGAGAAAACACTGGGGTGTCGGCGGAACGGTTATACAAACCGAAACGCTAACAAAACCTATCTGGTTTTCAAAATAATCCTTTGCCTCATCCGGAATATATGGCGCGACAAGGCCTCTAAGATAACTGTCTGAGCCGATAAGGTTCTCGCATATAAGGATATTAAGCGGCCTGCCGCTTTTTTCTTTGCGGAGCAGGATTCCGTCAGCTATCACCTGCGCCACGCGGGGCAGGACATTTACTCCGAGGGCTGTCGCAAGAATGTCCGCGTCGGCTATCTCCCCGGCTACGAGAGCGCTGTCGCGCCCGCTAATCGCTGTGACATTCTCAACCCACTCGGTTGCGTAAGTTCCTCTGCGGGTTACATAAACCGGGTATTTGCGGGCTGCCCTCAGCCGCTCGACAAGATCAATGTTCACGTCAATAAATGTTGTTTCCATCCCCGAAAGAAAGAAGCGCTTTGCAATAAATCCGCGCCCGATGTTTCCTGCTCCGTACATGACTGCTCTCATAATTTTTCCTTTTCTTTTCTCATATGGCTGCGAGGTAGCATTCCTTCTGCAGCTCAGCGCATATTTTTATTTGTCTTTCTTAAATACTTTTTCCGGAAGGCTTTTTTATACTTCATCATCAGAACCTGACGAAGTTTCGGCTTCTGTTTGATCTTCATCGTCCGTGGGAAGAGACGTCATAATTTTTCCCGAAGACTCGGCTTCCGCTTCCTCCGCCGCCGCTTTATCCATTTTCTGGGCCTCGGAGAGAGCTTTCTCCTCCTCCTCGGCGCTTGCAACTCTGGTGAAGTTCACAATGCTCTGGCCTTCGCCAAGGCGCATTACGATAACGCCTGCAGCGCAGCGTGAGTAAACCGGAATATCCTTCACCGGTGTGCGGATTATGGTGCCGGTGTCTGTTATAATCATGATGTCGTCGTCTTCGCTGACCGTGCTGATTCCGGCGAGCCGCCCTGTTTTATCGTTGATATTGTTGCAGACTACCCCCATTCCGCCGCGGTTCTTCATCAGACGGAAATCCTCAAATTCTGTTCTCTTGCCGTAGCCATTCTCGGTTATTGTGATGAGTTGCTTGCCCTCCTCTACCAGAGCCACACCGCAGACATAGTCGCCGCCGCGCAGCGAGATTCCGCGTACGCCCCGCGCGTTTCTGCCCATAGCACGCACATTAGATTCGCTGAACCTAACTGCCGAGCCGTCTTTGGTGGCAATGATGAGGTCGCAGCTGCCGTCAGTGAGCATCACAAAAACAAGTTCGTCGCCCTCGTCAAGCGACAAGGCTATCTTTCCGCCCTTGCGCTGATATTCATATTCGGTAAGCAGGGTGCGTTTGATAACGCCGAGCTTTGTAACCGTTGTCAGGTATTTTCCCTCGTCGAAGCTCTCGACGCTTATAACGGCCGTTACCTTTTCTTCCGGAGCCAGTTCAAGAATATTTACAAGGTTTGAGCCTTTTGCGGTTCTCGACGCCTCGGGCACCTGATATGCCTTTATGACATGCACTTTTCCGGTGTTGGTGAACATCAGAAGATTTGAATGCGAGTTGACCGCAATAACCTTTTCGATGAAGTCCTCCTCCTTGGTCGACATTCCGATGATACCCTTTCCGCCGCGGTGCTGAGCCGAATAGGAATCGGCCGGCTGGCGCTTAATGTATCCCGCGTGTGTCAACGTTATAATGCAGCTGTGGCGCTCGATAAGATCCTCCAGGATAATTTCGTCCTCCACCGGAATAATTTCAGTCCTGCGCGCATCGTTGTACTTGCGTTTTATCTCGGTCATTTCATTCCTGATTATCTCCTTGACCTTGTTTATATCCGCAAGTATCCCCTCAAGTTCGGTTATAAGTTCATGCAGACGGATCAGTTCCTCTTCAATTTTTTCTCTTTCAAGACCTGTCAGTCTTCCGAGCGTCATATCGACTATTGCCTGCGCCTGCGCGTCGGAGAGCTGCTGCAGCGACCCGTTGATTATCCCGTGCTTCGCTGCGTAGTCATCCGAATAACTGACGGTGAAGAACTCTTTCATGAGCCTTTCCTTGGCCTCAGGAATAGTCTTTGAGGTTTTCATAATCTCAATAATGCGGTCGATATTGCCGAGCGCTATATGATACCCTTCAAATATATGCGCCCTGGCGAGAGCTTTTTCAAGGTCATACTTTGTCCTGTTTATTATTACCGTTTCCTGATGCTTGATATATATGTCAAGTATTGCGGCAAGCGGAAGAATCTTCGGCTCGTTGTTTACCAGCGCGAGCATATTGACGGCGCACGTATCCTGAAGCTGTGTAAATTTATACAGCTGATTTAGAATAATCTGTCCGTTCGCGTCCCTGCGGTACTCGATGACGATACGCATTCCGTCGCGTCCGGATTCGTCGCGCAGCTCTGTGATTCCGTCGATTCTTTTGTCCTTGACAAGCTGGGCTATCGCCTCGCAGAGCATGCTCTTGTTCACCATGTAGGGTATTTCGGTGACGATTATCCGGTGCTTGTCCTCCTCGATGCGCGCCCGCGCCCGAACCGAAATTCTGCCGTGCCCTGTGGTATACGCTCCGATAATTCCGTTAATTCCGTATATCGTAGCGGCAGTTGGAAAATCAGGGCCTTTGATGTATTTCATCAGGTCGGCGACAGAGCAATCGGGGTTGTCCATGCGGTAGAGAGTCGCGTCGATTACCTCGCCGAGATTGTGTGGCGGTATGTTCGTCGCCATACCGACGGCTATACCGACCGAGCCGTTAACAAGCAGGTTTGGGAATCTTGACGGCAATACTGTCGGCTCTTTCAGACGGTTGTCAAAGTTCGGGACAAATGGAACGACCTCTTTTTCGATGTCGCTCATCATTTCATCCGATATTTTTGCAAGTCTTGCCTCGGTGTAACGGTATGCCGCAGCCCCGTCGCCGTCCACCGAGCCGAAATTGCCATGACCCTCTATAAGCGGATAGCGGTATGAAAAATTCTGCGCCATTCTTACCATCGTGCCGTAAACCGCAGCGTCGCCGTGCGGATGATAGCGACCAAGCACGTTTCCGACCGTCGTCGCCGACTTGCGGAAGGGCTTGTCGTGCGTCAGATTGTCTTCATACATCGCGTAAAGTATGCGTCTCTGACCCGGCTTCATTCCGTCGCGCACGTCCGGCAGAGCGCGCGACATTATTACCGACATAGAGTATTCGATAAAGGACTTCTTTACCTCTTTCTCCATGCGTATGTCAGTGATTTTTTGATTTTCAAACACAATATTTTCGTTTTCGTTTTCTCTGTTAGCCACTTGTCGTACTGCCTTTCAATTTGGATATTGGAATATTGAATTCTCAAAATATATATCGGGTATTTTTCAAAACAATACCGTCTTATAAGCAACAGTGTTTTGCCGGATGTATTTACAAGCCTGCGGTTTTGAATAAAAACGGTTTTTTATCTGTCTTCAGCTTATTATCTAATTATCCGCTGAAGGAATCTACCGATATGCCCGTTTTGAATACTTCCTCAATCTGACCGGCGCAAGGAAGTTCGGTCCCCGGAAGCGCCACCTTTGCCCCCGCCGCAGCCGAAGCATACCTCAGAGCTGAAACGCTGTCCTCCCCGGCAACATACTTTTTATATAAATAAGCCGCGAGGTATGTGTCCCCAGCTCCGGTGAAGCCGCGCAGAGGCACGCGGGCCGATTCGATTCTATATTCACCTCCGGCGCCGCAGAAAACCGAACCGTTCTCATCAAGCGTGCAGATGACGTCGCAGCCGTAATCCCGCCGGACTGTCCGGCAGCCCTCGAGCACCGCAGCCTCGGAAATTACTTCATTCTCCGGAACTCCTAAAATTCCCGCAAGCTCGCGCCTGTTAGGCTTTATGAGAGCCGGACGTGCGGCAAGTCCGCGCTTCATCGCCTCGCCGTCGCAATCCAGTACTGTCAGTGCGCCGTTTTCATTAAAACGTTTAATTATACAGTTATACACACTGTTATCCACACCCTGTGGAATACTTCCGCAGACTACGAGCATATTATATTTGTCTGAGAACATCCGGTGAAGCAGCGAGTCAAGTTCGGCCTGCGACACCGGGCCGCCGCGTTCGTTGAACTCGGTGCAGACGCCTTCCGAATCAATTATTTTCGTGTTGACTCTAACGCCTGCCGCACTCGGCATGAAATTTGCCCGGACTCCGTATTTGTTTGTGAAGCTTTCGGTCAATCCTCCGAGAGAGCCGCCAGAAAAAGCGAAGTACACCGGGTCTGCGCCGAGGTTTTTCAGGACTATTGAAACGTTGGCTCCCTTGCTTCCCTGGCTGACTACAGTGCGCGAAGCGCGGTTGAGAGTCCCGAGGCGCGCCGGCGTGTCGAGATAAATTATCCTGTCGATGCCGGGATTGAGGGTCAGAACGGCGATTTTTATATTTGTTTTCATGTTGGTCAATATGTCGGAGTGTCAAGATACCATTGCCCGTTCTGAAGTATAAGCGACAGACGGACATTGAGGATCTCGTCACTGCCCTCAAGATGCGAATCTATTGTTATATTCACGTATTTGCCGTTTGACGGACGGACTATTTTCATTGTTGAATAATCGTAAATCCTCTTTGCGGTAATATAGGATTTTATTTCTGTGCTCTGCCGCAGCAGATATCCGTCTTCGATAAATCTTGCTCCGACGACCCCGCCTCTTGACACTGAGCCCGATGACAATCCTTCAAACGCCGCCTGGTAAACGCCTTCAAGATAATCATTTGAATAGACTTTTTCTGCGGCGTTCTTAATCTCGTCTATCGAGGTATACTTAGCGTCCATGCGCACCACATTGTACCCGGCTATGTCATTCTCGTCGTCGTAAACATATTCAGGCTTCTGCTCCGTATACTCGGTGGCGAAAAGATACACCCCCGACTCCTCATCGTAGAAAATCGGAGTGCCGTCCGACTCTTTTACATCCGACGCCTTAACAATCCGTGCAAACTTGTATTTGCCCGAATCATTGTCGAAATACATTACGAGCCTGCCTTGTTTTTCGTCCTCGAAAACATAATAATAAACATCATACTTTTCAGAATAAGTGAGCGTCTGGTCGTAGACAGAGGTGACACGGGGATACGTAGGCAAACCGTCTCCGAAGAAGATAACATTTATCTCATATGACGCTTCAATAAGACTGACAACGCGATCGTAAATATCACCAAGCTCAGGGGCTTTTGAGCAGGAAACGAGAGCCGGTGTAAATAGCGCGGCGACAATCACGAACAGAACAATTTTTTTCAAATCAGGTGTTTCCTTTCTCTGAAAAATCTAAATGCCCGCTGCCGGCGTCTCAGCTTTAACTGTTGCGGAGTTCTGCTTAAAAAACTGCGTGAACCCGCTGCGCAATAGGGTTATAACCGTTAAAAAAGCTGCGGCGGTAAGTACTATCTGAACGAAAAATATGTCTGAAAGAAAATCTATAGGCATATCCCATATGGCATGAAGAACCACCGGTATGGCAAACAGTGTCCAGCATTTGCTGTCCTTAAGCATCGCGGAGCTTGAGCATCTGTCGGGCGAAGTGAGCACCATGGCGCCGCAGCTTATCGCCGCCCAGCTTATATGACCTCCGCCCGATAGAAATCCGCGGAGGACGATAATATAGTTGGTTTCAGCGATATAATTCGCGTTGTCTTTAAGGATTTCCCCAAGACAGGTTCGCAGCGCATATCCGGCGGTTTCGAACACCGAGAACCCGGCGCCGATTGCTGCGCCGATAAGTATTCCATTGAGAATGCTTCCGGTTTTTCTTTTTCTTAGAAAAATATATCCGGCGAGAATTTTTCCCGACTCTTCGATTATTCCGACAAGCACCGCCTGCAGGTACAGATTCAGTTTATCAGAAAAAATAACCTCATAAAGCATGAGAGTCATCAATAGCGAAAGAACACCGCCGATGAAAAATATCACTAAAAGGTCGTAAAATGAAATGTTTCGAGGCAGGTTCATCTCCCAGAAAAAGACCAGCAAGGTAAACGGCACGGCGAACGCGCCTATAAATATAAGCCCAGGAACCGCATTAAAATTATTGAACATGCCTGCTGCAACATAAAGCAAGAGATATGTCGACAGCAATATTGCGAAAAATTTCGAATACAGCCATGGCTTCGGCCATGAGGCGGCATCGGGAATGATCTGTCCCCTGTCGCCAACAAGCCCGGCCATAAAAATATTATCGCGGTCCTCTTTTGTATGCTTTTTGAAAACATCCCTGAACAGATCGACGAATTTCAGTTTTATGCTGCTGTCGGCGCCTACATAATCGGAAAAGGCTTTGTATTCATTTTTTATCGTGTCTCCGATTTTCATGCCTGACGCATTAGCATTGACATTATAGCCGTTATTTTCGTTTTTGCAGCTGTTCTGAGAATCTCCAGTAGATTGGAGCCGCAGTTTGCTTCCGCATTCGGTGCAGAACGATGAGTTTTCGGAATTCTCCTTTCCGCAGATCGGACAAAACATTTTTATATTTGCCTCCATGAGGGTGTAAGGTGTAAGATGTAAGGTGTAAAATTATTAAAAGGAGCGGGGGAATTATAAATTTATACTATTTTAATGTCAAAGAAAATGTCGGACGGGAGCTAAACTCCTGTTTTTAAGACCGCTTCATTGTGATATTCCCGCCGCTGCCACGTATTAAATATCCAGATTTTCCGCAAATTTTGCGTTTTTCTCGATGAATTCGCGGCGCGGGTCGACTTTGTCGCCCATTAAAACCGAGAACATCTCGTCGCAGGCGATTGCGTCCTCGACAGTGACGCGCAAAAGAGTGCGGCGTTCGGGATCCATGGTGGTTTCCCAGAGCTGTTCGGCGTCCATTTCTCCAAGACCTTTATAGCGGTCGGCCTCGACGTTAACGCCGCCGAGTTCGGCTATATACCTGTCGCGTTCGGCATCGGAGAAGGCATAATATTCCTTGCCTTTGCCGTTTCGCTTGTAGACCTTATAAAGAGGCGGCTGCGCGAGGAAGACATGTCCGTCTTCGATGAGTTTTCTCATATGTCGGAAGAAAAATGTCAGAAGAAGAATGCGGATGTGCGAACCGTCGACATCGGCATCGGCCATTATAATTATCTTGCCGTAGCGCAATTTTTTGATATCAAATTCTTCGCCTATGCTGCAGCCGAGCGCCTGTATTATCGGCGTCAGCGACTGGTTTGAATAAACTTTGTCGAGCCGGCTTTTTTCAACATTGAGAACCTTTCCGCGAAGCGGAAGAATCGCCTGGAATTTCGAGTTACGGCCGGTCTTTGCCGAGCCTCCTGCCGAGTCTCCCTCGACAAGGAACAGCTCAGTCAGCTCCACTTTCTTTTCTTGGCAGTCGGCAAGCTTGCCGGGAAGAGTCAGCCCTTCAAGAAGTCCCTTGCGGCGCGTAAGTTCGCGCGCTTTGCGAGCGGCTTCACGGGCGCGGGAGGCGGCGAGAGCCTTGTCAAGTATCGCCCGTCCTGTCGCGGGGTTTTCCTCAAGGTATTCTGCAAGCTTTAAGCTTACGACGTTGTCTACCAGCGTTCTTATATCCGAGTTGCCGAGCTTTGCCTTTGTCTGGCTCTCGAACTGCGCGTTCTCAAGCTTGACGCTGACGATTGCGACGATTCCCTCGCGGACGTCCTCGCCTGAAAGGTTTTTATCGCTCTCCTTCAGTATTCCGGTCTTATGGGCGTAGTCGTTGAGCACCTTTGTAAGGGCCGATTTGAAGCCGGTTTCATGTGTTCCGCCCTCTATTGTATTCATGTTATTTGCAAAAGTGAGGATATTTTCGTAATAACTGGTATTATACTGCATTGCGACCTCTGCAATGCTGCCGTCTTTCTCCCCCCGCATATAGATTACGTCGGGGTGCACCAGCTCGTTGTGGCTCTTGTCGTTGAGGAAGGATACAAAGCTTTTTATTCCTCCGGCATAACAGAGAGGAGTTTCTATTATCTCTGATCCCCGGGTATCTACAAGTATAATCTTTATTCCCGCATTGAGAAAAGCCTGCTCGCGCATGCGGTTGAGAAGAGTTTCGTACTCGAAAACGGTTTCTTCGAAAACCGTGGCGTCTGGCTTAAACGTAACTCGAAGACCGTGTTTGCGTTCGTCTGTAGGGCCCTCGCACCTGAACGGGCGGGCGACCTTGCCGCGTTCGAAGCGTTCTGTGTAGCGGATGCCGTCGACCACATCGTCAAGCTCGAGCCATTCGGACAGCGCGTTGACTACAGACGCTCCGACGCCGTGCAGACCGCCTGCAATTTTATATCCGCCGCCGCCGAACTTTCCCCCTGCGTGAAGCTTGGTGAATGCGACCTCGGGTGTGGGTATTCCCTGAGTAGGGTGTATTCCGGCGGGAATACCGCGCCCGTTATCCTCGACAGTAACGCTGTTGTCGGGATTGACCGTAACCTTAATTCTGGTGCAGAAACCGGCGAGTGCCTCGTCGATAGAGTTGTCCACTATTTCATAGACAAGGTGGTGCAGTCCCCTTATCGATGTAGTGCCGATATACATGCCGGGGCGCTTGCGAACGGCTTCCAGCCCTTCGAGCACCTGAATCTGATTCTCGTCGTAGGCGCCTTCCCTGACGCGTGTTTCTTCCGCGTCAAGCAATTCGTCTCCGGTGAGATTCACGGTGTTTTCATTTTCGTTGTCATTATCGTTTTCTGGTATGTTTTTGCCTATGTTCTCTTTGGTATCCATTACCTGACCGTTCCTTCTGTATTTTAACCTGAAGATTATTCTTTAACGTTAAATTTTATATCAATCAGCGGACGAATCCCGTTCGCGAATTATTTTATGCTTATACTGTTCTTCCCGGCGTGAGCCTTCCGGCGAGTGACGCGACCGAAAGCTGAGAAAAGCATACCGCACATCTTTTTTTTGTACGGTAAAGAATGAAAGATTTGGGTATCTCCTCGGCGGCGGCCGTTACTCCTCCGTGTTTTTCGGCGTCGGATAGGAATTTTCTTGTTATTGACGAACGAGTGGCGTTGTCGGTGTCAAATATGCCGATTATATCCCGGGTTCTGATGTTTTTATTATTGCCGATATGAAGGTACATTGTTATTCCGCATTTCCGCCTTTCTTTGCTTTTCTCCGCATAAGAAAAAAATGAATAATCAGACGCCGTTCTTTACTTTTTCATATTCGCCCTTTTTCACTCTTATCACCTCGGCGCCTTTGCATTCAAACGGTTCGCAGGTTGTCATAATAACCTGTCGGTTTTTTATCTCGCTTATAAGATATGTTCGCCGGCCGGCGTCGAGTTCGGAGAGAACATCGTCGAGCAGAAACACCGGGTACTCCCCTCTTTCCTCTCGGCAGATTTCTCCTTCGGTTAGTTTGAGTGAAAGCGCGAGCGAGCGCTGCTGACCCTGAGAAGCGTAAATCCGCGCCGGACGGCCGTTCAAAGTCACCTCGATGTCGTCCTTATGAACGCCCCACAGAGTTGTTCCCGCGCAGATTTCTCGCTCATGTGAGCTTTTCAGCAGTTCAATATATTTTTTTTTCACAGCATTTCTGTCACTATAAAACGCCTCATCGTCGCGAGACGAGCCGCAATACTTCAGCTCCGGAACCTCGTTTCCCCTGGTCATATCCTTAAAAAACTCCGCCACATGAACTGAAGCCCGTTTTAGATAACCCGCGCGGAAGCTTGAGATAACAGCCGCCTCGCTTGCAAGCTGCTCTGACCAGAAATCTATTGTTTCATCGAATGTCCTGCGGTCCGTCACAGCGTCACGGATGAGTTTGTTTCGCTGCCTTAATATCTGGTTGTAGCGAGAAAGAGAGGCTATATAGACCGGGCGAAGCTGGGAGATAGCGACGTCAAGATAATTTCTCCTCATCGACGGTCCGTCTTTAATTATTGAAAGATGCTCCGGGCAGAAAATCACGGTCGAGAGATTCCCGACCATGTCAGACATCCGCCGAATTTTCACTTTATTAAGCTCGACCTGCCGTGGTTTTTCCCTATACATTCTCAGCATGATGTTTTGGTGCCTTATCGAGTCTTTGAAATCGACGCTTATCGATGCCTCGTTTTCGTCGAAATTTATCATTTCGCCGTCGTCTGCCCCACGGAACGACTTGCCGACCGAGGCGAAGCCTATCGCCTCGACAAGGTTTGTCTTTCCTTCCCCGTTATCTCCGACAAGGATATTTACCCCGTCGGAGAAACAGAGGTCGGCATGCTTTGCATTCCTGAAATTTTCAAGCTTTATTCTCTCGCAGATCATTCCTTCATCTTTACCGGAAGCAGCATGAACAGCTCTTCGCCGTTTTCAGGCTCTTCGCAGGGTTCAACATTCATGCTAGTCAGCGAACTTGAAAGAGAAAGCTTAACTCTTTCGCCTTCGCAGGCACGGACGCAATTGATTAAAAACCGGTTGTTGAAGCCTATAACTATATCGTCGCCCACATGGTCGATGTCGAGCTCGTCGTATGTGCTGCCGGCAGCCGAATTAGCCATAACTCTAAGTATGTTGCCTGCAAACTCAAGCCTTACATGCGACTGAACGCTTCCGGCCACTCTTTCCTCCGTAACCAGCGCCGCCCTCTCAAGAGCCGCAAGAAAACCGTCATGGTCAAGCTCGACTTTGATTTTATGGTTCTTTAGAATTATCCGGTTGTAATCGAGATACTCGCCGTCGATAAGGCGTGAGAAAAAGGTTATTTCGCCTATTACGAAAACTATATTCTTCCGAGTCATGTATATCTCCGCCATATCGTCCTCGCTGTCGGAGAGCAGCTTTGACAGCTCGTTTATCGTTTTTACCGGGACAATGAAAGAATAGTCCAAAGCAGAGCCGTCGCTGTTTTTATTCTGTATCTCAGTCATCCTGACGCTTTTCGCAAGATTTATGCTGTCGCAGGCGACGAGCGTGAGTTTGTTTCCCTCCACTCTGAAATGGCAGCCGTTGAGAACCGGACGGGTATCGTTCACTCCCATTGCATAAGACACCTGGGAAAGCATTTTTTTAATTATCCCCTGAGGAATGACGAATCCCTTGTCATGCGATATGTCGGGAATCGCCGGGAAATCCTCTCCTGCAAGGGCCGACATTTTATGAGAGAACTTGCCGCCTGCTATTTTGGCGGTCAGTCTTTCATCTATTGAGAGTTCAACTTCATCGCTGTCCATGACCCTGATTATCTGGGAAAATTTCTGTGCGTTTATTATATATTTGCCCGGATTGAAAACCTTGGCGTCAACAGTGATCCGTATTCCCTTTTCGGTATCGTATGTCGTGAGAACGCAGCTGCTGTTTCCTGATTTTTCGTCTGCCTCGATGAGAACACCTTCTATCGCCGATAATGTTGATTTGTTGGAAACCGCGCACAAAAGCGGAGGGAATACCTCAGAGAGGAGCTTGCGGTCAAATAATATTTTCATATGTTCTCTCCTTTTCGTATGTAAAGTTTATGCTTTGATTTTTTCTTCTTTCATCTTTGCTTTTTGCGGCAATAATTACACTTTGTAATTCGTCAGAATGCAATCGGATGAGAAAGCCATTGAACGAAGCTGCAGGTCTTATTCTTGAACTATTCGACGTACTGGCCTATATGGCTTTGTACTCGTCTTATCCGTCCGCGCTATAGCAATATAGATAGAGATTTAGGTATTTTAATAAGTAGCATACGTAATTTATGTGTAAACTGTGGAAACTCTGAATTGCATTGATTTATAAGGCGATATAGTAATGAATCATTTGTTTTTTATGTTGAAATCGACTTAATAAAATGTTGGCTGTTTTATCCTTGAGCTTATATAAATTTTTTCTTTAACGCCGCTCTTATAAGGAGGTTGTAAACAGGGCTTATTTGGAAGAACTATTTGTGGAAAAACGGTGTATTGTTTAAAAGATATTAGTTTTCCCCACCTTTATCCACAAGTCTGTGGAAAACATTTTTCAACACAGATTTTACTTTATTCATCAATGCTTTTTTCTTCGCATCCGTATGCGGATTTTTGTTTTTTCAACCGAAAATACACATCTTTTTCAGTGCTTCCGAAATTTTTGGAAAAACTGTTGAAACATCAAAATTATCAGGCGAATTATTTGATCTTTGCGTTATCTTCCGTTTATTTCTTTTATCATTTGATCTATTTCGACATTGAATATCGTGTCGCTGCGGAGTTTTTTTTCAATGGTATCTAGGGAAGAAAGGATTGTCGAATGATCTCTTCCGAGAAGTTTACCAATATTCGGAAGCGACATTTCGGTTATATTGCGTATAAGGTAGACCGCGACATGACGGGCAAATGCTATTTCCTTTGTCCGGCGCAGACCTGTTATATCCTCTTTTGAAACCCCGTATTTTTTGAATACCGTTGCAAAAATTTTATCCACTGTAACGCTTACCGGTTCGGCGCCGCCAAGCAGTTCCGAAACGCAGCCGCGCGCCATTTCCATTGAAATTTCTGTTCCGGTCAGAAAACTGAGGGCGCGGAGTTTTTTTATAGATCCTTCCACCTGTCGTATGTTGGTGCGCAGGTTCTCGGCAAGGAATTCACAGACGTCGTCGGGTATCTTAACGCCCGCCTGTTCTGCCTTTTTCTTTGTGATGGCAAGTCTCAGCTCAAATTCTGGCGGCTGGATGTCTGCGATAAGTCCCCATTCAAAGCGTGTTTTAAGACGATACTCAAGAGTCTTTATGTCGGACGGGGGGCGGTCGGAGGTAAGAATTATCTGCTTATGGTCCTCATAAAGGGCGTTGAACGTATGGAAAAACTCCTCCTGGGTTGAATCCTTTCCGGCGATAAACTGTATATCGTCTATAAGCAGCACGTCGCAGCTTCTGAATTTCTGGCGGAATTTTTCCATTTCCCGGTCTTTGAGGCTTTCAATAAGCTGATTTGTGAAGTCTTCGCTGTTTGTGTAGATTATTTTAGTGTCTGGCTTTTTCTTTGTGATCTCGTTTGTTATGGCATAAAGCAGATGTGTTTTTCCGAGTCCGCTCTGACCGTAAATAAAAAGAGGGTTGTAGTCGGTGGCAGGTCTTGCGGCGACAGCAACGCAGGCGGCATGGGCGAATTTATTTGAGCTGCCGACAATAAAGTTGTCGAATGTGTATTCTGAATTTGACGGCGGAAACGTTTTAGGTCTGTCCGGTCTGACTATATCGGGTGCAGGCTGCTGCGAGGCTTTTAAGGTTACGGCAACAACATCGCCTTTTGAGAGATTATTTTCAAGCCTCAGCTGGTCTATGTAGAACTGGCTGGGTCCGCTGTATCTGAATACAACGTTAATTTGTCTTCCGAGATAGTCGGACATAAGCTGTCTTATTTTATCGAGATATTTCTTAACGATCATTGAATGTTTGGTTTCAGAGTGCATCGACAGAACCGCAGTTTCCCCGTCGTAAGAATCTAAGACTATGTCGTAAAACATATTTTCAACGGTATTGCGAGGGAGATTTTCTCCGAACTTATCGATTACTTTTGTCCATGCGTTCTGCAGGTCTTCAGTATAAGGCATTTTACCTCCCGTGCCGCAATTGAGAGCAGGAGCGGCAAGAATAGATTTTGAAAGATTAAGGCTTTTCAGTAGTAATCTTTTTCCTTAAAGATTTAGAAAATAATCCGGTTGCGTCTTCCTGTTTTTTGAAAAGGTCACCATATATTATTATATACCATTATATCATATTTTTAATATTTTTCAATATTATATTTTAATTATAATATACGGACACTATCTTATTCGAAAGCGGAGCGGCAAAATGCCGCTCCGCTTTCGTGTTTTTGGCTTATTCTGATTTTTCAAGATTGTCCCCAGCGCCATTGCCGCTGTCAGATGATTTAGAATCTGATGATTCGGCGGAGCCCCTTGAGGCGTCGACGCAAGATTCGCCGATTATATATGCCACAAGTATTCCAACTGCTGAGATTATGGCGGTTATCTGTTCAGACGTTATGCTGTCGATTCCGAAAGCGGCAGCGATAGCGGCGGCAAAACCGATCAAAGCGGCCCAGAACTTGCGGCTGGCAAGCTTCTGTTTCCAGTTGATATTCATATTAAACGCTCCTTTCTTTCGCACTTGATAATTTCATGTCTTCAAGACGTGAGAGCCTTAGCTCGTGACTTCCGAGCTGGCAGAAAATTTTTTCGTTTTTTACGCTCTGTCGTTCGATGCTTTCGTTAAGACGTTTGACCGTCTCCTCAAGGGTCGTCAGGGTTCTGTTTACTCTGACTACAACCTTCATAACAGCGAGAAACGCTGATACTATTGAAAAAATTCCGAGGGTTATTTCCCAAGTCATAAAAACTCCTTTCGGGTTATTTCAAGGAAAATACTCAAAGGACGCGACTGCAAATCCAATGCCGCCCCTGTGGTGTTTTTAGATTTTTGGCTGTTTGCTGTTATCCCGGAAAAATAGTAGCATATTATAATAACCTGCGGCTGACAAATTTCTGCCAGTGACCTGCAGGGAAATGCAAAAAAACCCGCGTTATAACGCGGGTTTCAGCATTACACGGGGCAAATCAGTATAATAAGCCGCCGTCGGGAATTTCGCGCGCGACGCCGTTTTCATAAACTCTGCAGGGCGCGCCGAGAATATAAGTTTTGTTTTCTTCAATAACAATTGCCGCTTCTTCGGACAGAGCGACCAGTTTGTTGTATTTTTTTGCAAGCAGATCAACCGCGGCGTACCATTCGCTGTTGCGCTGCTCCGAGGCGGCGTTTCCGTAGTGAGCGATTGTTGAAAAGCCGTTCATCATATCAAGACCGCGAGTGTCTTCAAGAAGAACCGCGTTAGCGTCCATGAATATTATCGGCTGTATATCCGCGCCTCCGATGATGGCTCCGGCGCTGCTGCCGATCCAGACTCCTCCGGCGTGCAGATAATTCTTGATTTTTTTGTCGGCGCCGCAGTCCCTGAGGGTTTTTAGAAGCCTGAAGGTGTTTCCGCCGGCGCAGTATATGCCGCCGAATTCAGACAGTTCAAATTTGCTGAAAAATTCCGGGCTGTCGCAAAGGCGGGTGCTGTATATGCCGAGGGATACCATAGAAGCGGCGAATTTGCCGTAGGCTTCCGCATAAGCTTCCGGAAGAGAGGCAAAGCAAATGTAAAGAACAGGCTTTCTTTTGTCAACAGAATTTGCAAAAAGTTCGTAAGCGGCGGGATTTTTAGCGGCGCCGCCGCCGCCGCTGAGGATCATTCTCATGTCAAATGTACTTCCTTGTATGTTGATTTTTTGGGGATACACAGCTGTTTTTTATAATTTCAAGGTTTTCGGGGGACTTTTTTAAGTCCCCCGAACGCAACATTACTTAACAAGATGGCGTTTGATTTTTTTAGATGTGGTCTTTTCGAATTCAGTTCTGCGGATTTCGACGGTGCGGATCTGCTTATAGCCCACAAGATTGCGGTTCATCGCGTTGACTTCGGCGCGGACGGCGTCTGCGATCACATTTATATCTGTGCCCTCGGGGAAGGCGGAAAAATCGGGATAGATAATGGCGGTCAGAACGATTGTATCCGGATCGTCTTCTTTTTTGCGCCCGACAACCACCGACTCCGCGACAGTTTTAAGCTGTCCGAGATATTCTTCAATTTCCTCGGGGAAAACGTTCTTGCCGTTCTCAAGAACGATGACTGACTTGATTCGTCCGGTTATATAGATATAGCCGTCTTCGTCCATATATCCGGCGTCTCCGGTGCGGAACCAGCCGTCCTCGGTGAAAACAGCGGCCGTGGCTTCCGGATTTTTATAGTAGCCGAGCATTACGTTGTCGCCCTTGACCTGAATTTCGCCTTCCTTGTATCCGAGATCGTTTATCCGTTCTGCCGCTATCCGGGCTGTGCAGCAGTTGACGGTGGGGCCTACGGAGCCGCGCTTCGGAGCGAAATAAGGGTTGACGGAAATAAGAGGCGAGCATTCTGTGATTCCGTATCCCTCGCAAATTTGGATACCAAACTCCTCAAATTTTTCGGCAATATCCGGATTGAGGGGCGCGCCGCCGCTAATGATTTTGCAGAGTCTTCCGCCGAAAGCCGAGAGCACCTCCGAAAAGAGAACTCTGCGCATGTCAAGTCCGACTTTGCGGAGTTTCGAGGAGGCGGCAAGGGCGGCTTTGAGAATTTTATCCTTCTTTTTTTTCTTTGCCTCCTCCCAGATTTTTTTATACATCGTGTTGACGAAGAGAGGGACGAGTATAAGGCCGGTAGGCCGAAAGAAAGAAAAATTCTTGAGCACTCGTTTAAGTGAATCGTTTATAGCGACGTTCATACCGTAGTTGAGCGCCGTCATCATGACTGAAAGTTCGTAGGTATGGTGCAGGGGAAGAACCGATACAATCGTATCCTCAGGGAAAAACTCGACGCATTCGCCGGCGGCGTTAATGCAGGAACATACGTTTTTTTCGGACAGCATGACGCATTTGCTCGTTCCTGTTGTGCCCGATGTGAAGAGCATGACGGCCATCCGGTTAAGGTCTTCCGGCTCGCTGAGAGTGTATCCGCCGGCGACATGCCTTTCGCCTCGCGCCAGCAGCTCGTCGTATGACATTACGTTGTCGCGCCCGGCGTACGGACAGTCATCAAGGGATAACGGTATGAAAAGAGACACGGTGGGATGACTTGTCACCGCGTGTTCAAAAGCTTTATTGAAACTGCCGGAATACACGACGGCGTCGGCTTCCGCGAATGTCAGAAAGCCCTCGATTTCCTCGATTTTCAGTTCTTTGTCAAGGGGAATCGCGACGTTTCCTGACGCTATGGCCGCTGCGTATGAAATCACCCACTGAGGGGAGGATTCACCGATTATGGCGATGCGTTTGTTTTTCCAGCCCAGAGAGGCGAAGGCGGCCGCCTCGTTCCTGATGGTATCCGAAAGCTCGCAGTAGGTCATCTCATGCAGCTCATGTGCGGCGTCAAACCACATGAAAGCGATTTTATAACCATGGGCCATGATTTTTTCGCTGAAATTCTTCATTGAGGCGACAGGGGTGAACCTGCGGACAGTTTTCTGCCGTTTCATCATATAAGATACCATGCCTTTCTTAAGTATCCGGATTCGTTATTCGCCGGACACAGGAGAGGGGGAGATTATTGCAAATTCCATTGCGGAAAATCATCCCTTATACAGATGATTTATTATAATACGGGGACGTGGTTTTGTCAACAGGCTGAGGACACGGTTGCTCAGGCAGAGATTTTTGGGATTCTTTTTTAAGATAGTATCGACACTAATCCGGCCTATTATGTAATATATAACAATAAAGTAAAATAATACCGATAATATTAAGATTATAGCGTAATTTTCCTGGATGTTTTCAATTCTTAATTTTCACAAAACTTCATGCGTATGTGTATTGAAATACATAATGTATTATGTTATACTTAACATGGCTGTTTATATCTGCAGCCTGAAATTATCTTTAAGGAAAAACAAATGGATATCGATATAAAAGTAAAACTAACGCGCGGCGCGTCTCTCCCGGCCTATGCGACAGACGGTTCGGCGGCGCTTGACCTGCGCGCGGCGCTTGAGGGAGGGAGCGTGGTCATCCCTGCAGGAGGTCGCGCACTTATACCCACAGGGATTGCCATATCTCCACAGACCCGCGGCGCGGTGGCGATAATAGCGGCGCGGAGCGGACTTGCGGTAAAACACGGAATCGCGCTTTCGAACGGAATAGGCGTCATTGATTCGGATTACCGGGGAGAGATACAGGTTGGACTTATCAACACCTCGGGACAGGAATTCCGGATAAACGACGGCGACAGGATTGCGCAGCTCATGTTCATTCCGGTGTTTCACGCAAAGCTGATTGAAGCGGAAGAACTTGACGATACGCGGCGCGGCGCGGGCGGATTCGGCTCAACGGGAGTCAAATAGGGTTTGGAATGAAAATCACAATGCTTAAGAGAATAATTTCCGCCGCGGCGGCAGCTCTGCTTGCGGCCATGCAGCTTTTGCTTGCGGCTTCGGCTGACGGAAGCGTAAAGGATTATGAATACACCGTCGGGGCAGACGGCAGTGTTACCATTACTGCATATAACGGAAGCAGTAAAAACGTTGCCGTGCCGGATACGCTCGGCGGCAAGCCGGTTAAAGAGGTAGGCGAGGGAGTTTTTGCCGGGCATACCGAAATTTCCGGATTATATATATGCGAGGGCGTGTCAAAAATCGGTGCGTCGGCTTTCGCCGGATGCACGGCCCTGACAGCCATCATTCTGCCTGAATCTGTCAAAGAAATCGGCGACGACGCCTTTTCCGGCTGTACTTCTCTCTCGCTGATAGATTTTACAAGCGGACTTGTAAAAATTGGCGCGCGGGCTTTTTCGGGCTGCGGCTCGCTCGGTTACTTATATCTGCCGGAAACGCTGACCTATGTCGGCGACAGAGCTTTTTCCGGCTGCGCTTCTCTTGAATTCATCGTGGCTGCAAACGCGTCGGATTCGGCGATATACGGGGCGGGATGCTTCGGAAAGGCAAAAATATATGCCTTCATAGGTTCTGCTGCCGAGGCGTTCGCAGAGGCGGAGAAGCTTGAATTTTCGGCGGTGACGCCGGTCGGAAATCTTAAATATTCGGCATACATCACCGGAATAAAAATAACGTCGTGCGAAAACGGCGCCGAGGCTGTCGTCATCCCGGACACAATAAACGGAAAAAACGTAATCTCAATAGGCGACAGCGCTTTTTCGGCCGATGCTGGCAGGTGCGCCGGAACAAAAATAATCGTTTTGCCGGACAAGGTTAAAACAATCAACAACGCTGTATTTTCGGGCAGTTCTGCGCTCGAGCATATTCGTCTGCCGCGTTCTCTCGACTGCGATATCGGTCAGAATACTTTCAGAAACTGCACGTCGCTGAAGAGCATCTCTGTTCCTTTTGGAGTCGGAAAAATCGGTTCGGCGGCGTTTTTGGGCTGCACCTCGCTTTCGGTTGTCAAGCTGCCCTCGAGCGTTACGGCGATCGGAGCCGAGGCTTTCCGAAGCTGCTCGTCGCTTGCCGCACTGATATGTGAGGGCGGTGAACCTGAATGCGATTATAAAAATACAGTTGCATCGCTTGTGTCATTCGCCGGGGTGAGCGACATGACGGTTTACATCAAAAACGGCACCAAGTGGAATTTGACCGACGGGAAATGGTATCCGAACGGCACGTTTTCCGAATATGTCGGATACCGTGCAGTTACTTGGTTTTACGATTGTTTTTACATAGAAAAAATTATCACGGCGGTTTCCTGCTCGCATGAGGGGGTGTCCGAATTCTACTGCCCGTTCAGCGGGCAGAGCTATACGGAAACATATCCGATGACAGAGCATCACTTTGTCAGCACCGGCATTGTCGACGGCGTCGAAACCTTCCGCTGTACCGGATGTTCGGCAAGTTATGTAAGATACCATATGGCTTATGCGGTGATAACTCCCGTCATAAATCCCGAAAACCCAAAGGGGAGCATGATGACCTCGGTTGATATTACTTTCCGCGGCATGACGCTGACGGCCGGCGCCGATTATACATATATCGAAAATTACAACGCCGAGTACAACCGTGTGGAACTTGTTTTCACCGGTATCGGGGAGTATACCGGGGTTCGCAAGCTGGCTTACAGCCTTACCGACAAACGCTGGCTTACCGCGTATACGGTGACAGTCACCGGAGCGACGGGCGGCGGTTCCTATTATCCAAACGACATCGTACTGATTACCGCCGATACCCCACCGGAGGGAATGGAAGTCGGCACATGGAGCATAACTGACGGTGTAAATTTCATGTCAAAAGGCGAGCTCGGCGCGTCATTTATCATGCCGTCAAAGGATGTTTCGGTTTCGCTGACCTTCAGAGAAATCCCGGTTACTACCCCGCAAGAGACCACGACATCCGAGCCTGTGACAACCCCCGAGCCCGTGACCGTCACCGAACCGGTGACCGAGCCGCCTGTCACAGAACCCGTGACAGATCCGGCAAAAACCGAGCCTGTCACAACCGGACCCTTTATCGAGACCGATCTGGCGAAGGATTTCATTAAAAAATCGGTTTTGTGGGGTTCGATTCTGTTAGTTTCGCTCGCCGCACTGACTGTATCGAGCATAATCCTTTTCAAAAAGGAGAAAAATCAGGATTAGTTATGCGAATGCCGGCAGGACGCAGGCACTATTTAATATTTCTTGCGCGCATTTAAGATATATAAACAATCTTGTTAACAGATTATTTACAAATTGTCAATAAACCGGTCACAGGTTTGCTTTCAACGGCAGAACATATTGCAAAAGCATGCATCATAAACCATAAAATTCAGCTGAAAAGGAAGTTCGGCAGATTATGAGAATAATCCTTGCGTCAAAATCGCCAAGAAGAAAAGAAATCCTCTCCCGGTTCGGATTGAAGTTCGAGGTCATTGCGTCTGACGCCGACGAGTCGGTAAACATCAAAGACCCCTCGGCTCTTGTCCGCGAGCTTTCGCTGAGGAAGGGCAGAGCCGTACTCGATATGCTGAAGAACGCCGGAGCCGACATCTCCGATACCCTTATAATATCCTCCGACACGGTGGTTTGCTGCGGCGGCGAAATATTCGGCAAACCCGCCGACCGCGCTGAGGCAAAAAAGATGCTCCTGTCCATGTCCGGCCGCGCCCACAAGGTTTACACCGGAATCGCGGCGATATACGGAGGCAGGGAGGCGCACGACGTATCGGAAACAGAAGTGTCCTTTGCAAGGATGAGCGATGGCGATATCGAATGGTATCTTAACGCCGCTGATTACGCGGACAAAGCCGGAGCGTATGCCGTTCAGGGCGCGGCGGCCCTGTTTATCGAAGAAATCAAGGGCGATTACTTCACAGTGGTCGGCCTGCCGGTCAGAAAACTGTCGGAGCTTCTTTGGGACAAGTTCGGAATAAACCTCCCCTCTCTTTGCTTTACGGCACTGCAAAGACCGGCGCAGTGCATAAAATAATACGCCTTATTGCCAAAAATGCGAAGGAAGAAGGAAGAAGAAAAACAATGATAAAGCAGCTCGGGCTTGATCTCGGCAGCTCGAACACACGGATCATTACAAAAGAAAAAGGAATAGTCCTCTCGGTCCCTACCGCCGCGGCGCTTGATAAAAAAAGCGGCAAAACCGTCGCCATAGGCGCTGAGGCTAAACGAATGCTCGGCAAAACTCCGGCGGGCATCGAGGCTTACCGCCCGGTCCAGGGAGGAGTCATCGCCGAGCCCGAGGCGGCGGTCAGGATGCTTAAACGCTATTTCAGCCGGCTTGAGGCGGTATCCCTTTTTCACCGGCCGGACGTCATAGTTTCCGTACCCTGCAACATCAACGAGGTCGAGCGCCGGGCTCTCGAGGACACTGTCTACGACGCCGGCGCGCGTCAGGTTTTCATAATTGAGTCGCCGCTCGCAGCCGCCCTCGGCGCCGGGCTCAGGATCGCGGGACCGAAGGGGACCATGATTGTAAATATCGGCGGCGGCTGCTCGCAGGCCGCGGTGATGAGCATGGGGGGCATAGTTGTATCGGACTCGATTCGGGTCGGCGGCGTCGAGCTCGACCGCGCCGTCGTGCAGTACCTGCGAAAAAAATACGAGGTTCTTACCGGCGAGCCGACGGCGGAGGCGCTTAAGGTCCGCATAGGTTCGGCCTGGCCTAAATTCGAACGCGGAACAATCCCCGTCGCCGGACGCGACCTTAAGGGCGGACTGACCGCAACGGTGAACGTCACCACAAGCGACGTCCGCGAGGCCATCCGCAGCCGACTCGAACAGATAATCGGCATGATCAAAACCACACTTGAGGAAACTCCCCCCGAGCTTGCCTCAGATATATGCGACAACGGCATCATCCTCTCGGGCGGCGGCGCCATGCTCGACGGGCTCCCCGAACTCATAACAAAAACCCTCGGCATCCGGACCTCACGCGCCGCGGGCGCCCCGGACTGCGTCAGCCGCGGCATCCACTGGTGCCTCGGAAACCCGGCGGCGTCAAGGTATGTCAGATACAGGGCATAAAACGCGCCATAAGGCGTCAAAATCTGTAACCGAAAATATCGAAAAGGAGAGAGCATATGCGTTTGTTCAAAAATAGGTTTTTCATTGCCGCTCTCTCGGCCGCCCTGATTATCGCCACCTGCGCCACAGTGCTTTCCATAATGGGAATCGAATCCCCTTTGCGCAGCATTTTCGGAACAATAGCCGTCCCTTTCCGCTGGTGCGGAGCTAAAATCGCGGACGGAATCGCGGGCTTTTCCGAATACTTCGCCGGATTCAGACGCCTTGCCGAGGAGAACCAGGCTCTGAAAAAAGAGAACGCCGAGCTCCGCGAACAGCTTGCCGCCGCGCAGGCCGACGCCGCAGAGAACGAGTCGCTGCGCGAATATCTCGGCCTTGAGAGCCTTTCACCCGAATGGAGCCTTGTCGACGCTCTCGTCATCGGGCGTGAATCGGGCAGCTATATGACGGTCTATACCCTCAACCGCGGAACTCTCCACGGCGTCGGCCCCGGAATGGCGGTCATTACCGCAGAGGGAGTCGTCGGATACGTCAAGGAAGCCGGACTTTCATGGTGCAAGGTGGTCCCGATTACCGAAACCACAGCCGCCGTGGGAGCCTACATAGAAAGAACCGGAGCGTCGGGCCTTGTCACCGGCGACTACTCGCTGCGCGCCGAAGGACTGTGCAGAATGTCGTACGTCGAAAACGGCGGCGAAATCGCCGAAGGCGACCTTGTTATAACCTCTGGCAAAGGAAATATCTACCCGCCCGGAATCACCGTCGGCACGGTCGAAAAGGTCGTCCCGGACCCGTACAGCAGGACATTCGAGGTGACGGTCAGGCCGTCTGCCGATTTGAAGAATATTTCGCGGGTGATGATTATCACGTCATATAAGGTGACCGCACAAACCGAAGCCGACGCGTCGGGAGGCCAGTCATGAGAATCCGCGGCAGGTTTTTCTTCACTCCAACCTCGGCTATCATCCGCCGGATTATCATTTACGGGATAATGATGTTTTTGCTCATTATAATTCAGACATCCCTGCCGTTTATTCCCCTTTTCGAGGGCGCGGTGCCGAATCTCGTGCTTGCCGCCGCCGCCGCGGTCGGGTTTTTTGACTCGGATCGGGCCGGAGCCGTCGCGGGAATCGCCGCCGGAGCCGCTCTTGACGCGCTCGGAAGCGCAGCCGTTTCCGTTATGCCCGTGGCCGGTTTTGCCGCAGGGTTTTTCTGCGGGCTCGCCGCGGAAAAGGCTCTGCCCCGCGAACCGCTGCCCTTCTCGCTTTGCCTCGGCGGCGTCGCCGGCATGAACCTTTTGCTTACCGTCGTGTGCGCTTACGCGTCGGCGCCGGAGGTAAGACCGGCGCTCCTGCTTGTTCACACCCTCCTGCCCGAACTGCTTTTCACCTTCCTTTTCGGGATTCCGGTGATGTTTCTCGCGCGGTTCTGCGCGAAGCTGGCCGGAAAAACCGGCAGGGACAGGATTATCAGCTGATGATTCAATCAGGTTCTTTTGACTTTTATTTTAATGTAGTTTGAAAGGAATCCCGGTATGGACTTCTACAACGAAACACTGACCGACAAAAAGAAAGCAAGAAAACAGTTTTCAAAAATAGGATTGGCGGCGTCGGCAATGATACTGCTTATGGCCGTCGTTCCCTATATTATATATCTGCTCGCGGAAAGATACGCAAAGGAAATTATCAGCACAGACTGGTTTCTGCTGACGGCGTCGGCTGTCCCGATGTATCTTGCCGCGGTTCCGATTTTCCTTTTGCTTGTGAGAAAGCTGCCGAAAGCAGCTCCCCCAAAAAATACAATGAGGCCGGGTCAATGGTTCGCGCTGGTTGCAGTGGCGGCGGCATTTATTTATGGCGGCAACCTTATCTCGGGCTTTCTGATGGCCGCCCTCGGCAAGCTTACCGGCAACACGCCGGATAACAAGGTTATGGAAATGCTCAGCAGCTCGAATCTGCTTGCAAATCTGATTATTGCCGGGATTATTGGACCCGTCGTCGAGGAGCTGGTTTTCCGCAAAACCGTCATCGACCGCACCCGCGCTTACGGCGAAAAAACAGCCATCTTCTTCTCGGCAGTTATGTTCGCGCTTTTCCACGGCAACTTTTATCAGTTCTTCTATGCGTTCGCGCTCGGTCTTGTGCTCGGATATATTTATATGCGCACCGGAAAAATCCGCAACACGATCTTTTTGCACATGGGCATAAACCTGATCAGCGGCGTTTTGACAACCTGGCTTGTGCAAAATATTAGAGAAAAGCTGCCGGATTCGGTCATCAGCGGAACTTTTCAGAGTACTCTTGACGGCCTGACAGATGAGGAAAAAATCACCGCCTTTATCAGGGCGGTAGAACCGGCCCTGCCTTATTTAGCCGGCATATTAGCATATGCTTTTTTAGTAATTAACCTTGCGATAATCGGCCTCGTTCTGTTTATCGTAGGCATGAATAAAAAGAAAATCATATTCGGAAAAACAGACCACGAGCTTCCGCCTGAAGATGTGGGCGGTGTTGTTTATATGAACGTCGGTGTGGTGGCGATGATAACGATCTGCTTGGTTATTATGGTATGGTCGCTGTTTTAACCAGCCGAGGCGGATTCGGAACTTAACTCGTACCGGAAGGAGCAGAATTATGAACGGACGACGGGCGATAACAAGAATTACCGCGGTCGCGGCCTTTTTTTGCCTTGCCTGCGCCGTCTTCACCGCAAGGCTGATAAGCCTTCAGATTATAAACCGCGACGCCTACGCCCCCTCTTCCGCCAAGGCGGCGTTCGTCAAGGAGTCGCCGATAATAGCGCAGCGCGGCAGCATCTGCGACAGAAACGGCAGGATTCTGGTAACAAACGAATATACATACGACCTTGCAATCGATTATTTTTCGCTCCCGTCTTCGGTAAAAGAGGAAAATATGGTTTTCCTAAGCCTTGCCGGAAAAGCCGCGGCCGCAGGGTATGACGTTATCCTCTGCGACGATTATCCGCTCACCGGCACATATCCCAATATGGAATATGCAGGCGGCGAGGGCGCCGAGGCGGTGAAGGCAAGCATTGTCAGCTGGTACAAGCGCAAAAAAAATATAACCGCGCCCGAACTCGCCAAATATCTCGCAAAACGGTACGACCTGCTCGACGGCGACGGAAATCTCACCTGCACCAATGAGGAAGCCTTGCTGATTATGCGTTTGCGCTGGAGCCTGATTGCTGCCGGATTCTATGATTCCGGAAGCTACACGCTCGTAAAAAACATAGGGCTTGACCTTATTACTTCAGTAAGCGAGAGCGGAATTAATGGCGGCGTGATAAAAACAGTCAGCACGCGGAAATACCTATATCCGGGCTACGCCTCGCATATCCTGGGGCAGCTCGGCAAAATTTACGCCGAGGACTGGCCGGAGTACAAGAAAAAAGGCTACTCGATGGACGCAATGGTGGGAATATCGGGCTGCGAGAAGATTTTCGAGGACTATCTGCGCGGGACGGACGGCGTTATGGTTACGGAATATGACAAGGACGGCTGCATTATTGACCAGTATGTGAAAACAGAACCGGTCGCCGGGCGCGACATCTGGCTGACTATCGATATCAATCTGCAGATTGCCGCCGAGGACGCTCTCGCTGAAAACGTCGAATACGCAAGATCAAAAGCTACCGGAAACCTCACAGGAGAGGATGCGTCGGCAGGAGCGTTCACAATGCTGGACGTCGATACCGGACAGGTGCTGGCAATGGCGTCCTATCCGACGTACGACCTTACCACATATAATAAGGATTACGCCGCGCTCTCGTCGGCCGAGGTCAGCCCGCTGCTGAACCGCGCTATAAACGGACTTTACGCGCCCGGCTCGACATTCAAAATCGGAGTCGCCGCCGCTGCGCTCGAGAACGGAACAATAACTCCCGATACCATAATCGATACGAAAGGTATCTATACTTATTTCCCCGATTATCAGCCGCGCTGCTGGTATTATACGAGCACAGGATTGTCGCACGGGCCGATAAACGTCAGCAAGGCGATAGAGGTGTCGTGCAACTATTTCTTCTATGAGGTCGGACGTCAGCTCGGCATTTCAGCGATGAACGACTACATGAAGCTGCTCGGCCTCGGCGAGCCGACGGGGTTTGAACTCGGCGGCGCGACGGGAATTCTTGCCGGTCCGTCTTACAGGGAAGCGAATAATCTCGCTCCGTGGAAGGAGACGGATACTATCGTCGCCGCCATTGGACAGTCGGAAAACCTGTTTTCGCCGCTTCAGATAAATATGTATATAGCGGCAATTGCAAACGGCGGCACGCGGTATGCCGCTACGCTGCTTTACGCTGTCAAAAATTTCGCGGACGACAGCACGGCTGTATCTGCTGCCCCGACTGTCCTTAGCCGGGCGCCGCTGAGCGCCTATCACCGGCAGGTGCTGCTTGACGCGATGAGGAGCGTCGTCACATCGTCGTCTGCGCTCACAAGTACTTTCCGCGGGGTTTCAGCACAGGTCGGCGGAAAAACCGGAACCGCTCAGGTCGGCACAACCAAAAGCGAAAACGCACTGTTCGAGGCCGTCGCGCCATACAACGATCCGGAGGTCGCTGCCGTCTGCGTCATCGAGCAGGGACACGCCGGCTCGATTGCCGCTTATACGATTGGAAAAGTGTTCAAGGTTTATTTCAACAAATAATAGAGCGCGCTGCCGCATCCGCGGCAGCGCGCATTTCAATATTCAATCAGTTCAGTGCTTTTTTCTGGTGAGGACTACAGCCGCGGGAACAAGGCAGGCAAGAATGCCGAATCCAATAACCGAGCCGCAACCATTTTTCTCAGCCGGAGCGGCTGTCGTGACAGCAGCTGTTGTGACGGCGGCTGTGGTCGAGGGAGCGTCGGTCTTCGGGGTAGCCGTGGTCACGGGAGTCTTTGTGGTATCTGGAGCCTTTGTGGTGTCGGGAGCCTTTGTGGTGTCGGGAGCCGATGTGGTTGTTTCGGGAGCGTTGACGACAACAACCGAGGAGTCCTTCTCGTACTTGTACTGCACGTTATATACGCCCGCCTTGGCTGCCGTGAAGGTCGAACCCAACGGATAAAGGGTACCGTCTATCACAAAGCCCTGGAAATTGCCGAGTTCGCTTACGGTGGGCACGTAAACAGTTCCCTCTTCAAAGGTGTATGACTCGCCGGCATCAAGAGCTACGCCGAGCGTCATCTTCTGCAGGGTCGTCAGAGTTCCGGCCGTGGGGGTAGAGTAAAGCTCAAGCAGAAGCATTCTTCTCGCGTCGGCTTTATATGCCCATTCAGCTGCGCCGAAGCCCTGATTGTCAGAAGTAAAGTTAAATGTAAAGTTGGGCTGGGAGCCTGCCAGAATCTGCGTCTTGAAGTCCATAGTAGCCCATGCCGCAAACTCGGGGCATTCGGTGTAAACAACCGGATAGACCGCGCTCGAGCCTGTGGTTGTGTTGGCCGCCGTGTTGATGGCTTCGGTGTAAAGGCAGATTCCGTATGTACCAGTATCGGAGTTCTTTATATTGAAGTTTTTGTCGGCACCGCCTGAGTCTGTTGCGGAGTTTCCGTCAACGGCGATTACCTTGACGTTTTCCGGGATCTGCCAGAAGGTGCGGAAATCGTTTATGGACAGGCCTTTGCCGTCGTTCCAGCTTGCAAAGTATGCGTCGCGGTACAATACCCACAGAACCACTATTTCTCCGGGAGCAACAGTGCAGGTAGCCGGGTTCACGGGCTTGTTCGCAAGGTTGCCTACTGCGTTTGTCGTATATGTCCATTTGGAGAAATCTGTTCCGTCAAGATAGTCGCCGGCCTTGAAGGGCGTTATCTCGACAATCTGGGTCTCAAATTTTTCGCTGGTTCTCAGGTTGCCGTTGTAAGTCATGCAATAGTCGTAAAGGTTGAGCGTCGTTCCGGAATTATTGTAAATTTCAATAAATTCAAACGGGTCAGCAGTGGTTGAGTAGCCGCCCGTGCCGTCCCCGGTCTGGTCCTGGCTGATTTCGGTTATGATCCAGTCGGGTCTGTCCGCTGCAGCCGTGGTCACAGCCGTAGCCCCGAGAGCCGACGCGGCGACAGTGCCTATCGAGACAAGAATGCATACTGTCAAAAAAATTGATAACGCTTTTTTCATAAATAACAGCTCCTTTGTATTTTGTTATAAATATTATAAAAAAATTAAACCGATTTGTCAATATAATCAGGTAAATTTGTTAACATTGCATATTACAAATCGGTTGTTTCATACTGGGCAGCGAGTAAATATTCTCCTGTTTTTGTTTTGTTAAGCTGTTCCACGGTTATTTTGCCGTGTGTTTTTTCAAAATATGCTATATTGTTCCTCAGCAGAAAATTGAACTGATTCGACGGCGTGCGTCCCTCGGCATCGCAGATAACCAGAAGACGCCGGAGCATTTCCTCAGTCAGCCTCACCGGAACCGTGTATGTTTTTTTCATCTGTCATACCTCCCGTTTTGTTTATCATATTATTTTATACCGGATCCCGAAGCGCGTCAATATCAGCTTTACATTTGCCCGAAGCCGTGATATACTGGACACGGAGAGATTTTTATCGGGAGGAGAGAGTTATGTCTTATGCACTTGAGGAGGGCGTTTTCGGCTCGGCCGACGGCAAAAGCAGGATTGCTTATTTCATCTGGACGCCGGATTCGGCGCCCGAGGGCATCGTCCAGATAAGCCACGGAATGAACGAGCATATGGGAAGATACATGGATTTTGCCGGATTTCTCGCGTCGCGCGGATATGCCGTCTGCGGAAACGACCACATAGGACACGGAAAATCCGCGCCTGACGACGGCAGCCTCGGATACATACCGCGCCGCGGCGGAGGCGATATGCTTGTGGAAGACCTGCATACTATGACGAATATAATCAAAGCAAAGTTCCCGAAAATCCCGGTTTTTCTTCTCGGACACAGCATGGGCTCATTTATCGCGCGCCTTTATATCGCTGAATACGGGAGCGAGATTGACGGCGCGGTGTTGTCCGGCACCGGCGGCCCCGGACAGCCGACGTCGCTCGGAAAGCTCGTTTCGCGAATTGAAGGCCTTAATAACGGCGGGCGCAAACGCTCCGCGCTGATTGACAAAATGGCCTTCGGCTCTTATCTTAAGCGGATCGGAAAGGACGCAGGACGTTTCGCGTGGCTTTCGCGCGACGCCGAGATTGTCGAAAAATATTCGAAGGACAAATTCTGTTCCTCGTTTATATTCACCGCCGACGGGTTCTATACTCTGTTTGATATGCTCGGACGGGTGTCCTCAAAAAAGTGGGCTTATTCCGTTCCGCCTTCCCTGCCGATTATGCTGGCGAGCGGGGACGCCGACCCGGTCGGAAACTACGGCATAGGACCGCGGGCGGTTTATGACCGGCTTTGCGCGGCCGGAGCGCTCGACTTGACCATAAAGCTGTACCCGGGAATGCGCCACGAGATCCTGAACGAGGTCGGCCGGCGGCAGGTATATGAGGATATACTTGGGTGGATTGCCGAAAGGACAAAAAAACACGCTGCTTCGGATAGGACGGCTTCCGTTGATGCGTGAAATAAATTAAGGACGCAAAGGCAGTATTTTACATGGAAGAATTACTGAAAACAACAGGAAAGATAATGGCCGTGGACTTCGGCGACGTGCGCACGGGGCTTGCGGTGTCAGATCCCGGACGGCTGCTCGCGTCGGGTATCGGCTGCATTTCGCCGGGCGGCATCGTGAAAACCGCCGACGCGGTGGCGGCGGAGGCGCGCGAGCGAGGCGTTTCGGCGGTGGTGGTCGGGCTGCCTGTCAACATGAACGGAACCGAGGGCCAAAGAGCCGGACGCTGCCGGGAGTTTGCGAGCCTTCTCTGCGGCAGGCTCGATATTCCGGTCGTTTTGATTGACGAACGCCTGACGACTATGGAGGCGGCGCGATACCTGAACGAGACCGACACCCGCGGAAAAAAGCGAAAGGGCGTTATCGATTCGCTCTCGGCCGAGCTGATTCTGCAGAAGGCGCTTGACAGGCTGAGAACGATGAAATTATGAAATTATGAAATGATGAAACAATAAAATGATAAAACGATAATATTCAATGAACAAAATCATGGCGCGCCGTAAACGCACGGCGCGCCATGATCGGTTTTTTGTGCTTTTCTTATTCCGCCGCTTTCCTCAGCGCGGCTCTATCCGCTGACGACAGCTTTACAGGGACGTTTTCAGCGGTGCTGTCGTACAGGCAGAGAGTGCCGTACGAGGTTGCTTCGTAATCCGTAAAGGCGTTGTAATATATATCCAAAAACAGCCCCACGGCGCCGTCTGCTTCCACATTTTCGAATACGACGCGGCAATAAACATAAAGCAGGGTTGTGTCGATTGCCGACGAGGAAGCTTTATAACGGGTCTCTGAAAGATAATCGCTGTCCTCGTTGTCGGTGAGGTCCTCCGGCGTGAGGTCGTCCGTCCTGACTATGGTTAAATCGAATAACTGCGATTTTATGTCCGGAATCTGTTCAAGCCCGAAATCTTCGTACACGTGCTGGGCCATGCTTTTGTTGTATCTCAGAAGCACCTGCACCTGTTTCGCGTCGGGGATTATCACATAGTCCACGATAGTGAAATAGCCGTAATTTCTGTCGGCGCGGGTTATGTTCGTCTGCTTCTGCCTGAACATCTCAAGACTGTCGCCGTATGTGCCGTATGCCTCGGCAAGCGTTTCATTGACCGAAAGACGGGTCATCGAACGCGGAGGAATTGTCGAAAAAAATACCCGCCAGACGAGAAAGCCGCACATCGCGGCTATCATAGAATATATTATCGCTTTTAATAATTTTCCGATTATCTGAAGCGCGGTAGGTCTGAATGCCATTGTTTTTTACCTCTTTTTAATTTGAATAAAGCGGTCAGGGTTGTCAGCGTCTTCAGCGTCAGTATTCCAAAAACCGCTTACGGGCAAGCGGTTTCCGTTTTTTGCGCTATGGCCGAAAAAAAGCAAGGCGCCGGCGCGGCGGCAAAACCTGTGCGTTCTTTATTGCGATTGCGCGGCAATCTTCCTTAAGGTTTTCATCACATCGTTGCCGCCCCTGCCAAAATAGTCGTGCAGCTTCATATACTCGGCGAAAAGCTTATCATAGACCGCAGACGCCGCCTGGTTCGGGCGATATACCCTGTCGCTTCTGCTCGCCATGGCTCTCATAGCGTCGGTCAGCTTCGCATATCCGCCGTTCTGTGCCCCGGCTGCCGCGGCCGCCTGTATCGCTCCGGCAAGAGCCGGCGCCTGCGCGGAATCCGATACCTCGATATTCATTTTAAGTACGTCGGAGTAAAGCTGCATCGTGAACGGGTCCTTGCGCGCGATGCCGCCGGCGGCGATAAGACGCCCGATTTTTACTCCGTGCCTCTCAAAGTTTTCAAAAATTACCCTCGTTCCGTATGCCGTGGCTTCAATAAGCGCGCGCATTATGTCCTCGGGCTTCGTGCGAAGCGTCATGCCGACGATAAGTCCCGAAAGAGATGCATCCACGAGTATGTTGCGGTTGCCGTTGAACCAGTCGAGGGCGACAAGCCCGTGCTCGCCAGGCTTCTGCGCCGCAGCCTTTTCTATCAGCAGCTTCAGCACGGTTATCCCGCGCGCCTCCGCCTCCTTCAGGTATTCCGGCGAGACGACGTTTTCTTTCGCCCACGCGAAATGGTCGCCTACGCAGCAGAGTCCGGACTCATAGCCGAAAAATCCGGGAGTGAGTCCGTCGCGTATTGTTCCGCAGATTCCGTTTACGCATACATCCCTTCTCCCGACCAGCATATAGCAGGACGAGGTGCCCATGATGGCGCACATGTCGCCGTCGTTTATAAGACCGAGCGATATCGCCGCGGTGTGACCGTCGGGCATCGGGCAGGCAACGGCGGCACCGGCGGGAAGGCCGAACCTTTCTGCGGCTTCCTTTGTCACACAGCCCGCCGCTTCGCCGGTGAATATTATCGGGGCGTCCATTTTGTCCTTTATCACATTGCGGAGCCTTTCGTCGAGCGACGCGAAAAAGTCGGCCGACGGATATCCGCCGTTCTCGACTACGTAAATGCTTTTATACGCGGCGAAGGAATATCCCCGCGTCTGCCTTCCGGTGAGCTGCCATGTCAGCCAGTCGCCGGCTTCCATGAAATACGCCGCGTCATTGTATACTTCCGGCGCCTCCGAAAGCACTTCCCAGATCTTCGGGAACATCCACTCCGGGGAAATCTTTCCGCCGAAACGGTCGAGCCACGTTTCGCCGCGCTCCCGCGCGACTTCGCTCAGCCTGTCGGCATAGGGCTGCGCCGCATGGTGCTTCCAGAGCTTGACGTATGCGTGAGGATTCTTTTTGTATTTTTCCTCAAAGCAGAGCGGTGTGCCGTCGGCGCGGACGGGTATGACGGTGCAGGTTGTAAAGTCTATTCCCGCCCCGATGATGTCGCGCGGGTTGACTCCCGATTTCTTTATAACATCGGGAATTATGTGCGAGAGCACTTCGAGATAGTCCCGCGGATCCTGCAGCGCATAATCGGAGGGGAGTTTTATGTCTGTTCCCGGAAGCACATCGGATATGACGCCGTGCGGATAGTCCATCACGCTGTCGGCAAGCTGCCTGCCGTTTGCAACATCGACGAGTATCGCGCGCCCCGAGAGGGTGCCGTAATCTATTCCGATAGTGTATTTTGGCATATAGGTAAAACCTTTCTCATACATTTACCGTTCGCCGCCCGGCAGGTAGCCGTTTTTCGCCCGGTTATATTTTTTATGATTATACAACAATAACTTTTTTTTGTAAAGCGGACAGGCGATTTTTTATTGAATATCATTCGCCCCGAACCGGAAATTTGTGCAAACCGGCGCTTTACATATCCGGAACGAACGAAAAGTTATTCATAATATAATATTGTAATTTTATCTTTCGTAGTGTATAATGATTCATATATTTTTCCCGCATGAAAAATGATGAATAAATATACGGAGGTATAATTTTATGGCTGATCTGAAACGCAATGAGTCCATCAAAACCCGCAAACTTGTTCTTCTCGCGCTGTTTTGCGCCATAATTATACTTATGGGCTTTACTCCGCTCGGATTCTTCAACTACGGCACTATTGAGATTACTCTCATCGTCATCCCTGTCGCAATAGGCGCCATTATGCTCGGACCGGCAGGCGGCGCTGTCCTCGGAACAGTCTTCGGGCTTGTCAGCTTCATTCAGTGCTTCGGAATGAGCGCTTTCGGAGCTTTTATGCTCGGGCTGAACCCTGTGTACACTTTCATCCTCTGCCTGGTTCCGCGGGTGCTCGTAGGCTGGCTCACCGGACTGATATTCAGATTGCTTGCGGACAAAATTAAGCGCGGCGGAAAAACCATTTCCTGCATTATTGCGTCGGTATGCTGCCCGCTCCTGAACACCGCTCTTTTTATCACTTTCCTTATCGCGCTCTTCGGCAATAATAAGGCTGTCCTTGACGCATTCGGAACCAACAACGTCTGGGGCATTGTCGTCGCGATCATTTCTGTAAACGCCGCCGTTGAAGCGGTGGTCACACTTATAGTTTCCGCCGCTGTGGCTCGAGTTCTGGTGCATTTCATTCCGGACGACAAACTCAAAGGCGGCAGCACGGAAAACACTTCTGCCGGAAGCTGATTACCATGCCCGCGGCCGGCGCCGGCGCGGGCCGAAAGGTTATATAACATATGAAATTAAGACCGACTGTCGCCATTTCCACGTCATATACCAAGGAAGGCTACATACGCATGAACCCGTCATATCTCGACGCGATCTGGGCCGCCGGGGGAATGCCGGTTTTTGTAGCTTATTCCGGAGATGAAAAAAAACTCGACGGCTATGCCGAGGAGTTCGACGGCTTCCTTTTCGCCGGAGGCGTCGACCTCGACCCGAAATACTACGGCGAAACAGTTCAGTTCGACTCTGTCGAAATCTGCGCCGAGCGCGACAGCTTCGAGCTTGCGTTATTCAACAGGGTTATCAAAACCGGAAAGCCTGTACTCGGCATCTGCCGCGGAATCCAGCTTCTGAATGTGGCGATGGGAGGCAGTCTGTATCAGCACATAGACGGGCACTCCCAGAAGGAAAAAGGCTCCGAGCGCACCCAGCGCGTCGGCGTCGTCCCGGGAACTCTGCTCGCCGACCTTACCCGAGGCAAACCTTATATATACACCAATACGTTCCACCACCAGGCCGTCAAAGCGGCGGCGCCCGCCCTTGTTCCTGCCGCTTATTCGGACGACGGCATCTGCGAATGCGTTTTTCTGCCCGGACATAAATTCTTCCTCGGCGTCCAGTGGCACCCGGAGCTGCTATTTTCGTTCGACCCCGACGCAGCGGCGCTGTTCGAGGCGTTTGTAAATGCCTGCAGGGGCTGAAAAGCAACCTGAAACCGCCGGAAAAGGCTACTTAATTCTTAAGCAGTCCCTTCCCGGCGGTTTTTCTGATCAAATCGGTTTTTCCGGTCAACAGAAACAGAAACAAAAGCAGAAACAGAATCATATGATATGGCGTTAAGGCACGGGACGTGCCGCGCCAATAAAATCCCCCAGCGCGTTCTTGAAAAATTCTTCAGAGCTTGCTAAGGGGATTATGCCGAACGATTCCGGAGCTGAAGCCATATGGCTCCGCCGCTTTAGTTTTCTATTATTCCGGCTGAATTCAGCTTGTCGAGAAACGTGGACAGATCGGCTCTAGCCGTGTCCTCGTCAACCTCGTATTCGTCGAGCAGAGCCGAAAGAAGCTTCTGCTCGTCGCACCCGGCGCCCGACGCCATCAGGCCCCATAAAAAAGCACCGCTGCCGCTCAGAACAACTACGCCAGGAAAGTCTTTCGACAGCTTTCCCGACGCCACCGCAACCGTGTCGTCCCCGACTTTCGAGAGTATAAATCCTTTCTTGATCCTCATGCCGCACCTCCTGACTGCAGCTACATTTTATCATATTTTTCCGACAGTTGCAAGAGAATATGGAAACGCATGGCTTTATTATTTTCTTTTCCATGAGAGGGAACTTTGTAATAAGTCCTGCGTCATATTCAGACAGTCCCGATCCCTGCCGCAAGCCTGCCGAAAAGGACTTTTTGCGCAATTGTAAAATTTTTACGCAATTAAAGTTATTTTTTTCTGAACTGGCTTGTACGGGCTTATTTTGTATGGTATAATAACCAATGCTAATAATGCCTGTTTTTCGGCAATCGAAAACTTACGTAAGAACGCATAATTAAAAGGAGAAAAAATGAAGAAATTTTTAATTTGCACGCTTTCTGCCGCTCTTTTCCTGACGCTTGTCTTTTCGCTTGCGTCCTGTGAAATCGGCAAACCTGCTGAAACAACTTCTCTTATAAGCACTACCGCGGCTCCCGAAACCACCACGGCCCCCGAGACAACGGCGCATGAGCATTCATATTCGTCGGTTGTTACGCCTCCTACCTGCACCGAAAAGGGTTATACCACATACACCTGTTCCTGCGGCGATAAATATGTAGACAACTATACCGACGCTCTCGGCCACAGCTGGGGCGAATGGGTGACCACAAAGGCCGCTACCTGCACCTCGACCGGAACTGAGACACGCACCTGCAGCCGCTGCGGCGCTACGGAAACCCGCGATATTCCTGTTTCGGCCCATACATATGTGGATGTCGTAACTCCTCCGACCAAGACAGCTCAGGGCTATACCACACATACCTGCTCCGTGTGCGGGGCTTCCTATGTTGACAGCTATACAAACCCGACCGGCTCGACGGGACTTGCCTATGAGACAAATTCCGACGGTTCGATAACAATCACCGGATACGGCACCTGCACCGACGAGGATATCATCATTTACTCAACATATTATGTTGTAGACAGCACCGGCAAGACCGACACAAAGCTTGTAACCGGAATCGCAGCCGGTGCGTTCATGAACAACACCACCATCAAGACATTCAGCATTCCCGCCAGCGTGACGTCCATCGGCGACGGAGCCTTCGCCGGCTGCACCAAGCTTGTCTCATTTGCAGTCGAGAGCGGCAACAAGAACTTCACGACCGTCGGAGGAGTGCTCTGCAGCAAAGACGGCACAACTATAGTCGCTTATCCCGCAGGCCTTACCCTCACCTCATACACCGTATCCAACTCCATAACGACAATCAGTCCTTCAGCGTTCGCGGGCTGCGTCAACCTCGTTAAATTCGAGCTTACCTCTGAAAATAAAAAGTTCGCAGTTGTCGACGACGTCCTCTATGATTTCGACAAGAAGACTCTTATTGCGTATCCCTGCGGCAAAACACTCGCATCCTTCGTCGTTCCCACGACGGTCGAGTCAATAGGCGACTTCGCGTTCTTCAATGTTAAAAAGCTTAACAGCATTACATTCCCTGATCGCTCTTACGAGGCCGACGGAACAACGATAAAGACTGCCGGCATCTCCTCGATCGGCAGCTATGCCTTCTACGGCTGCTCCGAATTTACGGCTGTTGTGATCCCGAACATCACCTCAAGCATAGGCGCATACGCCTTCGCTAACTGCACCAAGCTTAACGCCTTCACATTCGGCACTGGCCTTAAGGAAATCAGCGCGCACTGCTTCCAGGGTGACACGGCGTTTACCGGCATCACCATACCCTCGACCATCGAAACGATCGGGCAGTATGCCTTCAGCGAGTGCACGGGCCTTGTCAATGTGATCATCAGCTCGGGCGTCAAGACCATAGGCGATTATGCCTTCTATAACTGCACCGGCATGACAACGCTTGTCATCGGCAGAGATGTTAAGACAATCGGCTACAAAGCCTTCACCGGATGCCTCAACAAGGGCACCGTATCCGGCAGCACCGACAAGGTCGCAAGGGTTTATTACGAAGGTTCAGCCGGAACATGGGGCGGCGCGTCTATGAATATTGACCAGTCGAACAATATGTACCTCACGATCTATGCCGACATCTACTACTACAGCGACACAAATCCCGGAACAGGACACTACTGGCACTATGTCAGCGGCGTTCCCACGGCATACTGATATTTAACCCAGCGAAAAGGGCTGCCCGGACGGGCAGCCCTTTTTTTGCGTAATTCCCTGTTTCGACATTCTCAGGCGGAAAAGCAGGAGGCGGACCTGTATGCCGGCGTATTGACAACACACCCGTCCGGCGTTACAATTAACACATAAAACACCGGATTTTTCGCAAAACACACTGTGTTTTTTGACGGCGTTGAAAGGATGACACATGACAGACAACGATAAAAAAATGCTCATGGCGGAGATTGTCGAACGGATGATTAAAATTTACCCGGAACCGGTCTGCTCGCTCAGATACTGCGGCGATCCGTGGCGGCTTCTGATTATGGCCCGGCTTTCCGCACAATGCACCGACGAAAGGGTTAATACCGTTTCCGGACCTTTGTTCGAAAAATATCCCGACGCTTCGGCTATGGCTGATGCCAATATAAATGAACTCGAGGAATTGGTGCGCCCGTGCGGCCTCTACCGCACAAAAGCGGCAAACATTAAAGAGGCGAGCGCAATTATTCGCGACAGGTTCGGCGGAGCTTTGCCGGACAATATCGAAGATATGCTGACTTTGCCCGGGGTCGGGCGGAAAATTGCAAATCTTCTGCTCGGAGATATTTACGGCGTACCGGGCATCGTAGCCGACACGCACTTAATCCGCATTTGCGGGCGGCTCGGAATGTATCCCGAGGAGGTATCAGATCCTTTGAAAGTGGAAAAAATACTATCCACGCTCGTTGAGCCGGAAAAGCAGAGCGATTTCTGCCACCGGATGGTGATGTTCGGAAGAGAGTACTGCCCGGCACGCGCGCCGAAATGCCTTGAGTGCCCACTTGCCGATTTATGTCGGCACCGGTCGGCACGGCTGTAACCTTCAAGCTGCTTTTTTTACCACAAAAATTGACAAGCATTTCTCTTTGGCACCTGACGTTTGAATATACTTAAAAAAAGGATCAACTTTTTTGCGTATTCTATTTACATTCGTCCGCATTTGTGGTATTATAGACAATTGAGGTAATATGCTTTTATTCAAAACTACAAATTTCCGCAGGGCAATATGGCAAAGCGGAACACGAGCCTCGTAAAAATTATTAAAGAATATTCATATACAGGAGGATTCCAAATGCCAATCAAGCGCAAAATGAGCTCAATGGACGGCAACACCGCCGCGGCGCACGTGTCTTACGCGTTCACCGAAGTGGCTGCCATCTACCCAATCACACCGTCATCCCCAATGGCGGATAACGTGGACGTATGGTCTGCCGCCGGAAAGAATTATACCGGAGACCCGGCTGTTAATATTTTCGGAGATAAGGTAAAGGTCGTCGAAATGCAGTCCGAGGCCGGCGCAGCAGGCGCCGTACACGGATCCCTTGCCGCCGGAGCGCTCACAACCACGTACACGGCGTCACAGGGCCTGCTCCTTATGATCCCCAATATGTACAAAATCGCGGGCGAGCTGCTTCCCTGCGTCATCCATGTTTCGGCGCGTACCGTCGCTTCCCACGCGCTGAATATTTTCGGCGACCATTCGGACGTCTATGCCTGCCGCCAGACAGGCTTTGCTATGCTGGCTGAAACAAACCCGCAGGAGATTATGGACCTCGGCGCCGTCGCCCATCTGTCGGCAATCAAGTCCCGCGTGCCGTTTTTGAACTTTTTCGACGGCTTCCGCACCTCCCACGAAATTCAGAAGATTGAAGCATGGGACTATGCAGATCTCGCCAAGCTGGTCGATATGAAGGCTGTCGAGGAGTTCCGCGCCCGCGCTCTGAACCCCGAGCACCCCGTGCTCCGCGGCTCCGCCGAAAACGGAGATATATTCTTCCAGCACAGAGAGGCGTGCAACCCCTACTACGATGCCGTCCCCGCTATCGTCGAGAGCTATATGAAGAAAATCAACAAGCTGATCGGCACCGATTACAAGCTCTTTAACTATTACGGCGCTCCCGACGCGGAACAGGTCATAATCGCCATGGGATCGGTCTGCGACGTCATTGAGGAAGTCATAGACTATATGATGGCCAAGGGCAAGAAGGTCGGCCTTGTCAAGGTCAGACTCTACCGTCCTTTCTGCGCAGACAAGCTCATTGCCGCGCTGCCGAAGACGGTCAAGAAAATCGCCGTCCTCGACCGCACGAAGGAACCCGGCGCGCTCGGCGAGCCGCTTTACCTTGACGTCGTTACCGCCCTCTCGCAGGCCGGCATCACCGCCCAGATCGTCGGCGGACGCTACGGCCTCGGCTCGAAGGACACGCCTCCCTCATCTATCTTTGCGGTTTACGACAACCTGTCAAAGAAAAATCCCAAGAACAGATTTACAATCGGCATAGTTGACGACGTAACCGGTCTGTCACTGCCTGAGAAAAAATCGCCCGACACCTCCGCCAAGGGCACAATCTCCTGCAAGTTCTGGGGCCTCGGCGGCGACGGTACTGTCGGAGCCAACAAGAACTCGATTAAAATCATCGGCGACCATACCGACAAGTATATTCAGGCGTATTTCCAGTACGACTCCAAGAAAACCCTCGGCTTCACCATTTCCCACCTGCGCTTCGGAGATAAGCCCATCAAGAGCCCGTACTATATCACCAAGGCCGACTTTGTCGCCTGCCATAACCATGCGTACCTCAACCAGTACGACAGCATGATTACCGACATCAAGCCGAACGGCGTCTTCCTGCTTGACTGCCCGTGGACCGAGGCAGAGCTTGACGAAAAGCTGCCGGCAAAGGTCAAGAGATATATCGCCGAGAACAAGGTCAACTTCTATATCATCGACGCCACCGGAATCGCCGCAAAGAGAATCGGCAACGTCAAGGTCAAGAACACCGTTCTTCAGTCCGCGTTCTTCTCTCTGGCAGGCGTCCTTCCCAAAAAGGAAGCCATCGAGTATATGAAGAAGGCCGCATACAAATCATATATCAAAAAGGGTCAGGCGATGGTTGACCTCAACTATGCCGCCATCGATGCCGGCGCTGACGCAACCGTAAAGGTTAACGTTCCGGAGGCGTGGAAGACAGTCGCTCCCGACGCTCCCAGGGCGCCCTTTGAAAGCAAGAGGACTGACCTTGCCAATTACGTCAACAATATCGTACGGCCGGTCAACGGCATGGCAGGAGATTCGCTCCCTGTTTCTGCTTTCGCGGACAAGGCCGACGGAACCTATCCGCTCGGCGCGTCCGCAAACGACAAGCGCGGCGTCGCCACAAGCGTCCCGGTTTGGCATGAGGAAAACTGCATCCAGTGCAACCAGTGCGCTTTCGTCTGCCCGCACGCATCTATCCGCGCGTACGCTCTGACTGCCGACGAGGCCGCAAAGGCACCCGCAAACACCAAGTTTGCCGCGCGCCCTGTAATGAAGACAGATTACAAGTTCGCTATCTCGGTCAGCCCGTACGACTGCATGGGCTGCACGCTCTGCGTCAAGGCCTGCCCCACCAAGCCCGACAAGAGAGCGCTTGAAATGGTCCCGATTGAAACGCAGCTCGATCAGCAGGCTGTGTTCGACTACATGGTCAAGAGCGTATCCGAGAAGCCCGAGCTTATCAACAACACCGTCAAGGGCAGCCAGTTCAAGCAGCCCCTGCTTGAGTTCTCCGGCTCCTGCGCAGGCTGCGCCGAGACAAGCTATGCGCGCATCATTACTCAGCTCTTCGGCGAGAGAATGTATATATCCAACGCAACAGGCTGCTCGTCCATCTGGGGCGGTCAGGCTCCCGGCTTCCCCTATACTGTCAACAAGGAGAGCGGACGCGGTCCGGCGTGGGCCAACTCTCTCTTCGAGGACAACGCCGAGCACGGCTTCGGAATAGCCCTCGGACAGAAGGTTATCCGCGAGCGTCTTATCGGTTATGTGAAGAAGCTCTCCGAAAACTACGCCGCAAATCCGGACGCAGCCGGCATGAAGGCCGTTCTCGACAAGTATCTTGAAACAGTCAACGACGGCGAGGCAAACGGCCCCGCAACCAAGGCCATGGTCGAGATGCTCGAAAAGAATGTCTGCAAGAACGAATGCAACTGCTGCGAGCTCGAAAAGAAGATCCTCGCCGAGCGCGATTACCTCTCCAAGAAGTCTATCTGGATCTTCGGCGGCGACGGCTGGGCATACGATATCGGCTTCGGAGGCCTTGACCATGTGCTCGCGTCGGGCGAGGACGTCAACGTAATGGTCTTCGATACCGAGGTTTACTCCAACACCGGCGGACAGGCTTCTAAGGCGTCGCAGATCGGCCAGGTCGCTCAGTTTGCTGCTGCCGGAAAGGCAATAGCAAAGAAGAACCTCGCGGAAATCGCAATGTCATACGGATATGTCTATGTCGCGCAGGTCGCTATGGGCGCAGATATGAACCAGTTCCTCAAGGCCCTGAAGGAGGCCGAGGCTTACCACGGCCCGTCGCTCATCATCGGCTATGCTCCCTGCGAAATGCACGGCGTACCGGGCGGAATGCAGAACTCCCAGATAGAAATGAAGAAGGCTGTCGAGGCCGGATACTGGCAGATGTTCCGCTACAACCCGGCGATTGAAGGAGCAGGCAGATTCACTATCGATTCCAAGGCTCCTACGGCAAGCTACGGCGATTTCATCAAATCTGAAGTCCGCTACGCGCGCCTTGAGCAGCAGTTCCCGGACAAGGCCAAGGAGCTCTTCGCTAAAGCCGAGGAAGCTTCAAAGGCAAAGTACGAAAGACTGCAGAAATACAGCAAGCTGTACGAATAAAATACAGAGGGGAATCCCGTCAAGGGGTTCCCCGTTTGCATTTCAAGCAAAAGTGTTTTCCGACAAACCAGTTCGGCTGAGCAAAAAGCCGGCTTGCCGGCGCAGCGCAGGACGGCTCAGGCGTCTTTGCCCCGCAAGAAAAAACCGCCGGGCAGCGTTTATCCGCCGCCCGGCAGTGTCTGTTTTATCTGTTCTCAGGCTTTATTATACAGCTCCATGCAGTACATCCCAAAATCATACGCCAGCATTCCTGCCGACAGACGCAGCTTATCCGGCACCTCATTCATAAACTGATGGGTCTCAAGCACAAAATCCCCCTCATACCCGATCTCCTTAAGGCATGGCATTATTTCTTCCCACCTGATATTCCCGCCGACAAACGGAACAAGATGTGTGTCCCGCGCCCCTTTGCCGTCCTGAACATGCGTGGAAACAAGCCGCCTGCCGAGCTTCCTCAGCTGGCGCGGCTGGTCGTTTATCATCATCCGCGCATGACCGAAATCCCAGCATACGCCGAGGACAGGGTCGCTGACAGTATCAACAATGTCAATCAGATCGTCCGCATCCGCGCAATAGGCGCGGCGAACCTTGGCCCGGTCAAAATCCGCCATGTTTTCAAGCGCAAGGCCGGTTCCGCATTTTCTGGCAAGCTCCATCATCGGGGCATAAAATTCAATATTCGTCTTTTTTTGAATCTCGTTGTCGTACTCGGTGTTGACGGTGTCGCTCATTGGATGTATGGTTATCCGTTTTATCCCGAGTCTGCCCGCGGCAATCACGCAGCGCCGGCTCATCTCGTGAAAGCGGTTTAGATAATCCTCGTCAGGCTGCCTGCCGCGTATAAAAAGGTCTCCGTTGTACGGGGCGTGCGCCTGCGTAAATCTTACGCCAAGCTTCGCCGCCTCGTTCCCAAGCGCCTCTATTTTTGCCTCCCAGTCTTCGGAGGCAAGATCGTCGCCGCCGCTTTTTCCGGGACGGACAGAGTCGCATACGTTAAGATCAAGCACTTTGAATCCTGCGGCGGCGCACAGGCGCGCCTGCTCTATGTAGCTGTTTCCGGGCATGCCGCCGCGGCGGTCTCTGAAAAGGTTAGTCATCGCTCCGAGTTCCATCTGGCATCTCCGTAATCACATAATTATTTTCTATAATTATAAACCCAAAACCGAATAAAATCAATATTAAAAAAACGCACAGCCTCCCCCCATTAAGGGGAGCTGCTGTGCGCGATCTTTGTCAGTCCTCAATCCGCTCGACATTTTCCTTAGTACGGAATACAAGCGAGATCAGCCAGATGCCTGAGAGCGCCACTATAGTGTATATAATACGGCTGAGCAGAGCGCCCTGTCCGCCGCAGATCCATGCAACAACATCAAAACCGAAAAGTCCGATGCTGCCCCAGTTGAGCGCGCCTATGATAGCTAAAACAAGCGCTATTCTGTCAATCACCATTACTGTGAGTTCCTTTCTGCTTTTAATTGAAACCGGAAATTCTCCGCTCACAGTATATTCTTTGCCGGCAGGCCTTTTTTTATGTATTTCTGTACTTCCGCTTATGCGGTAAATATTGGATTATTATGTAATTATTTATAAAAGTCGTGATGGCCTACAGTCATAACATATGTGCAGTTCTTTGTGATCCAGAAATTTGTCGCTATCGACGGGTTGAGGAAAAAGAGCATCTCGGTTGAAAGACTGTAGCCTTCAAGGCATATTTTTGCCGCCGCGACGCTGTCAGATGACGGAGTGCGGTAGACGGTGCCTGTTGCCGCCGGGGTGAACTGGGTGCCGTATTTGTTGTCGAACACCACCGCATATACGGTGTTCGGATAATCCCGGCTTGCCACACGGTTGAGTATGACGTTGCCGACCGCCATCTTGCCGAGGAAAGGCTCCGAACCTGCCTCAGCGTTAATTATGCGGGAAAGCCAATACAAATCATCGCTGTTATAGTACGAGCTGCCATATGCGCAGTAATTTTTACCGCTGCCGGACAAAACCACGCTGTACGTCGCGCCGTCCCAGGACAGTTCAAGCCCGAAGGCGCGCGTCAGGGGACGAATCGGAACATATACCGTTCCGTTTATGTTGAGAACCGCTCCGACGGTATAAAAGCATCGGTCGTTTGCGGTTATGTAAACGGCGCCGACTTTTGCGGTGAGATAAAGCCCGCTTGCACTGACAGACGCCGTGCTGGTGCTTCCGTTCCAGCTGACCGTACAGCCTCCCATAGCGTCGCTGAACGCGCGAAGCGGAACATATGTGACCGAGTTTATGAGAAGGCTTTTGCCGTCCATTATCTCTCTGCCGCCGTATCTGACCTTCACAGTCTGCGTCGCCGCGGATGCCGGCATCATAAATGCAATGCTCGTCACAAGGATAAGCAGCGCTATTGCCAGAGGCATGATTATTCGCTTTTTCATCTTATGTATTCTCCCTTCGGGACTTTTATTCAGGGCGTTTTCCTTCAAAATCTTTCCTCATAGAATTTCCGGAAATTTCCGCTTCGCCGTGGAAAATATGCAGGCCGGCATGGCGGAGCCGCCTTGTAAAAATATTGTAGCATAATGAAAAAACGAATACAACGGACAATTTATTCATATGTTAGAACTGTTTTCATGAGCTGCCATAAATTCGGGGATATTTCGCTTTATCTGATTCTTTTTTTCTTGAAATTTCACAAATTGCATAAATGTTATCTTGAGGTTATAACGCATTTGTTTATTATGCCGCATTGCCGGCTCCGCTGAAATACCCGAAATGCCTTAAATGTTCAATATTTTTCATTTATCATTTATCATTTATCATTTATCGGCCGAATGCTGATAATAAGGCTTCTGCAGCCGGACGGCATCAAAAAAGCCCGTAAAATAAAAAAAGATAGAAGGAACTTTTTGGGGTTCCTCCAACCTTCTCTTTTCAACATTCAACGTTCAACGTTCAACGTTCAATATATTATATATCCGACTCTCAGTATCAGACAAGCTCCCTCAGGCACTTTTCAAGCAGCACGCCTTCGCGGGTTTCGGATGAATTCTGCGACTGCCGTATCGCACTGCAGGTGAAATCTGCGGCGTACTTTACTGCGGTATCAAGATCAATGCCGCGGATAAGGCTTCCGAGCAAAACCGATGCAAAAACCTCTCCGGTTCCGGGAAAGCTGCGGTCAAGCTTCGGCGTTCCTGCAATACGGCAGGCCCGGCCGCGGTTTGAATATGCGTTGCCTATTTTATCGCCGAAGACTATGCCTGTTATAATAATGACGGCGTCAGGACCGACAATGTTTTCGCGAAGCTTTTTAATCAGTGAGTCTGCAAGGTCAAGCGCTTCTTTTTCGTTTTGCAGCCTGCCGCCCGGCGGCTTTGTCCCTGTCAAAAAGCAGGCTTCTGTAAGATTCGGGGTTATTATACCCGCCTTCCCGCATAAACTTCTCATTCCGCCGACAAGTTCGGGCGTGTAGGTCTGATATAAGCTGCCGTCGTCTCCCATAACCGGATCGACAAGCACTGTTATATCACGTCCGAAACGGTCAATAAAACCGGCAACTACTTCTATTTGCGCCGCGCTGCCGAGAAAACCGCTGTATATCGCGTCAAACTGCAGTCCGAGACGGTCAAAATGCGATATTATTCCGCGCATATCAGGTGTTAAATCGCGGAAATACAGCCCTTCGAAGCCGCCGGTGTGGGTGGAGAGCAGCGCCGTGGGCACCGGTACAACCTGACACCCCATAACCGACAGTATAGGCGTCACAACGGTCAGAGCGCATCTGCCGAAGCAGGAAAGGTCGTGAATAGCCGCAATGCGCGGCGGATCGTTCTTATGTCCCATAGAAACCTCGGAGTTGTTTAGTTAAAATATGATAATGAGTGCCGTGCCATGCCATGCCGCTACGGCGGCGCGGCTTTTTTGGCTTTTATGCCGGGCATTTTGCCGAAAGGCGAAAAATGCAATAAGATTCATCAGCTAAACCGAAAAAGCTTTTTTCAAGGGCAGTACGCGGGGAAGCCTTGATTAAAAGCTCCCCCGCCGTTTACTTCTTTGGCTTGTCAATTCTTCGCCGTCGCCGTGACGTCCTCTCCGGCGATAACCTTGAGCGCGTCGTTTAGTATCTTGACGACACGGTCCGAAAGTATATACAGCTCGCCGCTGCCGTTGATTGTCATATACGAACGGCGCTCGGAGTACTGATAGAAGCGGAATGTGAAGTCGCCGTCTTCGGTCTTTATCGTCATGACGAGCTGCGCCTCGCTGTCGGGCTTCGAGCGAAAGGCAGTCTTTTCTTCATCGGTAAGGTTGCAGACACCGTCCGCCGAAGCGTAGAGTATCGTCTGGAAGAAGTGGCGGAAATATAAGGTTGTGACATTAACCGCGGTCTCTGTGTTCACCTTTCCCGTTACTCTGACAGAATCCGACGAGAGCGTGCGCTTCACTTTTCCCCATACGCCGGTGCTGTGGTCGACGAATATATATAGAATCGCGTCGAAATCGGCATCGTATCCGGTGACATAAAGAGTGCAGGTCCCAGTCGTGCCTGAAGTAAGATCCAGCTTGGTTGTGGAAGTGTCGCTGATCAGGTAAAGGTTGTTGTCGCTGGTAAGAAGATACCGCACATTTTCAGCATATACCGACGGAGCGGCACCCGAAACCGAGCCGACCGCCACAGAATATTTGCCGTTGTTCTGAACAAGATAATAGCTTGTTTTTGTTCCCTTTCCGTCGGTGCGGGTGTAGGAAGACTTTGTCTGCCTGGAAAAGGTAAACTGTTTGGAGTCGGAATTATTGATGCTGAATTTTATTGTCTTGCTGCCCGACGCAAGCGTGATCTCCGATGTGCAGGCAAGGTTGAAGCTGTAGGCCGTCTTGTCTATCCAGTCGATGACCTGCCAGTCCATAAAGGGCAGGAAGGTACGGTCAACCTCCACAATCATGTCAAAAAGGGTGGAGTAGATATAATAGGTGCCGCTGGATGTCATGCTGCTGATTGACAGGAAGGTGCCGACAGTGCCGGTAAAGTCGTCCTCGGTGACATTGTAATCAAAATATATCGAGCACGCCGGCTTCGAGATGCCGTAGGTGATGAGCGCCTCGTCGTCGGGCGCCAGTTTTACAACACGTATGAACTCCATGTTGGCGAAGCTCTGCAGGCAGGTGTCAATGTTTGACGACGACGCCGTCATGTTCGCAAACTCCTTATTGAGGAATACATACGGAACAGTGGTCGACTGGGTTCCCAGACGATCCTCGAGCGGCACATACGAGAAGCTGACGACAATATCTGTGTCAGAACGGGCAATCGAAAAGTTGCTGACGTTGAAATATGTCGACAGACTCATCGGATATACTATCATCGGCTCGACAAGAGCCTCCACAGGCTGAAGAACGGTTGAGGCTATATCCGAGTTTACTATATAGATGAAAGGCGTGTCGGGATAATCCGGATTGATATACTGCACATAATATCCGGCTCCGGACACTATCGCGTCTCCGACGATTACGGTATAAGTGTTGCCGTTTACATCGGTTAAAATATACTTAGCGGGAGTATATACATATGAGGTGCCGTCGGCTTTGTACCTTATCTCGGAGGCAAGGCCGTACTCGGTATATGCGCCGTTTTCGTCGGCTATCGGGTCGGTGATTTTATCCATCGCAAGGACATAGCCGCAGCTGACTATCAGCGAGGCGAACTGCTCCTGATTGTAAGACGTGTCCTTGTGTCCTTCGATATAATAGGTGTTTTCTATTTTCCCGTCGCCGTTGGTGTCTTTGTGGACTCCTATGAAGGTGTAGCCTCCGTAGTCGTTGAAAACCTGAAGCTTCGCCATGCTTGCTTTCTCGACCTGCGGGAAGGCAAGAATGCGGGCGGTGACAATGTTTCCGACTACCTCTTTGCCGACTGTGTCGACATAGGCGTATATCGTAGCTTTACCGGTCGAGGCATCGAGCTTTATCTGGGAACCGGCGGCGGTGACATAATATTTCCCGTCCTCGGTCATGCCGAGTTTCTTCTCGTCCTTGTCGCATAGTATATATGTGCTGCCGGTCTTTATGATTTTGTAGACGGTTCCGTCAACGTCGGTGAGGTTTGTCCGGTTGACAAAGTGCATAATCACAATCAGAGCGGCGATAAGGATCAGCGCAAGCACAGCCGCGACGGCTATCATTGCCTTCTGGCGCTTAATGGCTGCTTTCCTTTTTTTATACGCCTCAAGCTTTGCGTCGATTACAACGTTCTTTGTCCAGTGCGCATAAAGGGCGTGGCTTTCCTCTGCCGTGACGACTGTGTCCGCTTCGATACGCTCGCCGCCTTCCTCGGCGGTGAACCAGCCCTCGAATTCATAACCGAAACGCGAGGGGGTCGGAAGCTCGCCGTAGGGCTCGCCCCGCGTCAGTCTTTTGCTTGATGTGGTTATCCCGCCTCCGTTGGCTTCAAAGATAACCGTCACATGCTCCTTCATCATGAATATTTTCTCCTGACTACGATATAAATTCCGAGACCGAGCACGACAGTCGCCGGAACAACGGTGAGAATTATGGTATACTGATTGGCTTCTGCCGTTGTGATGCTTTCAATTTCTGTCGACGCAAAGGGCTTGAAGTCAAGATCGACAACAATGGTTTCTTTCCCCATCGAGCGAAGCGCTGAGATTAGCACGTCGGAGTTGCCGTAAACATTCGACTGCAAAAAGTCCTGAGAAGCAAAATCCGTAGAGGCGCAGGCAAGCACGTATGAGTAGTCCTCGTCGTCGTTTGAAACCATCTGCGCCTCGCGAGTGATGGTCATGAGCTTGAACGGTTCAAGGGCGTTCGCCTCGGCAACCTGCTCGCCGCCGGCGAGAGCAACCGCATCCGGCGAGGAGACAAAGACGTCATATATGCTTCTGGATACGCCGTTCGAATAGTATGAACCGTAAAGATAGTTATTTGACGAATCATCTTCATCCTTGTATGTCAGCAAATCATATGTGCTGGCGTAGGAAATCGACATCGTATTCTTAAATATGACTTTCGGAGGATATGACACGCTGCGCATGTCGGTATGAATTGAGGCTCCGAGCCCCTTTGTCGTATATTCGCCGACAATCGTCATTCCGTCAGCGGTAAGAGACTTGCTCGAATCCTTTATCATATACGGGTATACTTCATTGGTGTTCTTATCTGTTACGCGGTTGAACACTATGCCCCATTCCTCAAGGTACTCCTCAAGGTTGGGAAGCACGGGGCTCGACGGAGACATGAATACCATCAGCGAATTGAATTCGTCGAGCCATTTGTTGAGCTTGGCGATTTCAGAAACATCAGAAATGTTGTTTTTTATAAGAAAATCGGAAGTCGGATTATATATCACGATAAGACGGCAGTCGGCCGGAATCTCCTCTTTGGAAAGGTCGAGGGACTGAACGATATAACCGGCGTCCTGAAGCAGGCTCAGAAACGCATAGTCCGTGAACGCCTCGCCATGGTTGACGGTGAGGCAGGCTATAGGCGACTCGGCTTTGATGACCGCGAGTATGCCTGACGCAAGCTTCTTCTCCCCGTTATATGCCCACGGGGTCGTTGAATCTGTGTCATTGAAAGTAAAGAACGCGTTTAGCGAGTACACCCTCCATTCCGTGCCGCTTTCCAATATGACATTTGTCGAGTAGATTTTGGACTGCGAGGTTCCCTTGTACTTCTGAACGGCGGAGGGATTCTTCCAGACGTTGACGAACTCGACTGATATTATATCCGGAAATTCACGTTCGAGATCCTCGGCGGTTTCAAGCACATATCTCTGGGTGGTGTTTTCAACAAGAGCGTCGCGGTCGTCGCAGAAGATTATTCTGACCTTCAGCTCGCCAGTCAGAACGCTCTCCTTCTCGGTTTCAAGATATGACTCATATGTGCGGGGCGTTTCGGCTCCGTTTATTTTTGCGTATGTCGAAAATTTAATAAACTCTTTATATGGCTTGTATTCGGCCGGCGCGGTATAACCGGCGCCGCCCGGCACCGCTCCGGCTTCCATATTTGCTTTTGCGGTCTCAAGGTTTGCGGCGGCTATCAGGGCGTTCTCCGCGGCAATAGCTTTGTTTTCCTCTGCTATCTGTTTGTTCCGGGCGGCGATGTCGGTGTCCTCGTCGTTTATTTGAGATACAAACGAGCCGAAATACTTGTATCCGCTCAGCATCTCAAGCGTTTTGAAAACCGCAATCGGACTGTATCCCGATGCAGCGGCGCGGTTTTTGGCTACAGTGTCGATATTTGCGTTTGCGATGGCTACATTATCCTCGGCTGCGGCGACAAGTCCGGCAGCGTCGGCAAGAGAGCCGGCAAGCTCTGTATTTTCCGCCGCGTTGGCCGCCTTTTCTTTTATATAATCATAAAGGCTTTTTGCAAGTTCCAGATTGCTCTCGGCAATATCGAGATTGTCTTCCGCAAGAGCAATGCTCTTGGACAAAAGCTCTGCGTTTCGGGCGGCAATGGCGATATTTTTATCAGCTACCGTCAGATTTTTGTCGGCGTTTGCTATTGTTTCGCTGACGCGCTGGACATTAGTCTGCGCCACTGTGTAGTTTGTTGACGGCAGGTTTTTATTTGCCTCGGCGCGTTCCGCAGCCGTCGCCTTGAAATTTTCATCAAGAAGATTCCGGCAGGCGTCGGACAGGGTGTAGAGCTTTTCGGTTGTCATATCTACATAAAGTCCGTATTTGCTGGCAAGCGCGGAAACTCCGGCGTTGAACATTACTACGACCGCGACTACAAGGGCGGTCATCGCCACGGACACACTCCCGTAGCGGAATTTGCGGCTGCGCATAAAACCGTATCTCATATTTTTCACCTCCGGTATGTTCAGGCCCAGCGGCGTCTGTCATAGACGCGCACCGTCAGAAACAGGAATACGGCCGTTATGGACAGGTAGTAGATTAGCGCCGCTATGTCAAAATAGCCGTAACTGAAAGATGAGAAACGGCTGAGTATCGAAAACCAGTTCAGTACAAAGCGGACAGCGTAGCTGTTTATCAGATATTTGCCGTCGCTGTCGGTGATTTGAGTCAGCAGGCCTGTCCCTATCATGGTGAGAATGGACGCGATAGTGATGACGGCGGCCGAAAGCTGGTTTTCAGTCAGCGCAGAAACAAAGACGCCGATGGCGATGAAAGCTGCGCCTATAAGTACAAGGCCGATAAGACTGCCGGCAATCTGTCCGGTGACCGGACCGATGTGCGTTACGCTGTAATCGGCCGCCTGGCTCTCCGCCCGCCCGACGGCATATAGCGGAAAGAAGTTGATGCAGGAAAATATGACAGTTCCGAGGAACAATGTGAATGCGGCGAGAAATTTGCCTAACACCATGCCGGTCAGCGATACCGGCGCCGTGAGCAGCAGCTGTTCGGTGCGCAGCTTCCTTTCCTCCGCGAAAAGTCGCATTGTGAGAAGAGGAAGCAGGATTACAAGTACAAAAATCATTATCGTAAAGTAATTGGAGGTGCTGTAACTCGACGACTGCAGCGTCGTGTAGCAGCAGATCAGCGCTGAAAGGGCGAGAAATATCCCGGTGTAGACATAACCTGTCGCGCCGATGAAGTATGTGCGCAGCTCTTTCTTAAAGATTGCAAGCATTGGCGGCAATAACGGCTGACGGGCAGCCGTTTCTCCTTTCATTTGTGTAAGGGAGGCAAGGGCGGGAAGCTGGACACGACGCCTCTGCCTTAGGATATTTATAAAATTTTTGTGTTTTAAGATTCTGAAAAAAATTATTTCTTATTTCTTATCCTCTTCGGACGAGGATTTCAAGGCAAACTCCGAGGTCTTGGCTCCGGCGTTTTTGTCCATTATCGACTGCGCGATTTCCTTTTCAAGCGAGTTCTTTGACGGGGCTATCTTTTTCTTCACTTCGCGGCGGAGCGTGCGCGCTTCGTTGTTTTTATCAACAATAGTTATAAATATGTCCTCAAGGCTCATTCCGAGCGCCTCAAGCCCTATCATAGGCCAGTTTTTCTCTGCCAGAGAGTAAAAGAGGTTCTTTCGGATGTCGACGCCGACGTCGCTCTCTATCATATAGACATATGCGTCTCCGTCGCGGTTCGGAAGCGCCTCTGCGTACACTATGCCGGGTTTCGACTTGAGCATCGCCAGCACCTCGCGCTGCGGACCGCAGATCTTTACGTTGAATCGGCGGTTGCTCTCAACGGCGCGCGAGATGTTTTCGGTCATTTCGTCGGCGACAATACGCCCTTTGTTGATGATTATTATTCTGTCGCAGCAGGCCTGAACCTCCTGAAGTATATGGGTGGAAAGGATAACCGTGTGATCCCTGCCGAGAGTACGGATAAGATTCCGTATCTCAATAATCTGCTTGGGGTCAAGCCCTATTGTCGGTTCGTCGAAAATAATAATGTCCGGGTTGCCGACAAGAGCCTGCGCAATCCCGACGCGCTGTCTGTAGCCTTTTGAAAGATTGCGGATGACGCGTTTATACACGTCGGTGATCTTGACGATGTCGCATATTTCTTTCAGGTGTTTCTCGCGGTTGAGAGTGCAGCCCTTCAGCTCGTATGTGAAATTCAGGTACTCCTCTACTGTCAGCTCGAGATAAAGCGGCGGCTGCTCCGGGAGATACCCCACCATTTTTTTTGCGGCGAGAGGGTTTTCCAGCACGTCGATTCCGTCGATTGTAACAGTTCCTGAGGTCGAGGAGAGATATCCCGTTATGATGTTCATTGTCGTTGATTTTCCGGCGCCGTTGGGACCTAAAAATCCGACGATTTCTCCCTTCTCAATTTCAAAACTTATATCGTCAACCGCGCAGTTCGTTCCGTAATTCTTAACCAGATGGTCGATTTTTATCATTCAAAAGGTTTCCTTTCCTTTTTATTGCTGCTTTATATTGTTTCCAGTGTATTTTATTATATTTATTTTATCATACTGTGACGCTTATTATCAATTCTGACATAAAACCGTGAAATCGGTGTGAAAACTGCGTGTATATAACAGGCATTTTTATCGGCGTAAAATCAAGTGTGAATTTTATCGGATTTGGTACGCGTCTTAAGGCGCTGAATATTTCTTCTGAATATCTATTTCGTTTTTGTCACCGTGAGGCTTATGATAAGCCCGATGTCGTCGTCGGCGGCAGCCCGGCAGCATCGAATATCGCCGCACTTTGTGCAGCGGTGGGTGATTATATAGCCTTTCCGGGAATCAGGCTCGGCTTTCACCGGCTCCATCAGTCCGCCACATCCGCAGGCCCTGTCGCCCGGGTTGACGTCGACATGAAGCGACCAAAGGCAGTATGGGCAGTGGTTCCTCGAGGAGTAGCCGAGGGGAGCAACGGCGCGCCCGCAGCGGGCGCAGGCAAAACCGCTGTCGTTTTTTGAAAAGCGTTTTGTTTCCATAATATTTCCGTCAGTGTTTCTTTGAGGCAAGGTAAGATTCGTACTGCTCGGCTATGAATTTTTCAAACTTCGGCAGAACCATGCGGTGTCCGCCGACGTTTAGATGGCTTACGTCGGACGAGCTCTGGCAGTACTGGCTGCGGAAGGCCGCGCTCGTCATGTCCACCCCAGAAAGATTTGTGTCCATCGAATTGAAGCAGGGAACCCCCATTGAGGCGCAGACTTCAATCATTGCCCGTCCGTAGTCCGAAACGTTAAGCCCGAGCGAGTTTGTACCGGCGGTGTTCCATACCGTGACGCAGATTATAAGAGCGTCAGGGTATTTTTCGCGGAGCTTTCCAATCAAAAATTTCAGCGCGCCCATGAAGGTTTTCGTCGACGTGTCGCTAATTTCTCCAATCGGAACGCTGCTGTTAAAATCATTTTTCCCGCCTTCAAGCAGGATTATGTCGGCTCTGTTCGAGGGGAGTTCGGCATATCGGGCGACCATCGGACTGCTCGACGAAGCCGCATCCGATATAGCGCTGCCGTTTACGCCCTTGTTGACGTATGTCATTCCGTATTTATCGGCGAGAAGCGAACACCAGACATATTTCGTTTCGGTCGAATCGCCTGCAAAATAGCTGTCGCCGAGCACATTCATAGTAAGCCCCTCAAGGCTCCTGTAATATGATGAGAGCTTTGAGGACGCCATCCAGTCGGAATATTCCTTTGCCGCCTCGGAAAGAGCGGCCGCTGTTCCGGTCATTGAAGTTTCGGTCAAATATACCGCCGGATAGGACGCGGGCGTGAATGACGCCGACTGCCCGGAACGGAAACAGAGGCGGATGTTCTCGTTGTCTTTGGAAGTCACATATCTATATACAACGACTCCGTTCTCGTTTGTCGCAATGACCGAGCCGCTTGAGCCGGAGCCTGGCAGGTTTGTGCCGTCCTTGTCGATAACCCATGCGCTGCCCGACTTTTTCCACGATGAAACCACAAAGGCGGCTGACGAGGCAAAGCCAGTGTCGCCGTTTGAATTTGTGTTGTCGTCGGAAAATCTGATTTCGGTTCCGGATTTCTCAATGGTGATTACGTCGGTATACGAATAATATGTGCCGCTGCTGTTTATCATGTACGCGTATGAGGAGTTTGAGGACGAACCCACATAGCCGAGATGCCAGCCGACCGAAACGGTCTTAATTTTCGGGGCAGCCGAGGTCTCGGATCCTTCGGTTTTTGAAGCCGAGGCGGCTGTGTCTGAGCTTACCGGCATGGTTTCAGCGGGAGCCGTTGTTGAGCCGGACGGTTTGCCGGTCGGTCCGCAGGCGGCAAGTGCCGGTAAAACCAAAAAAACCGCAAGCAGGAGCAATAGATATTTTTTCATAAATTTTATCGTCACCCAAACATACGTGTTATTTTATTTATCAAAACAGTCAAACCCGATTTTCAAAGAATTTTAAGCAAGCCCGGGGGCTTTTTTGAAAAAGCCCCCGTTGTCTTATTCCTTATTTTTTGAGCGCTAATGCAGCCTTTGCCTTTGCGGCGATGTTTGCGGCGGTCAGGCCGTACATCTCGAGCAGCGGAGGAACCTTGCCCGAGCGGCCGAATGTGTCCTCGGTGCCTACACGCATGACCGGAACAGGATTTGTCTCGCAGACGACCTCCGCTACGGCGGATCCGAGACCGCCGATGACATTATGCTCCTCGGCGGTGACAATCGCGCCTGTTTCCTTTGCGGCGGCGGCAATTGCCTCGCGGTCAATCGGCTTTATCGTGTGTATGTTGACAACACGCGCCGAAATGCCCTCGTTCCTGAGCAGCTCGCGGGCGTCAAGCGCCATGCTTGCCATAATGCCAGTTGCAAAAATGGCGACGTCCTTTCCCTCGGCAAGAACTTTTGCCTTGCCAAACTCAAATTTGTATGACGACTGGTCAAAGAGAACCGGCACCGCCATCCTGCCGAAACGCAGATATACGGGTCCGTAATATTTAATAGCCCACTCCACAGCGGCGCGCGCCTCGGTCGCGTCGGCAGGGTTGACTATCGCCATGCCGGGGATTGAGCGCATGGTCGCAAGATCCTCAAGGCACTGGTGCGTGGCTCCGTCCTCGCCGACTGTTATTCCGGCGTGTGTCGCGCCTATTTTTACGTTGAGGTGCGGGTATCCTATGCTGTTTCTGATCTGCTCGAACGCGCGTCCAGCCGCAAACATCGCGAATGTGGAGGCGAACACCACTTTACCGGTCGTCGCTATTCCGGCGGCGACACTCATCATGTTGCCCTCGGCAATACCGCAGTCAAAAAACCGGCCCGGGAATTTTTTCTTGAAAACTCCGGTCTTGGTGGCGGCCGCAAGGTCGGCGTCAAGCACTACAAAATCGTATTTATCGCCGAATTCGGCAAGAGCGTTTCCGTACGCTTCTCTGGTTGCTATCTTTTCTGCCATTATTCTGTCCTCCGTCAGTTAAGCGATGCCTTGATTTCCGCAACGGCCTGTTCGTATTGCGCGTCGTTGGGAGCGGTGCCGTGCCATGACGCCTGGTTCTCCATGAACGATACGCCCTTTCCCTTGGTCGAAACGGCTATAATTGCCGTCGGACGTCCGCGGCATTCGCGCGCGGCGGCAAATGCCTTTTCAAGAGAGTTGAAATCGTGAGCGTCGGCCGTGACTACGTTATATCCGAACGCCTCGAACTTCTTGTCAAACGGCGTGGGGTTCATGACGTCCGTGACCTTGCCGTCGATCTGCAGGCCGTTCCAGTCGAGAATTACGCATAGGTTGTCCAGCTTATAGTGGTTGGCCAGCATGGAGGCCTCCCAGACCTGTCCCTCCTCAGCTTCTCCGTCGCCGACGATGGCATAGACGCGGTAGGACTTGTTCGATATCTTTCCGGCAAGAGCCATTCCGCAGGCAGCGGAAATACCGAGACCGAGCGAACCGGTGGTCATATCAACACCCGGCGTGCCCTTCATATCGGGGTGTCCCTGAAGATACGAGTCAATCTGGCGGAACTTTTTAAGCTCCTCCTTCGGGAAAAAGCCTCTCTCGGCCAGAGCGGCGTAAAGAGCGGGAGACGTATGTCCCTTTGACAGGACAAGGCGGTCGCGGTCTTCCCACTTCGGATTTTTCGGATCGATATTCATCTCTACAAAGTAAAGATAGGCGAGAATATCCGCAATTGAAAGCGAGCCGCCGGGATGTCCCGAGGCCGCCGCGTGGGTTTCCTCGAGAGCGCCAAGCCTGATATCGGCGGCAGTGCGCTTCAGAAATGCAAGTTTTTCCTGTTCCATTGTTTCCTCCTGAATATGTGAAACTATAAAAAATGCACAGACAAATACATTATATATTATATATGTGCCTTTGTCAACAAAATCGTCTATAATATGTGCAATGCCGCGCAGGATTATTGATTCTGTATTAAGATAAACCGGCATAATATTTTATGAGGGGGACAAACCAAATGATATGGCATATGGTCCGGATGTATTCACAGTCAGAATAATATCGGGGCGTTCGTTAAAAAACGCCCCATGAATTATTTTCCCGCTATAATATCCGCCACCTCGCGCAGTTCCATGTCCGCAAGCCTGCACAGCTGCGCGCGCCTTTCGGAGAGGCGTACCGAAATTCTTTCGCGCGCCTCGGCAAGCCCGACCGCAAGCGATATAAGGCTGCCAGGCGCCGGAATATCCGCCGGAACCGGCGCGGGCAGTCCGGCATAATCGAGAAAAGCGCCGATCTTTGGGTCCGCGGCAATTCCCGCAGCCGGCACGGACACCGTCAGCGCAAACACCAGCATATGCAGCCGCATTCCGACCGCCACCAGGCAGCGCGACAGTATGCCGCATATCTCCGGCGGAGTAAGGCGCGGAAGAACCGTCCCGGTGTTGCTCATGCGGCCGCGCACTTGATCCGTAATCGCCGAGTCGTCGGATGAAAAATTGAAAAACAGCGGCTCGGCGGAAAGAATGTCGCAAATTCCGTCAAGAGCGGAGGCAAGGCGAGAAATATACGCATCTTCTCCGGCGTTGCGGCGCCCGTTTGCGCTCGGCTCGCGCAAAGCTACGGCAATATGCCGCCTGACGGTCACTGCGCTTCCCTTCCCGACATATTTCGACAGGAGGAAATCCACTCTTCCATCGGGCGCCGTCGGGGTCAGGATCGCAAGGTCGGCGTAAACCGAAGCGCGGCGGAGATTGGCGCCGAGGCTCCGGAGCATATCGTAAGCACCCGGCTCGCGCAGGCCGATAAATTCCGCTTTATCAAGCAGGGCGGATACGCGCCGCCGTGAACGCCTGCCCAAAAGAGGACCGAGCCCGCTGCCGGTGACGATAAGTCTGCATCCGACCGCGCTGGCAAGATGGGAAACCAAAAGATAATAATTCAGCGAGCGAGGGCTTGTGACATCCTGTAGCAGGGTTCCACCCCCGAGGACGAAATATGAAGAGCGCCGTAGCGCAAAAAGAACGCTCAGAAGATTGTTCCGGCGGACGCAGCGGATCCCGAAACGCATACGGCAGACTCGGGGATTGTTCGACATCAGCGTTATTCCGGTTTCGGGAGCGTATTTGCGCAGGCCTGCAATAAGCGCGTCGAGGATTGCGTTGTCTCCTGTGTTCCCGAAGCCGTAGTAACCGCAGACGACAGTTCCGGAACGTTTTAATTTGTCCAATATTCCCTTTTTTCTGTTCCGCTTCACAGACTTGTAAACATCGACTACGGATGCGGCGCAGGCAAAGGAAGAATTATGGCTTAGCACATATCCGCGGCCGAAATCTCCGAGTAATTTCCGCTCCTCCGGACTTAAAAGAATAATTTTACGCAAATCGCTCAAAAGCATCTCCGCGTCCGGAACAGGACAGCCTCTGCCGCAAAAATTGGATTGGCCAGGAGTGTTGTCCGGTGATAGTATCCCGGCGTATCCTTCGTTGCCGCAGAGTATTACCGGCAGAGCGCAGGACGCCGCTTCAAGCGCCGCACGCGATACTCCGACGAATATATCGGACCCGCGCAGCAGCGTTTCTATATCTCCACGGGCTCCGGTGACCTCGATAACATCTTTCCCGCACGCGGTGTTTATACCCTCTGCCAGCGCGCGTATCCTCTCGTATTCACTGCCTCCGCCGGTGAGTGTTATCTTTATTCCGGGAAACTCGCTTTCAAGCCGCCCCGCTATGCGGCACAACAGCTGCGCCCCGAGCGAGCAATCGGCGTCCATCCGGCTTACAAACAATATGCGGCGCGCGTCTTTTTCTGCCTCCCTTGCTGCATCAGGCGAAAAACGCCTTGTGTCAATTCCGTTCGGTATCACGGTTATATGTCCCGGATAAACGCCGCATTTGTCAATGAGAAGCTGTTTTATGTCCTCGCTTACAGCAATCGTTCGCTCGCCCCAGACAGACAGCCGCCGAAGCGCCGGAGTCATTTTGAACAGCGCGTGCGCGGTTACCACAAATACGCACCCGTAGCGGCGCGCATACTTTCTGCAGACATAGGCGGGCAGCCGCGCGTGCGCATGAACGACGTCAAAGCCACCGCGCTTTATCAGACGCTTTATTGCGAATCCCGATCTGATTATTCCCCGGAGGCTGCGAGAAAATTGCGGCAGCGTTACATGCCTTACTCCGGGCGCCAGAGAGCCCGCAAGCTCGCCGCCTGCCGAAGCTACCGTAACACGGTGGCCAAGTTCGGCAAGCTCCCCCGCCAGCTCGAATACATGCGTTTCCGCCCCGCCGTATCCCATCGCGTTTGTGCACAGAAGAATATTCATATCGCTCCCCTCCCCGAAAGTCTATATGCAAAAGGCTTCAATACCAATATTATGCCAAAAATCAGAATATAAATCAGCTATATCGGTAATATTTGAGGAACGGTCTGAGTTTTTGATATTTCTCGGACGGCGGATTCATATAAGGTACTCCGGCGAAGCGATTTATTGACAAAAAGAAGCTGCCCGGAGGCAGCTTCTTTTCAGTTCAGAGCGGCGCTGTAATTCTCTACCGGCAGTAGAAAACGGAGATAGAAACGACGTGCTGCCGTATAGAGTGTGGCGGTCATCTGTATATGGAATAGTGTTTTAGTACTTTTTCAGTACGGCACCTTTGTTTTGCTGAGATAACATTTGAGCATAATATGCTTTCGATTTTTTGCGTTTACGTTTCATTTATCTGCTTCCGCTTCGCTGACACTGGCGGCGCTGAAGGTAGAGGACATGACTTTATGCTTTGCCGATTCATAAAAAACAAAAAGATCGGAGTGCGCCACAAAAAGCTATGAGCGGATATTTAATTTTATTACCTGACCGGGGATTGGCTGACGGTATTCAAAAGATACAATTATATTATTATGCCAAATAAATAAAATAAATTTCAATAAACATAAAAATCCGGGTGTTTATAAAAAAGCTGCACGGGGCTTTTGCCTGAAACAGATATTGTCACTCGGAAAACATGGTAAGAAAATTATCAAGCATCTGGAATATATCGGGAGCAATCCGGAAGACAACAATCATCATGGCAATTGACAAAACAAACACTAAAAAGAACGAGAGCCAGTTTGTCCCCTTTCTCTCAAATTTAATTTCCGCCATGTATTTTAACTCTTCGGGGATATAAAAGCGAGCGGTTTCAAAATTGATCTTAAATGGAACTTCCCGGAATGAGGGCCGCTTTCCCTTGCGCTTTGTTAATGCTCCGGCATCGGAGAAAGCATTTGAAGTGGCTGCGGCATTATATTCCGCGCGCTTTGATTCAAGAGCCTTATTATATTCCTCTTCTTCAACGCAGCGGACAACGCGGCGAAGGGTTACGCCGCTTCTGAGACTTCCGCGAACCGCAGCATTCTTGAAAAAACCAAGTTCAGATAGCGTTTTTGCGCGGTCTGCGGAAAGACAATTTTCTGATATGAGTTTGCGGACAAAATTTCCAAGCACACGGCGGTCAAATATTACGGCAAGCGACGCAAGATTGATGCCTATAAAAAGACATATGACGAGAGATTGGAATGAAAAGGCGGAATCTTCAGAAAAGGTGAAATGTGTGTAATCACCAAAATGAGGGGTAAAATATTCTTCTTTAAAATATTCAAAAAGCTCGGATATAATCGATTGTCCGTCGTTAAGAATGAAAAAAAGCAAGCCGCAAAAATATAATAACGGGAAAAACAAAGAGGTCGCCTCCCTTCGGCAAAATTCGAACCGGATTTTATGAGTGAAAATTCAGGCGGCCGGATATTTTTAATGCAATCTAAAATTACCATTAAAAATCGGAACAAAAGGCTTAAATGCGCCGATATCAGCCGACTCTACCGGCAGTAGAGTCGGCATAACGGCAAAACGAGGGAAATTATTGATTATTTTTTAATTATATCACAGCCGACATATTTGCGAAGGACTTCCGGAACATTGATGCTTCCGTCGGCATTCTGATTCTGCTCAACAATCGCCGGAAGTATGCGGCTTGTGGCAAGGCCGGAACCGTTTAAGGTGTGTAAAAATTCAACTTTTCCGTTTGCTCGCTTGACGCGCATCATGCCGCGGCGCGCCTGATAATCACGGGCATTGGAAACAGAGCTGACTTCCTTATAGCCGTTCATGGACGGAATGTGTATTTCAATATCATATGTGCGTGCCATAGATGCAGAACAGTCGGCGGCTGCAAGCTTGACGGTGCGGAAATGGAAGCCTAATCCCTTTACAAGATTTTCGGCATTTGCAACAAGCTCTTCAAAGGCTTCATCGCTCTTCTCCGGGAGCGTGTACTGAACCATTTCGACTTTATTGAATTGATGTCCGCGAACCATTCCCCTTTCGTCAGCACGGTAGGAACCGGCTTCGCGGCGGAAACACGGGGTATAGCTTATATATTTTTTAGGCAGTTCTTCCTCACTGAGTATTTCGTCACGATGCAGCGAAACGAGAGCGGTTTCGGCTGTGGGAAGCATAAAACGGCGGCGCTCGTCTTCAGCGGTTTCAAGCCAGTAAACTTCATCTTTGAATTTCGGAAATTGTCCGGCTGTAAGTCCGCATTCATAACCAAGCATGTGCGGTACAAGAACAAGCTCATACCCGTTGGAAAGATGCGTGTCGATAAAATAATTCAGCAATGCCCATTCAAGGCGGGAGCCCATTCCGCGATAAATCCAGAATCCGCTGCCGGACAGCTTAACGCCGCGTTTATAGTCAATCAGGCCAAGATCCGTGCAAAGGTCAACATGATTTTTGGGTTCAAAATCAAATTTGCGCGGCTCTCCGAAATAACGTAAAGGCTGGTTGTTTTCCTTGCCGCCGGGAAGAAGATCCGCATCCGGAAGGTTAGGCAAGCCTAACATATAGGAGGTTAACTGATCTTCAACCTCTTTGAGTTTATCGTCATTTGTCTTTATTGTTGCGGAAAGCTGCTTCATTTTGTCAAAAACCGGTGTAACGTCTTTACCTTCCTTTTTATATTGAGGCACAAGCTTTGTAACACGGTTCTGCTCCGCTTTGAGGGATTCTGTTTCGGCAATGAGCGTGCGGCGTTCGGAATCGAGCCTTAGAATATTCGCAACATCATCGGCGGCATCTTTTCCTTTTGCCGCAAGGCGTTTGATTACATCGTCGGGGTTTTCCTTAATGTACTTAATGTCAAGCATGTTTTATTAACCTATTCCTTTCAGTAATGCAAAAAGTTATATATTGGAAACAGAAGAAAAAAATGTTGCTCCGCAAATTGCGGTAAGCAAAGTTTCAAGATCCTCGTCGCTGTCAAAAGAAAGCTCCAATACTTTCTTCTTTGGCGTATAGGATATCTTTGCTTTGCGTCCGAGAGATTCCATAATGCGTTTCTCGAGTTCTTTCATATATATATTGCGATGGTTAATTCCTTCAATCAAAAGATTATCGTCATCGTCGGCAAGAGAAGCTGATGAATTTAATTTTTTAATTAAATTTTCAACTTCGCGAACGGAAAGCTGCTTTGCAACAATTTTAGCTGCAAGCATTTTTATCGTTTCTTTATCTGAAAGACCGAGAAGGGCGCGGGCATGTCCTGCCGACAATTCACCGGAACGCAGCAATTCAATAACCTCTTCGGGTAAATCAAGCAAACGGAGCGTGTTTGTAACAGCAGAACGGCTCTTCCCTATCTGCTTTGACACTTGTTCCTGAGTCAAGCCGAATTTTTCAATAAGAGCCATATATGCCGAGGCTTCTTCTATGGGATTTAAGTTTTCGCGCTGTATATTTTCTATAAGAGATATCTGAGCGACATGCAGATCGTCGCCAGTCAAAATAATTGCGGGTATTTCGGATAAGCCGGCCATTTTTGCCGCTCTCCAACGCCTTTCACCGGCAATAATTTCATAAGTACCCGGATATGAAGTGTTCTCATGAACAATGATTGGCTGAAGGACACCGTAAGTTGCGATGGAATCAGCAAGTGTTTCAAGAGATTCGCGTTCAAAATTTTTACGGGGCTGATCCTTCCGGGGTTCTATATCGGAAATTTTAAGAACAACACCTGCGCTTTTCTTACTTTCAATAAAGTTGTCATCAAACAATGAGTATAAATCACGGCCGAGGCCGGCTTGCTTTTTAGACATTATTCCCTCCTGAAAAATATTTTATTATTATCAGATGCGTGAGGATAATTCTTTTGCAACATCAAGATATTCCTCGGAGCCTTTTGAATTTTTGTCATGATAATAAACAGGCATTCCAAATCCGGGCGCCTCAGACAATTTTACATTACGGGATATTGTGGTTTTGAACAGCTTGTCCTCATAATGTTTTTCAAGCTCAGAAATAACCTGCATGGAAAGAAGGAGACGCTTATTATGCATGGTAACGAGAATGCCCGTTACAGTGAGTTTATCATTATAAAGCTGCTTTATGCGGCTTACGGTAATCATGAGCTGTGATAAGCCTTCAAGAGCATAAAACTCGCATTGCATAGGGATAACGACGCCGTCGCTTGCTGAAAGAGCGTTGACAGTGAGCATGCCAAGCGAGGGAGGACAATCTATTATTATGTAATCAAAGCTGTCTTTTACGTTAGAAAGCGCGTTTTTTAACTCGAGTTGGCTATTTTCCTCGTCAAAAAGCTTAAATTCAGCACCGGCAAGAGCAATAGTTGATGGAATAATGGAAAGATTGTTGAATTTTGTCTTAATTATCACATCAGAAATATCCGCATCGCCAACAAGAAGATCTTGCATCGAACGTTTTAATGACTTTTTTGATACTCCTACACCGCTTGTTGAATTCCCCTGGGGATCGAGATCGACAAGCAGCACATTAAATCCGAGAACGCCAAGCGAAGCAGCGACATTAACGGCAGATGTGGTTTTACCGACGCCGCCCTTCTGATTGGCAAAAGAAATAATTTTGCCCATAAGCCCCCCAAAAATTGCGTAAATATTTATATAAATAATTATACCACAGCACGGCATTTATGGCAATATAAAAATTGTAAAATAATCGGGTTTTAGAAATATATGTTTCACGTGAAACAACAAAAAAGTATCCGAAAATTATGTTTCACGTGAAACATAATTTATCGCTTGAATTCTTCTTAAGTACAGATACAGTTATATTATATGATACAGGAGTATCCTCGCTTTTTGTTTCGACAATAATTCCTGATTTTCGAAGCATTGCAGCGGCGTTTTCAATTGTGTTTGTCAGAATCCGTATGTCTTTAACGATGCCTGTTGAATGACGGGGCGTGTTTGACTTGTTGTCTGATTGATTTTTGCTGTCATCGGGCTTTTTTGAAATATATTGAAGATAATTGTCAATAAGCGCTTCGGCAGAAGCAACGTTAAGCTTGTCTTTCCTTATGAGATCAATAAAACGTATTCGCGTTGAGATGTCAGGAAGCCTTAGCAAAGTACGGGCGTGGCGTTCTGTAAGGCCTGCGTCGATAATCATTTTTCGTTCGTCGGGCGTAAAACGCAGCAGCCTTAGTTTGTTTGCAACGGCAGACTGGCTGAGGGATATGCGGGACGCCACATCCTCCTGAGTCAAATTAAAAGTTGTTATCAAAAGGTTAAAAGATTCTGCTTGCTCGAACATATTAAGATCGTCCCGAAGCAGATTTTCGATGATTGACAATTCGGCAGAGTCAACATCGGATGAATCAATAACATTGCACGGGACCGAAGTAAACCCGGCAATTATCGCCGCACGGTAACGCCGCTCGCCGCATATAATTTCATAATAATTTTGTAAATTGTTTGTCTTTCTGACCGTTATCGGCTGCAAAATTCCATAACGTTTAATAGAATCCGCTAATCTCAATAGCGACGATGAGTCAAAATTTTTACGAGGCTGATGCTTGTTTGGAGAAATGTGGTCTGTGGGTATCATAAATATGCTTCCGGCTTTTTTTTCAAGCGCACTTATTGACGCCGGTTTGTCATAAGACATCTGGTTTTGCTGATTTGCAATTTTAGTAATCGGCATTTGAAGCCACCTCCGAATGTTGTTGATATTATGATAACATCCGTGAAGAAAAAAGAATGTCGAAGCAGAAATGAAGAAAAATAGAATGAAACAAGGGAAAATACTAAATAGCTATCGAAAATAACAGGATTGTACTGTTTATAAAAAAGAAAAACCGCTCATGAAAGCGGCTTTTTAATTATTTGTGAATATTTTCTCGGAAAATTATCAGGAGTTTTTCCGAGTTTTTCGGTTGAAATCAGCGTTCGTGCTTCATGACGTGTTTTAATCCGCAATTCATAAGTGCGGATTTCAGTATTGCCGGAGTTTAGAGAAGTCAAATAATTCTTGAAGTTGCCGATTTCATTAAACGCTTCGGGTCCCTTCATCGCTAAAAACTTGCCGCCCGGTCGCACGAAAGGTATGCAGAGTTCGGATAAAACAGGAAAAGAGCTTACAGCTCTTGCAACAGCCGTATCAAATGAATCTCTTAAAGTGGAAAAGGCGGCGTCTTCAGCGCGGCTGTTTACTGCATGAATATTATTTAATGACAATTTATTGATACAAATATCAATAAAACCGGTCTTTTTTGTGTTGCTGTCAAGGGAGGTAATGTTAAGGTCAGGACGGGCTATTGCCAAAGGCAGGGAAGGGAAACCGGCCCCGCAGCCTATGTCGATAACTGAAAAGCCGGATGGAATAAATTCAGATATAAGCAGCGAATCCGCAAAATGTTTATATATTACGCCATCGTATGAATCAATTGATGTGAGATTGTATTTTTTATTTTCCGATATGAGCAGACACGCCAAAGCGAACAATTGTTCTCGGCTCTTTTCTGTCAGTAAGTGTGAAAGGCCGTTTTCATAAAATGCGGAATCGAGGATTTGCGAAAAATTTTTTATGTCCATTAAAATCTCCGCTATACTTACTTTTTGCCGAAATAAATCAGAAGAACTGATATATCGGCGGGGTTTACGCCGCTGATGCGGGACGCCTGACCTATTGTGTGCGGTCTGAATTTTGTGAGTTTCTGCGCAGCTTCAATGCGCAGTCCGCGTATTGACATATAGTCGATATTATCCGGCAGAACAAAATTTTCAAGTTTTGCGTGCCGTGCGACTTCGGCAAGCTCGCGCTTGATATAGCCTTCATATTTAATATTTATTCCGACTGTCAGCGCGACCGAGCGGGGAAGACGGGGCCTATTCGAATCGAGAACAGAAATTTCATTATAGCCGAGTTCGGGCCGTTTAATCAGTTCGGCAAGAGAAATGCCGGATGTTATCGGAGGCAGTCCGAATTTTTCAAGGAATGGATTTGCCTCAGCAGGGGACAAGAACGTATGTTCCAGGCGATATGTTTCATTTTCAATCTGTTCCTTGCGCTTGAGGAAACGCATATATCTGTCGTCTGATATCAGCCCTACGCGATAGCCAAGCGGAGTAAGCCGAATATCCGCATTATCCTGGCGCAGAAGCAAACGGTATTCGGAGCGCGAGGTCATCATGCGGTATGGTTCATTAGTACCTTTTATAATGAGATCATCAATGAGAGTACCGATATAAGAGCTTGAACGCTCAAGAATAAGAGGCTCCTCGCCTTTGATTTTGAGCGCCGCGTTTATACCGGCTACAAGGCCCTGCGCGGCGGCTTCTTCGTATCCGGAGGTACCATTGAACTGTCCCGCTCCGAAAAGTCCGGAAATGCTTTTGAACTCAAGCCGAGCGTCAAGCTGAGTGGGGTCGCAGCAATCATATTCGATGGCATATGCGTAACGCATTATTTCCGCGCGCGAGAAACCCGGAAGGGAACGCAGCATTTTATATTGTATCTCGGCAGGCATGGAAGTGGAAAATCCCTGAACATAGACTTCCTCCGTATTGGATCCCATCGGCTCGACAAACAGCTGATGCCTTTCCTTATCGGCAAAGCGAACGACCTTGTCCTCAATTGAAGGGCAATAGCGCGGTCCGGTACCGTGTATATGGCCGGAAAAAAGAGCCGAACGTTTTATATTTTCATGTATGATATCATGGGTATTTGGAGAAGTGTAGACAATATAGCAGCTGTACTGCTTCATATTGTCAAATTTATCTTCGGGTGTGTCAGCCGAATAAGGAATAGGGAACTGCTCTCCCGGCTGTTCCTCAAGAACAGAAAAATCAATTGTCGAACGTTTTACGCGCTGCGGGGTTCCGGTCTTAAACCGCATGAGGCTGACGCCCTCGCGCGCAAGAGCCGACGACAGACCTTTGGCGGCGCATATATTGTCAGGACCGCTCTCGTAGGTTACATCTCCCACAAAAATACGACCTTCAAGATATGTTCCCGTACAGACGATTGCGCATTCGCACTCCCAGATTTCGCCAAGGCGTGTTATTACAGCCGAAATACGCTTTCCTGAAGAGGTTTGTTCTGTCCTTATATCGGTTATTTCAGCCTGCACAAGACGAAGATTTTCGGTCATTTCAACCGTGTGCTTCATTATTTCCTGATACCGCCGTCTGTCAGCCTGAATGCGTTTTGAGTGCACGGCGGCGCCTTTGCCGAGATTGAGCGTGCGCGACTGCAGAGTTACAGCATCAGCGGCGCGCCCCATCTCGCCTCCAAGAGCGTCTATCTCATAAACCAAATGGCCTTTACCCGTGCCTCCGATTGAAGGATTACAGGGCATATTTGCAAGCGAATCAAGCGAAAGAGTAAAAAGCACAGTGTCAACGCCGAGACGGGCTGACGCAAGAGCGGCTTCAACACCGGCATGTCCGGCGCCGATTACGGCGACTTGGGTGTGGTTTATCATGTTGCAATGCTTCGGGCTTATCAAAACCCGAAGCTCCTTTCAGTGGCAAATAATTATATGATATATGACAATTCTACTCACAGTAGAGTTATTTTTCCCGGGAAATAAATGCGGCAAGAGAAAAGAGGCAATAGACAAGAGACAAAATGAGAACACGGGATATTGTTATAAAAATTTTGGAATTTATATAATAATATTTTTTTTTGCTTGCATCAGTCAATTTTATTTAGATACTCACGCTGGCTGTTCGAAAGGCTGTCTATGCTTACGCCAAGCGACCTAAGCTTGAGAGATGCCACCTCGGAATCAATATCGGCCGGCACAGGATAGACCCTGTTTTCAAGGCCGCGCCCGTTTTTGGCAAGATACTCAAGGCATTTTGCCTGAAGAGCAAAAGACATATCCATGATTTCAGCCGGATGTCCGTTACCGGCGGCAAGATTAACAAGCCTTCCTTCTGCGAGCAGATTTATTACTCTGCCGTCATGCATAAGATAACCCGTTATGTTCGGTTTGCGTTCCCAGACCTTATCCGCCATTGCCGCAAGTGCATTTTTATCAATCTCAACGTCGAAATGCCCGCTGTTTGCAAGCAGAACTCCGTCTTTCATGACTTCAAAATGCTCCTTGCGTATTACGTCGCGGCAGCCGGTGAGAGTGACAAACAAATCGCCGAGAGGAGCCGCTTTATCCATTGTCATGACATAAAATCCGTCCATGACGGCTTCGATTGCACGCACCGAGTTTATTTCGGTGACGATGACAATCGCCCCCATCCCCTTTGCACGCATGGCAAAACCTTTGCCGCACCAGCCGTAGCCTGCCACGACGACAGTCTTTCCGGCGATTATCAGGTTCGTCGTGTTCATTATGCCATCAATGGTTGACTGACCTGTTCCGTAGCGGTTGTCGAACAAATGTTTGCAGTCGGCGTCATTCACGTCAATCATCGTATAGTCAAGCAGCCCTGCGCGTTCGCGTGAAATAAGTCGCCTGACGCCGGTTGTGGTCTCCTCGCAGCCTCCGATGAGGTTTTTGCCGTATTCACGGCACTCGCCGTGAAGCAGGGATATGAAGTCGCCGCCGTCGTCAATTATAAGATGCGGGCGGCAGGATAAAGCCGCCTTAAGGTGAGCGGTATATTCGGCTGCGCCTGCGCCACGCCGCGCGTTCACGTCCATTCCGGCAGCAGCAAGGGCTGCCGCCACATCGTCCTGCGTAGACAGAGGATTGCATCCTGTTATATGAACCTCGGCTCCTCCGGCGCGAAGCGTTTCGGCAAGATACGCTGTTTTCGCTTCAAGATGGATTGACATTGCAATTTTAAGTCCGAGGAAGGGAAGCGACTTCTCAAATTCTGAGCGTATCTGCCCGAGCACGGGCATATATGACGCAACCCAGTTTATTTTGTCCCGCCCTGAAGGGGCGAGCGATATGTCTTTTATATTGCTCATTGTACTGTTGTCCTTGTCCTTAAGAATTAAAATAATTAAAGCGGGTATAGCCGCGGAATTTGAGGATGGTATGGTTTTCTTCAAAAACGACAGTCCCCCGCGGCGCTCGTCCTACAGCGGCAGCGACACGATATATGCGTCGGTGTTGCTGCTTTTCCGGTAAGCGCTGGGCGGCTGTTTCGTATGTTTGATAAAGGCGCGGTTGAAGGTCCGAAGGGTGCTGAAGCCGACCAGCTCGCTTATTTCGGTGATGCTCTTATCGGTTTGCCGCAGATACCGGCAGGCCTGATAAACGCGAAGCGAATTGATGTAATCATTGAATCTTATATTCAGTCTGTCGCTGAAAATGTGAGATATGTAATATTTGCTGATATGCAGCTTCTCCTCAAGCAGCGCAAGCGATAGCTGGCGGGTGTAGTTCTGCGAACAGTAGTCGACTACGGTTTTAAGCGCCTGCGTTTCTCCGGAACGGATTTTAATAAGAGGTATGTGGCGAAGAAGCTCGCCAAAGAACGCAAGCAGGTAACCGCGCAGAATAATATCGCGGTTGGGTCCGTTGTCCCGGCTTGCGTCGGCAATATCGTTAAGAAGGCGTGTTATGTTGGGATACCGGCTTGCGTTCTTGAAAATGTTCGATTCGGGCAGCCCCGAACCGATGATCGGGGCCACTTCGGGTATCATATCTGGACTGACGATGAAAAGCATGTATTTTTCCGGCTCGGTAGTGACAAAACGATGTATCTGGTTAGGAAAAACAATGAAAATATCTCCCGGATCTATCTTATAGACGGCTGAATCCGCATATCCGGTCGAATGCCCGTCGATCAAGTAGACAAATTCGATCTGATGATGAAGATGCGGATGACAGCCAAGCTTTGAGTGGTTGCTTTTATCTGTGCGATAATAAAAGTCAGTTTTCATGTTTTCATACAGAGAGGCCATAAAAATAACCTTTCTTAAAGTTTTGCATCAGTCTTCATCAAGTGTCGTCAGTGCGCCGCCAGAGGACGGCCGTCCCGAACCATCGCGTTTTATTCCTGCGCGGCGGCGCTTGAAGCGGTGAATCATGCGCGAGAAAACGGCGATTAGCATTAGCAGCAGGAAGAATATTATAACCGAGATGACAATAATCCAGAGGACGGGAGATGCGGCCGCTTCGGCGTCAGCCGCCTCAATCCCTGAAATTGATATTTCGTATGGCTTTTCCGCCGAGGACGGACTGAACCAGAGCGAAATATTGAAGCTCCCGGAGGCGATTGATTTTGAAAAATCAGATATGTCAAAAGAAATTATCTGTTTTCCGGCGTTGTAAGCCGCGGTCGATTCGTATGCAATATATCCGTTTTTCGCGTTCTGGGAAAGACGCAGGGTTACTTGACCGCCCGAATCCGCGTTCGCTATGTCGACCAATAAATAATCAGAGTCCTTAGCCGTGTGGCTTCCGACGCCTGAGCATGATATTCCGGCATCGCCGATGTTGAGTATACGCAGCGCCGGTTTGCCGGACACGGGGGAAAGATCAAGTATTCCGGCTGAAGAAACAAGTGAAAATCCCGACAATTCTCCCTTTGTGAAATCGAAAACAGACAGACGGCGATAGATTCCTGCGTTTGTAACAGCCGCGCTGACGCCCGTTAATGAGTTTTTCAGCTTGACCGAGGAAGAGAGGCTGTTGTAAAGATAGGCGAACTCGCTTCCGGCGAGAGCCGAGGCGGCGCCGACGGCGCCGTCGTTCTTTGTGTCAATAGAGGCGAAGATGTCCCAGACCGGTTTTCTCAGACCCTTCGCGCCGCCGTTTCCGGATGATCTGAGCCCGTATTGATGTGTATCTCCTGATGCGTCGTCAAGAGTTGAATATATTAGCGCACCGACAGCGCCGTCGGCGGCAGCCTTGTAATAGGCGTAGGCGTATGACGACGCCTGCTGCGCTAAAGACGATGCGTCCGCCTTATCGCCATGCACTCCGAAAGAACAGATGACAGTGCTGCGCATGCTGCCTAAAAATGTGTAATTCTTAGAAAGAGCGTACGTCAGCACGCTGATGTTGGCAGGGGAGAGATACTGCGAGGAAGCACCCGTTGCGAGAGGATCGTCCCAGATGCTGCTGTCGGCGGGGTCGAGCGCGTACGCGCTCGACGCGACACCCCAGTTATAGTCTCCGGAAGCCGAAGCTATCGCGCTGAAACTTGAAAGAAAGTTTGACGCGCTGGAGTCGGCGGCGCATTTGCTGCCGGACAGGGCGGCGTTCCAGTTGCTGCCGAGCGAAATATAAACACGCCCGTATTTGTAATTTGAAACAAGCGCTGTGCGGGCTATGCGGACGAGCCGCTCATATGCGGCGGCGTATGACGCGGCGTCGGTATCCGCACCGGCGGAATTTGAAACCGATGAATTATTGACGTCAGATCCTATGATGAAAGAGCCGCAAAAGCCGCACTCGCCGTCCGGCCTTGTGTAGCGCTCGGAAAATAAGCTGAACAGTGCCGCAATATACCCGGAGCAGCCGCTATTGAAAATATTTATTGCGTAACAGCCTGCGGCCGGAGAGCCGCTGTATCCGAGGCATTTGAGCTTGTCCGGAAGCTCAGATGGCTGTGTGCCGAGGATGAAGCGGAGATAGACTGTTATGGACTCGTCTGACAGGGTTTTAATTTTTCCGTCGAGCGCCAAAAGCGCGGCGGCGCTGAAGTGATATGTTATGCCGTTATAAATATATTCGACCGTCTGGAGCGTTTCGGGGACCGACGGATCGGGGATGGCGATATAATCCTCAATCTTTATATTCAACACGACGTGCGAGGCGCCGAGCGAAAGGGCGTCGGCGACTGATTCGGTTTCTATTCCCTTTATTGACACAGCCGCGGGATAGGCATATGTGCGTGCGGCAAGCACCTCGGGGTTAAGAACCGGGACTGCCGAACCGATGGCTGCGTATTCACCCGCTTCGTTCTTTGACGCAAGCACATAAAAGCAGAAGAGCCGCGAGAGGGAACCTTCATATAGAGTGGCGGACCAGCTGCTTTTTGACGATGCCCTGAAGGAATATACCGGCGTAAGCGATGCCAGCGACGAGGAGTTATCACCCGCTCCAAGCTCGAAAAGGTAAATCGTGGAGTGCGGATTTTTTGCAATGAAATCGCTGCTCAGAACAGAGCGGACCGTAAGCTTGTTTCCGCGGCTGTTCAGGGTGACAGAAGATACTCCGTCGGTCTGAGGGACCGAGGTTGAGCTGATGGCGTCCCCCCGGGACGTTGCCTCCGAGGAGCCGCAAGAAGGAAGAGAAAGCAGAATGGATATGACGAGAAGCAAAGCGGCGACGACCGCGTATGAAATTTTCCGGGGAAAGTATTTCATGTTATAACCATGCCTTTCTGTTTCCGTAAGGGTTGTGCAGGCTCCGCTTTTTGACGGAATTACGCCATCCGCGGCAGCGGCAAAGCAAGCGCAAAACATACTGTCTGAAAGATTTGTCCTTCAAACTTTCCCATAAAACTTGATTTTATACATAGTATCTCGGCACCCGCGAGCTGATTATGCAGAGCGATTCATACCCAATTGTTCCTGCACGGCGCGAGAGCTGCTCAAGATCCCCCGGCTCGTCGCCGAAAAGGACTGCCGAATCCCCCTCCTCGCAGGGAGTTCCGCTTATATCTGCGGTAAGCTGATCCATGCAGATGCGGCCCACGATTTTCACCATATAGCCGATGCCGCCGTGGTAAATTTTTATTGTTCCGCCGGTGTACGCGCGTATGAAACCGTCCGCATACCCGACGGGGAGAGTTGCAATGCGTCGGGAAATGTTTGACGTGAAACATCCGCCGTAGCCGACAGACGCTCCGGGGAGAAGGTCGTGGACATGCGAGACCACGGAACGCAGCTTCATTACCGGAAGAAGACCCGGGAAATCGACCTCGCCGGAGGGAAGCAGTCCGTATAGCATAATGCCGAACCTTACGCAGTCGAGCCTGTATTCGGGGTGACGTACCGACGCGGCGCTGTTGCATACATGCCGGCAGGGGATTTTTATTCCGCGCGCTTCAATAAGCTTTTCAACAGCGCGGTAGCGGGAAAACTGCAGCTCGGTGAAATCTTCTCCGCAAAGCCCGCAGTCGGGGAGAGGTTCTTCCTTATCGGATGCTCCGCCTTTTGTTATTTCCCCGGAAATATCCTGCTTTTGCCTGCCGATTGCCGTACCGGCGGCAGCGACGGGCTCATATTCCTCGTCCGCCCGCGCAAAGTGGGTGAACATCCCTTCAAAAACCAGACCGGGAGCCGAGGCAAGCTCGATGGCGGTTTTTGCCGCCTCTCTTATCTGCTCGTTTGACTGCGCCGGGATGCCGATGCGGTTCATTCCCGTGTCGAGCTTCAAATGTGTGCGCACCTTAACGCCCGCGTCCGAAGCATACGCTGAAAGAACGGCCATATACCGGCGCGAGTAAACGGTCTGTATTATGTTGCTCGCCGCAAGTTCGGATGCGCGCGACGGGTCGGTGTAGCCGAGAATCATTATATCCGGGGCGGCGCCGAGCGCATGCCGCAGGGCCTCGGCCTCTTCAATGCAGGAGACGGCGAAAAAATCGCACCCTTCTTTCATAAGGGCCGTCGCCGCGGCTTCGGCGCCGTGACCGTAAGCATCGGCCTTGACGACGCAGATGGCGCGGACGCCGGGTGTCGAATCCCGCGCGGCTTTGAGAAGAAGCCTGTAGTTGTTAAGCAGCGCCGGGATGCTGATTTCAGCGGCTGTCCGGGGCGCAGGCGGGCAGGGGAGGGATGAGTATAGTCTGTATGTTGGGTTCATTGAGTTTCAAAACCTTTCCGGCGGCCGCGCAGATATATGCGGCTATGACAATATTTGTCTTGTGAGCGTTAAAAATTTCCGCCGCGCAGCATCCGTAAAGAAGCTCTGGAGCCGCGGCGGGGCGTTTTGCTCAAAATCTGCCACAGTATATTATATCATATCAAATATCCGAATGCAATAATCAGGTAATTGTTTTAAGGCTGACGTCATATAATGTAGCGCGCAGGTGTGTCCGGCGCATATCGGACGGGGGGAAGTAATGAAAAAGTTGATGATATTATTGTCATTTATGCTGATACTTGCCGGCTGCGCAATGTCGGGGCAGGAGTATCTCGAATATACCGGCGACGCATTCTGCGCCTCGATTTATGGCAGAATGAACGGGGTGGAGTTCGCAGCAGAGGTAAAAATCGGCGCGCCGCGGGCGTATGACAGCGGCCGGACCGGCGCTGCGCCTCGGGATATCGAGATGGTTTTTCAGAGCCCCGCAACGCTGAGCGGAATAAAAATAACAAGAAAGGACAGTAAAGTGACTGTTTCCTCGGGAAGCGTTGAGATCGACGGCAGCGGATGCGCCGGCTGGCTTGCAGCGGCCGAGCTGCTGATTCCGGACGGAGCTATCGATAATGTAAGCATAATTACGGAAAACGGCGAGCGCCTTGCGGAAGTCAGGATGATTCTTGACGGCGGAACGCCGCTGACGCTTTATGTCGACTGCAATACAGGCTTTCCGGTAAGCGTAAAATGCGGGGATTATGAAATAAGGGTCGCGGCGTTCGGGGAAGCTGACAGACAGGAAAAACAAAACGGCGCGCTTTTTCAGCCGGACAATACATAAAATTAAAGGGAAGGATTCGTTGCGAGTCCTTCCCTCGTGTTTATTTTCTGATGTTCGTATTGTTGTTTCCTCTATTGTTCCTCGGAAGCAGAGCCACAATTATGATTATTATTACCACTATAACTATTATTGCAATAATAATTCCCCACGCGGTGGAATTGCCGCCTGCTGCATTCCCGGGGGCGGTGGTCGTCGCGGCTTTTGTTGTTGTCGGCGCGTTGGTCGTTATGGCAGCGGTCGTCGCGGCGGTTGTTCCGGGTATCGTGGCTGCTGTCGTGCCGGACGTGACGTCGACAGTGGTTGTATCTGTTGCAGTGGCGGATACAGGCAAAAATGCCGCAGACAGCGTCAGCTGGACAAGTACGAGCATAAGAGCGGCAAAGACATATGCCGCGGATTTGATTGTTTTTTTCATTTATATTATAATCCTTTCGATGGGCGATTGTTTTGTCTGCTCATGTTTCGCCGCATGAATTCTGTTTTTTGCGGCGGCAGAATCAGAGCATCAGCAGCGCATGACAGCACTAATGACTACATGATTATTATTCCACGGGCAGTTTGTATTATGTAGTCAAGAGATAAAAATGAAGAATAGATCATATGAGCGTCAGAAAATTCCGCTTCCGAATATTTGAATAATCGATGGTCAGAGACGGAAATATGAAAAAAAGTGTTGACAAGCCGTCCGAGCGGTGATATAATAACTTTACCTCTGCACGCAGAGTTCTTTTTGTCGTGCTTTTTGCGCCATAATGATTCGCGGCATTTTTGAATGTGAAACCGATATGCCGGCGAAACATGAAGCGCGGCATTCTGCAGCGCTGAGGGAGGTACGAAAGACCATTTGAAGCCATATGGGTTCATCGGTCAAATTTGAAAATATTGGAGGTGCCGAAAACATGGCTAATGACTCTCGTGTCAAAATTACACTTGCCTGCAGCGAGTGCAAGCAGCGTAATTACGACACATCGAAGAACAAGAAGAATGATCCCGACCGGATTGAGCAGAAAAAATTCTGCAAATTCTGCCGCAAGCACACTCTTCACAAAGAGACAAAGTAACGAGGTGTTGACGAAATGATGGCAATAATCAAAAATGTCAGATCTCTCGTCGCCCTCTCTCTTATGGTTCTTGTAACTTTTCTTTCTGTTTCCGCCTTTTCAGTCGGAGTCGCCGCAAACGATACAGCAACGGCCGCGGATGACGAAACCGTCGTAGCTCTCGGCGACGTTGCCGCGGCAGACGAAACAACAGCAGCCGCCGATACAACAGCTGCCGTGACAACCGCCGCAGACGACACAGCCAGCAATGATGCCGGACTCGGTCTTGGCTTCTGGATCAGCATGGGCGTTCTCGCTGTTCTGATCGGGATAGGAGTATTCTTCGGAATTAAGTACAGGGACGGACTTGCGAAATGGCTGAGAAGCTATAAAAGCGAGCTTAAGAGAATTGTGTGGATGCCCTGGCCCGAAGTCCGCAAGAACACAATCGTCGTGATAGTTGTAATTACAATTCTCGGAATTCTGATCGCGATGCTTGACTTTGTATTCTCGAAGGGAATCATCGCGCTCGGCAATATTATATCGGTATGAGCGACATAAATGAAATGAACGTAGGCCCAAGATGGTATGTGGCGCACACCTACTCGGGATACGAAAACAAGGTTAAAGCAAGTCTTGAAAAAATAGTTGAAAACCGCAGCCTGCAGCATCTGATTTTCGATATCCGAATTCCGGTTGAAAAGGTCATCGAAAAAAACGGAGACGTAGAAAAGGAAGTCGAAACTAAGGTATTCCCCGGCTATGTTCTCATCAAGATGGTGATGAACGACGAAAGCTGGCATGCTGTGCGCAACATATCGGGCGTCACGGGCTTTGTCGGCCCCGGCTCCCGCCCCACACCCCTTTCCGAAGCGGAGGTGGAAGCGCTCAACATCGAGGAAAAGAAAGTTCAGCTTTCATATAAGCCCGGCGACGAAGTCGTCATATGCTCGGGCCTTTTCGAAGGATACACCGGCATTGTGCAGGAAATTTCGGCTGATCTCAAGACAGTTACGGTGCTTGTAAAACGCGGGCGCCGCGACATGCCTGTCGAGCTCGAAGTGAGCGCGGTCAAAGCAGGCAAAAACTGACGGGTAACCGTCAATCAATGTGGGAGGGAGAAAATTTTTCAACAATTCTCCCGCAGAAAACCACAATCGGAGGAAAATAAATTATGGCAAAGAAAATAGTTGGGTTAATAAAGCTCCAGCTGCCCGCCGGAAAAGCTACCCCGCAGCCGCCTGTTGGCCCTGCGCTCGGACAGTACGGCGTTGCAATCCCTGTATTTACAAAGGAATTCAATGAAAGAACAAAGGCCGATATCGGTCTTGTCATTCCGGTCGTCATCACTGTTTATTCCGACCGTTCCTTCACGTTCGTGACGAAGACTCCTCCCGCGGCTGTTCTTATAAAGAAGGCCTGCGGAATCGAAACCGCTTCGGCAAAGCCGAACAAGGATAAGGTCGCTAAGATAACCAAGGAACAGATCAGAAAGATCGCAGAAACCAAAATGCCCGACCTCAACGCCGCTTCCATTGAAGCCGCTATGAGCATGATCGCCGGCACCGCCCGCAGCATGGGCGTAGTAGTGGAAGGCTAAGGAGGATCAGAAACATGGCAAACGGAAAGAAATATACAGACAGCTTAAAGCTTTTCGAAAAAACAAAGCTTTATGATCCCGCAGAGGCTATATCCCTTGTATGCCAGACCTCAAAGGCAAAGTTCGACGAGACAATCGAGCTCCACATCCGTCTCGGCGTGGATTCCCGCTATGCAGACCAGCAGGTCAGAGGCGCCGTCGTTCTCCCGAATGGAACAGGCAAGAAGGTACGCGTCCTTGTATTCACAAAGGGCGATAAGGTCGATCAGGCAAAGGCAGCCGGCGCAGACTATGTCGGCGACGTAGATCTTGTCGATAAGATCATGAAGGAAAACTGGTTTGATTTCGATATCGTCATTGCAAGCCCGGATATGATGGGTGTTGTCGGACGTCTTGGAAAGGTTCTCGGTCCTAAGGGACTTATGCCTAACCCCAAGTCCGGCACCGTTACTCCCGATGTCGCTCGCGCCGTCAAGGAGGCAAAAGCAGGCAAGATCGAGTACAGACTTGACAAGACAAACATTATCCACTGCCCGATCGGCAAGGCGTCCTTCGGGGCAGAGAAGTTAAAGGAAAACTTCGATACTCTCACCGGAGCAATCATGAAAGCAAAACCCGCCGCGTCAAAAGGCCAGTACATCAAGAGCTGCGTCATCGCAAGCACAATGGGTCCCGGCATAAAGATCAATCAATCAAAGCTTGGCTGATAGCTGACAAATAAAAAATACAAAAGCCCGCGCTGCAGCGCGGGCTTTTTTAATTTATTATCTGCGCTTGCAGGAATCAGCATCGCAGCATTTGAAAATTTTAGCATAAATGTGCCGCAAACGGCGGTCAAGGGGTGATAGGAGATAATGGTGATGATTAAATAACGGCTCGTTTTTATCAGTATTTAACCTGTTTTACAATTGTAGCCGCCGGGTTATAGAATTTGCAGATTTTAAGAGCCTGGGCGGTCGCCTCGAAGGCAAAGGCGCAGCGCTCGTTTTTTTCATTGACGTATAACATGAAATATGCGTCCTCGGCGTAAAGCGACGACAGCGCCGAGTACACCTTGCTTGCACGAAACGCCTCAAATCTGCTTTCCTGAAGTCTGTCTGAAAAAGGCGCTATTACAGAAGCATCTTTTATCTTTATTTCGGTGACAGTCTTCCGGGTGCGTCCGCCGTAGATTTTCGTAAAGGTCAAAACCCCCGATGTTATCGAGTATTCATACTCGATTTCGGCATAACGCCATGTCAGAAATACTAAAATCCATGTCGTAACGGGTATCAGGGCAATGCAGGGAACAAGTATTGCAGTTGCGGCGCCGACAGTAAAAAAGGTTATGACATAAAATACATAGAGCAAAATCATGCCGATCTTTCTCCATCTGTATTTTCCTTCGCTTTTCTGAGCGACAACGTATTCGTAAGTGGAAAACTCGTTCATCTGAGCGACAGCTCCTTTCCGCCGGCAGCAAAGCCGCAGTGCACGCTGATTGAAGGTTGTGTGTTTCAATTATACATATACTATCCGCAGATTTTGAAAGCAAATTTTCGGCTGATTGGGTTATATATGATATATGAACAGTTGAATTTTATTAAAAAATGGCGCGCCTGCTTTGATGTGCTGCCTTTTTCAACATAATTATACAATAATTATTTTTGGATTTCAACCTTGGCGTCTTAAAATTCAATGATATTTTACAGCGGTACTTGAATTAGGCTTCTATATAATGTATAATATTGGCATAGCTAAATCTGAAAGGTATCAAAATCAAAATGAAAGCAGTAATCACAGTAACAGGCAAAGACAGCGTCGGAATAATCGCGCTGGTCAGTACCGAATGCGCGGCATACGACGCAAACATAATTGAAATTTCACAGAGCGTGCTGAACGAATATTTCGCGATGATCATGCTCGCGGACGTAGGCAAGCTGAAAATTTCGTTCATTGAGTTTGCGGACAGGCTCTCGGAGCTGGGAAAAGCAAAAGGTCTTGACATCCACGTCATGCACGAGGACATTTTCAATTCGATGCACCGCATTTAATATTTGACAGGAAAGTTGGGAACTTTTACATGCTTAATACGTCTGATATACTCGAAACTATAAATATGATACGTCAGGAAAATCTGGATATCCGCACCATAACCATGGGGATATCCCTGTTTGACTGCGTATCAGAGGACGAGGACAGGCTCTGCCGTAAGATTTACGATAAGATTACCAAAACCGCACGCCGGCTTGTGCCGGTGGGCGAGGAAATCGAGAAGCAGTACGGCATCCCGATCGTCAACAAACGCGTTTCAGTGACCCCGGTTTCGCTTGTCGGAGGTTCGGTTTCGCCGGAAGGCTACATAAAAATTGCGCGGACGCTTGACCGCGCCGCGTCGGAACTGGGCATCAATTTCATAGGAGGCTTCTCGGCTCTTGTTCACAAAGGCGCAACCGCGGGAGCCGAGAACCTTATCTCGGTAATCCCCGAGGCTCTTGCTGAAACAAAGACGGTCTGCTCGTCGGTCAACGTCGCGACGACAAAGGCCGGAATAAATATGAACGCAATATCCGAAATGGGGAAAATCATCAAGCGCGCGGCGTACCTCACCCGCGACGAGGGTTCCATCGCCTGCGCTAAACTGGTTGTTTTCGCCAACGTGCCTGAGGACAACCCGTTTATGGCGGGAGCTTTTCACGGCATCGGCGAGCCCGAGACGGTAATAAACGTTGGCGTTTCGGGTCCGGGCGTCGTTGCCTCTGCAATACGGAGAGCAGGGGACTGCGACCTCACTCAGGTGGCAGAAATCATAAAGAAGACGGCGTTCAAGATAACCCGTGTGGGACAACTGGTCGCCGGCGAGGCTGCGGCGCGTCTCGGCGTGCCTTTCGGCATCGTCGACCTTTCTCTTGCCCCGACGCCGGCCGTCGGCGATTCAGTCGCGCATATACTTGAAGAAATCGGGCTTGAGTCCTGCGGGGCTCACGGCACAACTGCGGCTCTTGCAATGCTCAACGACGCGGTCAAAAAAGGCGGCGTCATGGCGTCGTCCCATGTCGGCGGGCTTTCAGGCGCATTTATCCCGGTGTCCGAGGATGCCGGAATGATAGCCGCGGCGGAACGCGGTGCGCTGACGCTTGAAAAGCTTGAGGCAATGACGGCGGTCTGCTCTGTGGGGCTTGACATGATAGCCATACCGGGCGACACCGACGAAGCCGTGATCTGCGGCATCATCGCGGACGAAATTTCCATTGGCGTTGTCAACACCAAGACAACAGCTGTCCGCCTGATCCCGGCTTACGGCAAAACAGTCGGCGATTCGGTCAGTTTCGGAGGTCTTCTCGGACGAGCGCCTATAATTCCGGTAAATAAATGGTCTCCCGCAAAGTTCATTTCGCGAGGCGGCCGCGTACCTGCACCGATACATAGTCTGAAAAATTAAAATATCCAGATATTGGTGATTAAATCCTCCAGATATTGCCAATAATTGTGGCAGGGCGTCATATGGCAGCTACAGAAAAAAATATTTTTAATAATAATGAAACTTTTTGAAGCTCCGGACTGTTAATATATTTGGGTCGCGCATTCTTTTCGGGTTTCCAAAAAATTATATAAAACGAAAGAATAATTGCGTTATTTCCTGTTTTGCAAGAAGCAAAAGCCGGGCAATACCGGAAAATCCTCGCACCTGCCAGAAAAAGCAATGAAATAATATCAGAAAGGACGTTTTTACAAAAATGAAAAAATTATTCACCAGAAAGGCATTGTCTTTAATTCTGACCGTATTCCTCTTCATCACGATGACGGCCGGGGCCGCACTCGTGCTTGATGTCGGGGCGGTAGAATACGAAGCGGAATGGGGGCCGAGCGCGTCATACGGCACCAGCGGGACATTTGCGGCGGCGCTTACTTATGCGAACGGTCTCACAACCGGCACGGCGTACATCAGACTGCTGAAGGATGTCAACACAACCGCGCCGATAGAAATCAACTATGCAAGAAACGTAAACCTTGACCTCAACGGATATAAGATTGACCGCGGGCTTTCCTCGTTTGTTTATAACGGAAATGTTATCAATGTCTCCGGTACGCTTACGATATGCGATAGCAGCTCGGGCGGTAACGGCAAGATAACCGGCGGTTATAACAACAACTACGGCGGAGGAATATATGTTGCCGGAACCCTCACTCTCAAGGGCGGCAAGATACTCAACAACCGCAGCGCTTCAAACGGCGGCGGCATTTATGCAGCCTCGACCGCAAAGGTATATATTGAGGGCGGCCAGGTAACGCTCAATGCAAGCCTTGCCAAGGGCGGCGGCATTTATGCCGACGGTTCCTGCGAAATCAAGGGCGGCGAGATTACTTATAACACTGCGGCAACGACACCTGGCGGCGTTTACTTTGGAACCGAGCTTATTCTTTCCGGTAGCCCCAAAATCATAGGAAACGTTATCGGCGGAACTCTCAACGGTGTTATACTCTCAGGCGGAACTCCGAGCAACCTTTATATAACGACAAAGAGCCTGACGATATCCAGCAGCGGGCTTGCGGCAGGTGCCGAGATAGGCGTCGCCGCCTCCACTGCACCCACGGCTAGTGTGTCGTATGTTATAACAAGCATTAACAGCGCCAACTACAGCGCGTATTTTGTTTCCGACAACCCGAAATACATCATTGAAAATGTAGCCAACGGAAACAATTATGTTGTGGCTATCGGACTTCAGAACGCCATCTGGGGACTTGACTCCACCTGCAGCGCGGGCGGCGGCACGCTTGCCGATGCGATGGTTTATGTGAACAGTCTTCCGTCCGGAAGCACAGCATATATTTTCCTGCAGAAGGATGTGACGATCAGCACGTCGTTTGAAGTTCCGGCAGGCAAAACCGTGCGTCTTGACCTTAACGGAAATAAAATCAACCGCGGACTCTCGGCCGCTGCGTCTAACGGATATGTCATCGGCGTCAGCGGAAATCTTGTGATAGACGACACGGCAACAGGCGGCAGAATAACCGGCGGCAACAACAGCGGCAACGGCGGCGGAATCTCTGTTTACAGTGGCGGCTCGCTGACTGTCAACGGCGGCAGCATATACGGCAACTACGCTTCAAACGGCGCCGGCATTTATCTTTACGACCAAACTACGCTGATTCTTAACAGCGCAACCATTTCAAACAACGTTGCAACCGCAAACGGCGGAGGTATTTATGTCAGCGCCTCCACGGTTACAGTAAGCACCTCGCCTGTAATCTCCGGCAACAGGGCAGCAAATGGCGGTGGCATTTATATAACCCTCAGCGGAAATGTTGACTTCAGGGGAACAGTCACGAACAATATCGCAAACGTCAACGGCGGCGGTGTATACGCCGGGGGCACCTTTGAGGTTTCATACGCGGCGTATGTGTACGGAAACACAAACGGCAGCACGGCAAGCAACGTTTTCCTGCCGGCAAACAGAACGGTCACGATCAACCTGTCCCGCGGGCTTTACGGCACCGCAAGAATGGGCATAACAACTGAAATAACCCCCACATCTTCCGCGCCTGTTCCGATTATCTCGGCGGTCAACGCAAACTACAGCGGATATTTCTCGTCCGACAACCAGTCGTACGGAATCAAGAACAACGGCTCGGGCTCGGGGCAGGTGCTGATGCTGTCGGCGCAGTCGGTCGCAGTCGGAAATCTCAGCGGCACCCTCACGAGAAAAACCGCGACGACAACACCTCTTACCATTCCAGTCACGACGACCAATATTTCAAACGGCACTGCGGCGACCATCACATGGTACAATAACGCCAGCAAGACACAGTACGGCGACAGCTACCGGCCGTCCGGCGTCACAATGACGGCAAGCACAGTAAACAATAATTCCGTGACTCTCACCGTAACCTCCGCCTCATATGCCAACGCGGGCGACTATTACTTTACAGTGACAATCGACGGTATCGAATCGGATATCAAGATACTGACTATCGGAAGAACTAAACTGAACATTCCGACAGTTACCACGACATATTACTATACCGGCTACGAGCAGACCGCAACCCTCAACGGCTTCGATTACAGCACCATGACAATAGTCAGCGGCAACAAGCAGACGGCCGTCGGAATCGACTACAGAATTATTATAAAGCTTAACGATCCAACACAGTACGAATGGATCAACGGAAGCACCGATAATCAGTCGGTTTACTGGTCGATCTTCAGAGCAATGCTTACAAAGCCGACGGTCACGGGCCCGTGCACCTACAGCGGCGCAAATCAGAACGCCCTGCTCACGAACTTCAACCAGTCGCTTATGAATATTACCGGCAACACGCAGAAGAATGTCGGAAGCTACACGCTTGTGATATCCATCAAGGATGTGGCAAACTATGAGTGGGCAGATCATACCACCGGAAACGTCACTCTGACATGGACAATAGAAAAGGCTCCTCTTACTATCAAGGCGAACGATATAAGCATAATATATGGCGACGCGGCTCCGGCTTACACAGTGTCATACAACGGGCTTGTCGGCGGCGAAAGCTATACGGTGCTTGAAGGGACTCTCAATATATCCTGCACTTATGTCCGTTATGCGAACGCCGGAACCTATCAGATAGTTCCGAGCGGATTATCCAGCCAGAGCTATCAGATAACCTTCACGCCCGGAGTTCTTACGGTTGCGAAAAAGCAGGTGTCTGTTGCCTGGACAAACACGCAGTTCAGCTATGACGGCAAATCACATCAGCCCGAGGCGGCTCTTCAGAACTACAGCGGCGCGGGAAAAATCACCGTCAGCGGAGCTTCCGTGAACGCCGGCTCTTATACGGCGCAGGCCATCGGGTTCAGCGACGTCAACTACGAATTGTCCAATCCTTCCGTAGTGTTCACCATCTCAAAGGTGCAGCTCACCGTAACGGCGAACGACTGTACAATCACCTATGGAGATAATCCTGCGGGCAATGGAGTCACATACAGCGGATTTGTCAACGGAGAGGGCGCCGGCGTGCTTTCCGGAGCCTTGACCTACACCTTCGATTACAACCAGTACGGCAATGTCGGAAAATACAAGGTTACTCCCGGCGGAGTGTCGTCAATCAACTACAACATCACTTTTGTTCCGGGCACACTGACTGTCAACAAAGCTAAAGTGGCTATAGTCATAAATCCGGTCAATTCGATTGTCGGCACAGAGCCCCTCACCTATAAAGTTACCGAAGGGACCTTCTTCAACGGCGATGAAAAGTATGTCAAGCTGTCGCGCACTGAAGGCAACATCCCGGGCAAGTACAGCATAGTCGCAATTATTGAAAGCCCGAACTATGATTTCAACGTAACGCCGGCAACCTATACGATTCTTCAGACTGAAGTTGCGTCGTCCGGCAACAGTTACGGAATAACAATGTCCTCGGCCAAAGGAATCAGCCCCGACTACAAGCTCACCATCAAGGTGCTTGAGAAAAAAGATGTGTCAAAGCTTATTCCGGACGGCAGGGTGCTTGCGGCATATGATATTTCGCTGACAAGCAATCTCGTAAAGGTTCAGCCTGACGGCAGCGTGACAATAAAGATCCCGGACACAGGATTTGAAAAGTACGAGCAAATATCGGTTGTTCACATCAACTCCGCGGGCAAAGCCGATTATCTATATACTGTCAGAGAGAACGGCTTCCTGACCTTCACGGTTGACAGTCTTTCAACCTTCGCGGTGGTGGATCTTGCCGCCGACTACACCTGGGCATGGATTACCGCAGCAGCTGTGGTGGCTGTGCTCGGAGGCGGGTTGTGCATATACCTCTTCGGATTTAAGAAAAAGTCAGAATAAAGCATAATAATTTCCGGGAGAGCTTCGGCAACGAAACTCTCCCGGAATTGTTTTATAAGGCGGCATCAATATCAATGCGGAATACTATGAATTCTGAGTATTGCGACAGGGCGACACAGGCGTACCGCCACTGCGGTGCTTTGCTTTTTTACTTTTTTTATTTTCCCACGCAGAAATGTGAGAATATTTCGGATACTATGTCGGAGGTTACTTCACGGCCGTCAATCTCGGCAAGAGCAGACATCGCAACCTCAAGGTCGGAACAGCAGATATCCTCGGGCAGCCCCGCATCAAGCGCCGAGAGGGACTGGGCTGTCAGCTCCGCTGCGCGGGACAGCGCGGCGTACTGCCGTGCGTTTGCCGCGATCGCATCGTTCGAAAGGTCGATGCTGCCGTCGATAAACAGCTTTCTTACTGCATCGGCGAGGGCGTCCATGCCTTCGCCGGTCAGAGCTGAAACGCGTACTACTGCAGCAAAATTCAGCTCGGGGAGAGAACCGGGAATTTCAGGCAGGTCGGTTTTATTTACGACTGCAATAACAGGAGCGCGCAGGGAGGCGAGGTATCCGGCAAATTTTTCGTCCTCGGCGTCAGGAGTCCGGGAGCCGTCAAAGACAGCGAGCACAAGCTCGGCGTCCTCGATTACCCGGCGGGCGCGCTCGATCCCGATAAGCTCGACTTTGTCACAGCTTTCGCGCAGGCCGGCCGTGTCAAACAGTCGCAGAGTCACCCCTCCGAAAGATACGGTCGTTTCAAGGATATCGCGAGTGGTACCTTCGATATCTGTCACTATTGCGGCATCGCTGCCGGCAATGCGGTTGTAAAGAGAGCTTTTCCCGCTGTTTGTCCTGCCGCTGATTACCGTGCGTACGCCTTCCGAAATAGCTTTGCCGGTTCTGTATGTCGCCGCAAGGGCGCGCAGGCGCCGGTTGACCTCAGAGACGCCGGCGGTAAGTTCATCGCGTGAAATTCCGGATAAATCTTCTTCCGGAAAATCGACAAGGGCGTATATGCTACTGACCAGACGGCGCAGCTCTTCATAAAGCGCATGCACCTCGCGTGCAAGCTTTCCGTCCATTCCGGCTCGCGAGAGGATCAGCTGCTCGTGTGTTTTCGCTTCGAGCAGCGAGGCGAGGGCCTCGGCTTCGGAAAGTCCGAGCTTTCCGGCCACAAAAGCGCGGCGGGTGAACTCCCCGGCTTCCGCAAGTCTTGCACCGGCACACAGCACGGATTCAAGTACAGTCTCGGTTATCAGGACGCCTCCGTGGCAGGTTATTTCAACAGTATCCTCTCCTGTAAACGACGCCGGCGCGCGGAAAATTACCGCAATCCCGTCGTCTACCCGGCGCAGGGAGCCGTCGGGTTCATATGAATATATGTCACCGTAAACAGCGGATCGCGGCGCGGTTTCTGAAAGAGACTTCCCGTTTTTGGGTTTGAATATTTTATCTGCGATCTTGACGGCGCCGCCGCCCGAAATGCGTATCAGCGCAACGCCGCCCTTGCCACGCGGAGTTGATACCGCGGCTATTGTGTCCTGAATGTTCATGGAGAGTCCTTTCTGCGGATAAAGGTGTTGAAAAAGTTTCTTTTACAATTACAATTTCTGCCTGAATAAGTCATAAATGATTGACGCTATAATTTTATCACCCGTCAATATGCGTGTCAATACTATACTGATAAACCTCAAAGTGTGAAAAGTGTGAGATAAATATAAAAAAAATTGAAAATAACTGTTGCATTCGGAAAAAATATGTGATATAATAATTATGGATTATGATGATATACGATGAGAGTGGGTTGAGAGACCCACTCTCAATTGTTGAATGACGGTTTTATTCATGACGCGTCTTTTCCGCTTCCGGCGGTATACATATCCGGTTCTGTGATGCCGGAGCGAAACTTGATGGAGTATTGGAGTAATCAGAAATGAAAAATCAAAAGAATATAGCGGGGCGAGTAGCAGAAATAATCGCGCCGGTCGCAGCCGAGCAGGGGATTGTCCTATGGGATGTTGAATTCGTCCGCGAAGGCGCACGCCAGGTGCTGCGGGTCACAATTGATTCGCCGCGCGGCATAAATATCGACGACTGCGAGAAATTTCACCGCGCAATCGACCCCATACTCGACGAGGCCGACCCTATCGAGACAGCGTACTATCTTGAGGTAAGCTCGCCAGGCGTCGAGAGGGAACTCAAATACCCGGAGCATTTTATGTCCTGCCGCGGCTGGAACGTAGAGGTTAAGCTTTATGCTCCGGACGAGAAGGGCGCGAAAACTGTGAGCGGCGTGCTCGCGGGACTTGAGAACGGAAAAATTCTTGTCGACACATCCGACGGACGGCGAGAAATAGAAATTGCCGCCGCCGCCAAGGTGCGCACCGTCTATGACTTTGATAAAGAAAATAAATAACGCAACGATAAGATAATAAGATAAAAGATAGATATAAGATTTTGAAAGGAATCACCGCGATGAACAAGGAATTTTTTGCGGCGCTCGACCTGCTCGAGAAGGAAAAAGGCATACCGAAAGATTATATGCTTGGGAAAGTCGAGGCGGCTCTTGTTTCGGCCTATAAAAAAGAATACGGAAACAACACCAACGTGCGCGTACTGATAGACCCCGAGAAGGAAGAAGTGAAGGTATTCCAGCAGAAGGAAGTGGTGGAGGAGGTCACAAACCCTGAAACCCAGATTTCACTTGAAGAAGCTAAGGCGCTCAACAAACGCTATACTACCGGAAGGATAGTCGAAACAGAGATAAAGACAAAAAACTTCAGAAGGCTCTCGGCCGGACAGGCAAAATCAGTGTTGATTCAGGCTATCCGCGAGGGAGAACGCAAGGTTATGCAGGAGGCGTACGAGAGCAAACGCGAGGAAATAATCACCGCAACCGTAAGCAAAATAGATACAGCCACCGGAAACGTTATACTTGAAACCGGAACGGGGCGCGCAACGCTGCTTAAGAGCGAGCAGATACCCGGAGAGACATTCACGGTGGGAGATAAAATCAAGGTGTTCATTATGGAGGTCAGCAAGGAGTCAAGAGGCCCGTTGGTTACGCTGTCGCGCGTGCACGCCGGACTTGTGCGCCGGATGTTCGAGCTTGAGATTCCGGAAATCGCCGACGGCGTTGTGCTTGTGAAGGGCGTCGCGCGCGAGGCTGGCTCGAGAACAAAAATCGCTGTTATGTCCCGCGACGAGGATGTTGATCCGGTGGGAGCCTGCATAGGCGCGCACGGCATACGGATAAACAATATTGTCGAAGAATTGCGGGGCGAAAAGATCGACATAGTGAAGTACAGCGAAGTACCTGAGGAATACATCGCATCGGCGCTGGCTCCGGCTACGGTCCAGTCGGTTACAATGACGGGCGAGCGAGCCTGCCGCGTGATAGTCGACGCGGATCAGCTTTCTCTTGCCATCGGCAAAGAGGGGCAGAACGCGCGGCTTGCCGCGAGATTAACCGGATACAAAATCGACATAAAATCATAAAATAATATGGAACAGAAAAAACGGAAAATTCCGGAAAGGCAATGCCTCGGCTGCAACGAACACAAGCCGAAAAAAGAGCTTCTCCGCGTGGTAAGAAGCCCCGAGGGGGTTGTTTCGCTTGATTTTACAGGCAAGAAAAACGGGCGCGGCGCTTACATCTGCCGCGACGTGAAATGCCTTAAAAAAGCCCGTAAATCCAAACGGCTCGATCACAGTCTTGAATGCGAGATACCCGAGGCGGTTTACGATGCAATGGAAGCAGAGCTTGAAACCGATGGAAAAGAGCAGTGAGGCAAAAGAAGCCGGGTCTGAAAAGTCCAGGCTGCTTAAGACGCTCGGTTTGTGTGCCCGGGCGGGAGCGCTGGTATACGGAACGGATATGATATGCGACGCGATGAGGCGGGGCGTGAGGTGCAAGACTCCCTTGCTTGTTATAGAAGCGTCGGACACATCGGAAAACACACGAAAAAAATTAAATGACAAGTGTAAATACTACAATGTAAGGCTCGCTGTTGTTCCGTACGGCTCCGCAGCGCTCGGAGCTGCGGTCGGGAAACGGCGTCCTCTCGCGGCGGCAGGAATAACAGACGCGCAGCTTAAACGCGCCGTTGAAATGCAGATTGATAACAACGGCTCCGGCGCGTAAAACACGGACGGCGGATGAATTTTAGGAGGAATGTATATGTCAATAATACCGCAGTACAAATTGAATCAGCTTGCGAAGGACCTTGGTGTGAAAGCCAAGGATATGACCGATATCCTCAAGGATAAGGGATATGAGCCGAAGACTCAGAAAATACTTGAGCCGGCGGAGTTCGATATTCTTTTTGAGACGCTTACAAAAGCGAATCAAATATCCAATATAGAGGATTATATTGACGGCATCACATATATTCCTTCAAAATCAAAAAGCAAATCCGAAACCGGAAAAGCTGCTGAACAGGACGAGAAAATATTACCTTATGACGATGGCAGGACAGAAAAAAAGGCGGGAGCACCGGCTGACGCGGGCGGATCCGCCGCGTCAGAGAAGCTTTTGAATATTGAAAAATCAGCAGAACCGGCAAAATATACCGAAGCGGTAAAGCCCGCCGGGGCAGTAAAGTCCGCTGAGGCAGCAAAGCCCGCTGAGGCAGCAAAGCCCGCCGAGACAGCAAAGCCCGCCGAAGCAGCAAAGTCCGCCGAGGCAGCAAAGCCCGCCGAGGCAGCAAAGCCCGCCGAGGCAGCAAAGCCCGCCGAGGCAGCAAAGCC
>CAZMZJ010000002.1:0-83878 GCA_964570825.1 uncultured Lachnospiraceae bacterium | reverse complement strand
CGCTGAGACAGTAAAGTCCGGCGAGGCTTCAAGAAAGGACGAGGTTCAGAAGCCTGCCGCACAGCAAAAACCTGCGGAATCCGCCAAGCCGGCTCAGACGCAGAGGACTTTTGAAGCTCAGAGGACAGGAGAAACTCAGAGAACCAATGAGTTCCAAAGGAATGCCGACAGCAGAAGCGAACAGGCGCAAGCGCAGGAACGCTCACAGGTAGCCGGGCAGGGACAGCCGAATGTCGCGCGTCCGGCAGGTGCCGCGCAGGGGCAGCAGCAGAACGCTCAGCGTCCGGCGCCCGCACAGGGACAGCCGAATGTCGCGCGTCCGGCAGGTGCCGCGCAGGTGCAGCAGAACGCTCAGCGTCCGGCGCCCGCACAGGGACAGCCGTACGTGGCGCGTCCGGCAGGTGCCGCACAGGTGCAGCAGCAGAACGCTCAGCGTCCGGCGCCCTCACAGGGACAGCCGTACGTGGCGCGTCCGGCAGGTGCCGCGCAGGGGCAGCAGCAGAACGCTCAGCGGCCGGTATCTCAGAGCCAGGGGCAGAATCAGAGCCAGTTCGGCGACAAGCCGCAATACGGCAACCGGCCGGCAGGTTCAGGATTTGGGCAGGGGCGCAGCAAACCAGAGCGCGAGCATCAGGGACCTCCCAAAGAAAAATTCCAGCCTCAGCCGATAGTCCGCGGACAGGGTCCGAAGAAAGAAGGGCAGACGGGTCCGCGAATAGTCGACACGAGAGGCACGACGATAGATCTTTCAAAATATGACGACAGGCTCGACAGCATAGTTCCCGAGTCTATCCGCGATATGCGCGGCGGAAACGAAAAGGTCAAGCGCAACAAAAGCTCGCAGTCGCAGCAGATTGTTGTCAAGGGGCGTATGCCGCAGCGGAAAACAATGCCTGTAAAAAAGCAGCCGGTGCACATAACCGTGCCGGATGAGATCAGTGTCGGGGAACTTGCGTCAAGGCTCAAGGTCACTGCGAGCGAAGTCGTCAAACGCCTGATGCTGATGGGAATGATGGTTACCGTCAACGAATATATCGATTACGACACCGCATTCCTTGTGGCCGACGAGCTTGGCGCCGAGGTTACAAAGGAGGTTGTTGTAACTATCGAGGAAAAGCTCTTTGACGAGTCAAAGGACGACAGCAGCGACCTTGTCGAACGCGCGCCGGTTGTCTGCGTCATGGGGCATGTCGACCACGGCAAAACCTCGCTGCTTGACGCGATAAGACATACCAATGTGACCGCCGGAGAGGCAGGAGGCATCACACAGCATATAGGAGCTTACCGCGTTAAAATAAACGGACGCGAAATCACCTTCCTCGATACTCCCGGACATGAAGCGTTTACGGCCATGCGCGCCCGCGGCGCTCAGGCGACCGATATAGCTATACTTGTCGTCGCTGCCGATGACGGCGTCATGCCGCAGACCGTCGAAGCAATCAACCATGCCAAGGCGGCGGGCATCGATATCATTGTCGCAATAAACAAGATGGATAAACCCGGCGCAAATCCCGAGAGAGTAATGCAGGAGCTTACAAAATATGACCTTATTCCTGAGGAATGGGGCGGAGATGTGATTTGCGTGCCGGTTTCGGCTCTTACCAAGAAGGGTATAGACAAACTGCTCGAAAGCGTCCTGCTTGTAGCCGATGTCAAGGAATACAAGGCAAATCCGAAACGCCGCGCGAAAGGCATCGTCATTGAGGCGAAGCTTGACAAGGGACGCGGGCCGGTGGCGACGGTGCTGGTTCAGAACGGCACGCTGCGTTCGGGCGATGTCGTAATCGCAGGGACGGCTGTCGGACGAGTCAGGGCTATGACAGATCACAACGGCAGAACTGTGAAAGCGGCGACGCCGTCGGTTCCGGTTGAGATTACAGGACTATCAGAGGTTCCTTCCGCAGGCGACGAATTCAATGCAGTCGAAGACGAAAAAATGGCAAGGGATCTTGCAGATCAGCGCCGTTCAAAGGCAAAGGAGGAAACCTTCAAGGCCAACGCGCGCGCCAACCTCAACGACCTGTTCGCACAAATTTCAGACGGCGTCAAGTCGCTCAACATCATCGTCAAGGCGGACGTCGACGGCTCTGCCGAAGCTGTAAAGAACGCGCTTGAAAAAATCTCAAACGACGAGGTCAAGGTAAAGGTTATTCACGCTGCCGCAGGAGGCATCAACGAGGGCGATGTTACATTCGCCGCCGCGTCGAACGCCATCATTGTCGGTTTCGACGTGCGCCCCGATAAGGCCGCAATCGACTCGGCAGAGCGACAGGGCGTCGAAATACGCACGTACCGCATTATTTATGAATGCATTGATGAGATAACCGCTGCTATGAAGGGCATGCTTGCGCCGAAATTCAAGGAGAGCATCCAGGGCCATGCGGAAGTCAGACAGACAATCCGCGTGCCGAATGTCGGAGTAATCGCCGGTTCATATGTGCAGGACGGCAAGGTTACCCGCGCTTCCCAGATTCGTGTGCTGCGCAGCGGCGTGGTTGTCTTCGAGGATAAAATCCTGTCGCTCCGCCGTTTCAAAGACGACGTTAAAGAAGTTGCGGCAGGCTTCGAATGCGGCATAGGACTTGAAAAATTCAGCGACCTTAAGGTCGGAGATATACTCGAGGCCTATACCATGGAAGAAATAAAGGCAGATGCCTGAAATATCCAAATAAAATATAGCAGATTGCCGCCGGAATGTATTAAATATTTCGGCGGCAATCTGTTTTTCATACTGTTTCTTTATCCGTTTTACACGGCTTTATTTTTGCCGGTTTAACAATAATTGCCGCAATAATATAATACACAGAACCGGAAATAATTTAACGTCGGTTAAAATGCACAGAAAATTCAAAACTTTGCAATAAAGAATAAAAGCGCGGAAACGGTATATCAATATAAATGAAGAGAAATGCCGCGCAATCAGCCTCTGACGTAAAAACGGTTTTATTTTGTAATACAATATTGTTCATATTTACGTATTGATATCATTATGCGTCAAAGCAATATATTTGTTCAAATATTATTAACAAATTGGCAATAATTATTGCTTGTTTATTAACAGGATAAGTATAAAATTAGTAAATAATTTGTGTTCGTCGTATGACTGAACATAGGAGGACGGCGGCAGAATGAAAAGTCGGATCGAATCTATACTGGAGTGTGACAAGAACGCCCAGAAAATTGTCAGAAACGCTGAACTTGAAAAACAAAAAATCGAAAACAGTACCGCTGAGGAAATCAAAGCCTTAAGGGACGCGGCGTATAAAGACGCAGAAAGACAGCTTTCAATCCTTCGCGAGAGCGAAAGGGAAAACAACGCAAAAAAAATCGAAGCGGTAAAGTCCGACTACGCAAGGAAGCTAAAAGAGTTTGAAAATCTGTTCAACGCAAATTGCGATAAATGGTCGGATGATATTGTCGGCTCGGTTCTGAAACAGCAATGAAGCTGATATTTTCACACCGGCCTTTATTATTGGTAAAATTTGTTTTGAAGGGCGATGATGATTTATGGGACCCGACATTAAAGGCGGCGCGGCTCTCGCCAAAGCAAAAGCAATGTACGGAATGCGCATTACAAAGAACGAATTTGACGAGCTGATCACAGGGAACAGCATACCCGGCGTTGTTGCTTTTCTGAAAAAACACCCGCTTTACATGGAAATTATGTCAGACGCCAACGAAAATATGATAAGGCGGGGCGCCCTTGAAACTCTCATAAGAAAGAGCCTCAGCTCGGATTATAAGAAGCTTTCGGACTTCATGTACGATCCGGACAAGGAGGTCCTTAAAATTTATACGCTGCGGAGCGAAATCGAATTTATTCTAAGGATTATTATTCAGCTGAGAAACAACTCATTTTTGCACAAAGCGGAAATCATGGCCACAATCCCCCAGTTCTATGAGATGAGCTATTCGGAGCACATGCAGTCGCTGCTCTCGGCGGCATCTTTTTCGGAACTGACGCAGCTTATGGCAAAGACCAAGTATGCCGGAGTTTTGGACGGCTTCAACCTTGAAAAAACCGATACGGCCGAGATGGAAACCGCTCTCTTCACCCATTTTTACCGAATGCTCGGTAAATTTATCAGAGAGCACTACAGAGGCCATGAAGCCGATGAACTGCACCGCCAGTTCGGCATGAAGGTCGATATCGAAAATATAAGACGTTTGATCCGCCTTAAAAAGTCTTTTTCAGGCGTTTCGTATAAAAAATACATTATTGACTTCGGCTACCGTCTGAGCCCCTCTGACTTTGAACAGGCCGCCGCGTCTTCTGATCCGGCCGGCTTTTTCGGCGCGATAATGCCTCTTTACGGCGAGTATTACGCCAACGCCTCCGAAACCAACTCGGACTCGAGCAAGGACAGAATTCAGCTGAGTATTGACAGGAATATTCTTCTCACAAGCAGCTCGGAGGCGGCCGCGGCCGTCGCATATCTCGGCATCAAGTCTAATGAAATTAAAAACCTTTTCCATATTATCGAAAGCATTCGCTACGGCGTCTTTTCCGATGAGACGCGTGAAAAAATTATTTATATCGATTAAAACTATTGTCAGTAAAGTGGGTGATAATATTTGTCGATTTCTAAAATGAAGCTGGTCAACATTTCCGGCCCGATGTCAAAATTCGATTCTGTCGCCGTTGAAATATTAAGGCAGGGCTGCTTCCATCCCGAAAATGTCCGGAATGTGCTTCCCGGATTCAGCAAGCTCCTTCCTTTCCAGGAGGAGAATCCGTATAAGGAAATGCTGAAAAAAATTCTCGACCTTGCCCGCTGCGCCGGAGTAACGCCGGAATTCATCAGCGAAAAGTTCGACGAGCCGCTGAACGTGATGTCAGATAAAATTGATATGCTGCATTCGCGCATGCAGAAGTTCGACGCCGAAATAGCCGACCTTAAAAAAACTATCGAGGACGACAACCTTGTTCTCCGGCAGATGAACTTTATGTTGGGACTTAACGTCGATATCCGCGAGATATACGCGCTGAAGTATTTCAAGTACCGTTTCGGAAGAATGGATAAGACGATTTACAGGCGCATGAAATATCTCAATTCCATGACTTACCGTAATGACCTGCCACCGTTCATTTTCATTGAAACGGGCAGCGAGGGCAATTATGTCTGGGGCGCGTACTTTGCACAGGGCAGCAGCATCGAATATGTCGATACCCTGTTCGCCTCGCTGCAGTTTGAAAGAATACGCATAAACGACAGAGCGCTCGGCACGCCGGTGGAGGTCAAGGACAACATCGAAGCCGAACTTAAAGCGCACGAAAAAAAACTTGAGGACTTAATTAAGGAAAAGAAAGCTTTCACTGACGAAATTATCAAATATATAAACTCGGTTTATTCGGATATAGCCTTGCTGGACAAGGCGGCCGAGCTGAAAAAGACAAGCGGTCACTCGCAGGATAACTTTTATATGTCGGGCTGGGTGGCCCGAGAGGATTTCGACAGGTTTGTCAGCGCAATAGACGTCATTGGAGATATCAAATACATCGTTGAGAACCCGCACCAGTTGAAGACCGCCGTCCCGACCAAGATGAAAAATCCGGCGCTCCTCCGTCCTTTTGAAAGCTTTATCCGAATGTACGGCGTGCCGCGCTACGACGAGATGGATCCCACTCCTCTTGTGGCGGTATCTTATCTGCTCTTTTTCGGTCTTATGTTCGGAGACCTCGGACAAGGGGCGGTCATACTCCTTGTCGGCGCCTTTTTATGGTTCTTCAAAAAGCTTCATTTCGGAAAAATTTTAATGAGCTGCGGCTTTTCCTCAATGATGTTCGGATTGGTTTACGACTCTGTTTTCGGCTATGAGGGAACTATTAACAGGCTGATTTTCGGCAACGAGGAGATTGAAATCGGATATTCCCCCTCCCATAACCTGATGCAGACCCTTCTTATCGCAGTCGCGATAGGCGTGGTGTTTATTATTTTGGTAATGCTGCTGAACATCATTAACGGCCTGCGCCAGAAAAATATCGAAAAAGCTCTGTTCAGCCAGAACGGCGTCGCCGGACTCGTGCTTTATTCAGCCGGGATTTATCTCGCAGTAAAGATGCTGCTGCTCGGAGGCGGGAAAGTATCGGCAGCCTATACAGTCGGCTTCTTCGCCGTGCCTCTTGTCATAATATTCTTCCGCAGGCCGCTCGCGTATCTTGTCACGGGAGGAAAAAGGCATTATCCCGAAAGCATTAGTATCGGCGAGTTTATTATCGAAAACTTTTTTGAGCTGTTCGACGACCTCCTCAGCTTTATCACAAACACCGTGTCCTTCGTCCGAATCGGCGCCTTCGCGCTCAGCCATGCAGGAATGATGTTCGTGGTCTTCCTGCTCGCCAACACGACCGCAACGGCAGGCTTCGGCTCGGGCAACCTTGCGGTGGTGATATTCGGCAATATTCTTATCATGGGCCTTGAAGGCCTTGTAGTGGGAATTCAGGGGCTTCGTCTTGAGTTCTACGAGCTGTTCAGCAGATTCTATTCCGGAGACGGCGTGGATTTCATCCCGGCTCAGGTGGATAATTCAAAATAAATATCAAAATATAAGGATGGTTTTTATATGGAATACATGATTTTCGCGCTGATTGCCGTCGTTCTTCTTCCGCTCGGAATCGCATTCTTCCGCGCAAAGAACAAAAAAGGCTATAAAAAGCTTATCGTTGCCAATATCGCGCTCTTCTTTGCGCTCACCATATGCTTAATCGTGTTTATGCCTCGACTGGCTGCCGCCGAAAACGATATCGCTGCCGCAGCCGCTTCGGCTGAGGATACATCCGCCGCGGCTTCCGGCTCAGACGGACTTATGAAGGGGCTCGGATACGTAGGCGCGGCTCTCGCGACCGGCATGTCCTGCATCGGAGCCGGAATAGCCGTTTCCGGAGCCGCTTCCTCGGCGATAGGCGCAACCTCCGAAAACCCGAAAATGTTCGCGAAAAGCATGCTGTTCGTGGCTCTTGCCGAGGGCGTCGCTCTTTACGGAATGCTGATTTCATTCCAGATCATCGCAGCCTTGGGCTGACACCTTGAATTTGAGCGGCATCGATTTTCAGAAGGGAGAAAATTATGCGCCTCTATGTTATAAGCGACAATACCGACACGCAGATGGGACTGCGTCTTTCGGGTATAGGCGGCGTGATTGTCCATGAAAAGAATGAACTGATTGCCGCGATGGAGAAGGCGACAAGAGATCCCGAAATAGGAATCATCCTTGTCACGGAAAAGCTGGTCAGTCTTGCCAAGGACTATATTTACAAAATTAAATCGGAAAACAAAATTCCGCTTATTATCGAGATCCCGGACCGGCATACGAGCGGAAATAAACGCAACAGCATAAGCGCTTATATAAACGAAGCTCTCGGCGTCAAATTCTGATAGGGTTGAGGTGAATTTTATGGAAGATGAAGCAAGGCTGGAAAAACTCAGCAAGGCGGTTTTCGATGAAGCAGAGCGCGACGCGGAGAATATGATAAATGAGGCAATCCGGCGTAAAAACGAAGCGATTGAAAACGGAAAAATCATGCTTGAAGCGGAAATCAGCGAATATATAAGGCGGGAAAGCGAAAAAATCAGAAGCGAAACCATCAATTCAGTGACGGCAGAATGCATAGAAAGCCGCAAATCGCTGCTTTCAGTGCGCGACGGCTATATGAAAAAAATATTCGCCTCAGCCGAGGAGAAGCTGAAAAGGTTCACCAAAAGCGAGGAATACGCTATTTATCTGAAAAATCTCCTGGATAACGCTAAGGCGGCGCTCGGTGAAAGTCTGACAGTCCGGGTTTCAAACGCGGATGTCCAACTTATGAAGAAAATCGCTCCGGACATGACGGTTGAAGCTTCAAAAGATATTATGCTCGGCGGACTTGTCGCCGAAAACGCAACGCATATTGCCGATTACTCGTTCGACAAGAAGCTGCGAGGCGAGATGGAGCGCTTCACGACTACAAGCGCGTTTATTATCGACAATTGACAACTGATAAAGGACACGGCCGTAAATTATGAACAAAAGTTTTGAAATATATCAGATTAACGGACCTGTCGTCAAGGTCAGAGATGCTTTTGACCTTGCTATCGGCGAAAAGGTGTATGTGGGCGGAAAGCGCCTTATCGGCGAGGTCATCGCCAACAACGATGGCAACGCCACCGTACAGGTTTACGAGGTAACAACCGGACTTAAAGTCGGTGACAACATAATACGTACCGGACAACCGCTCTGCGTCACTCTCGGTCCCGGAATATTGGGAAATATTTTCGACGGAATACAGCGCCCGCTCAAGCTGCTTGAAAAACTTTCCCTTCCATATATAAGAACCGGCAGCGACGTGCCGCCGCTTGACTTTGAAAAAGAATGGGATGTGAAAGTAACTGTAAAAGCGGGGGATACGGTGAGCCGGGGGCAGATCTTTGCCACCTGCATGGAGACGCGGCTGCTTGAGCACCGGTTCATGTCCGGCGTCGACGGCGTGGTAAAAAACGTCAAGCCCAGCGGCATGTACAGGCTTACAGATTCAGTCGCTGAGGTTGAAACCGCCGGCGGCAGAACCGAAGAGCTTAAACTTTCACAGCTCTGGCCGATACGCAAACCGCGCGCCGTGGCAAAAAGACTTCCGATCGAAATGCCTATGCTATGCGGTCAGAGGGTTATCGACACTCTCTTCCCGATTGCCCGCGGCGGCGCGGCGGCGATTCCGGGAGACTTCGGAACCGGCAAGACAATGACCCAGCACCAGATAGCCAAGTGGGCCGACGCTGATATTATAGTTTACATCGGATGCGGCGAGCGCGGAAACGAAATGACTCAGGTGCTCGAGGAATTTTCAGAGCTTATCGACCCGCGCACAAAACGCGCGCTGACCGAAAAGACAGTTCTTATCGCAAACACATCGAATATGCCTGTCGCGGCGCGCGAGGCTTCAATTTACACTGGAATTACGATAGCCGAGTACTACCGCGACATGGGGTACAATATCGCAATGATGGCCGATTCGACCTCACGCTGGGCCGAGGCGCTCCGCGAAATAAGCGGGCGACTTGAGGAAATGCCGGCCGAGGAGGGTTATCCCGCATATCTGCCGTCCCGTATAGCCGAGTTCTATGAACGCGGCGGTCATGTCGAAACTCTTTCGGGAAAGGACGGCTCGATCACTATTATCGGTGCCGTCAGCCCTCAGGGAGGCGACTTCTCGGAGCCGGTCACGCAGAACACTAAACGCTTTGTCCGCGGGTTCTGGGCGCTCGACAAGCAGCTGGCTTACGCACGCCATTATCCCGCTATTAACTGGATGACAAGTTATTCGGAATATATCGAAGACCTTCAGCCGTGGTATGAGGCCCATGTCGATCCGCATTTCATGGAAAACCGCAGACAGATCGTCGCCATTCTGAACGAGGAAGACAACCTCATGGAGATTGTCAAGCTGATAGGAGCCGACGTTCTTCCCGACAGCCAGCGGCTCGTTATGGAAATCGCAAAGGTGATACGCGTCGGCTTCCTGCAGCAGAACGCGATGGACGAGGTAGACACATATACCTCTATCGGCAAACAGTCAAAAATCATAGAGATTATCCTTTATCTGTACCGCGAGGCCGGCAGGATTATCGCAAAGTCAATACCGGTGTCGGTGGTGATAAAAACCGGCATATTTGAAGCCGTGATGCAGATGAAGCACCATTTCAGCACGTCCGGCGACGACAATGCCGTTTTCGAGGAAACTAAGGCAAAAATTGACGCCGCTCTTAAAAAAATCAACGAAGATTATAATTTTGACTATGATAACGCGAGCGGCAGCGTGAATTCAAATGTCAACGCCGTCTCGGCCGTCAAGCGCTGACGCGGAAGGAGGAACGGGTCTTGCAATTCGATTACAGGGGATTAAAAGGAATAAACGGACCTCTCGTCGTTGTCGAGGGCGTCAGCGGCGTCGGCTATGAGGAGCTTTGCACCATTAAGCTTGACGACGGCTCGGAAAGACTCGGACGCGTCATCGAGATTAACCGCGACAAGGCGATTGTGCAGGTGTTCGAAGGAACCTCCGGACTCTCGCTGTCCAACACCAGAACAAGCTTCATCGGCAGGCCGATGGAACTCGGCGTTTCGCGCGAACTGCTGGGAAGAGTCTTCAACGGCATGGGCAGACCGATCGACGGAATGGGAAACATTTTTGTCAAAAAATATATCGACATCAACGGGTATCCGATCAACCCGGTTTCCCGTCAGTATCCCAAAAACTATATCCACACAGGAATCTCAAGCATAGATATGCTCATGACCCTGATACGCGGTCAGAAGCTTCCGATTTTCTCGGGCTCCGGCATGTCGCACAACCAGCTCGCAGCTCAGATCGTGCGTCAGGCGCAGATAGGCTCAGACTCAAACTTCGCCATCGTTTTTGCCGCGATGGGCGTCAAACATGACGTCGCCGAATACTTCATCAAGGAGTTCACAGAAACCGGAGTCATTCAGAGGCTTGTTGTGTTCCAGAACCTCTCAAACGACCCGATTTCAGAAAGAATTATGGTGCCGCGCCTTGCGCTCACCGCCGCTGAGTATCTTGCGTTCGAGCTGAATATGCATATACTTGTCATTCTTACCGATATGACCTCATACGCCGAGGCGCTGCGCGAGCTTTCATCCTCGAAAGGCGAAATACCCGGCAGAAAAGGTTATCCCGGCTACCTGTATTCCGATTTCGCTTCTCTTTATGAGCGCGCCGGGATGGTTCGAGGAAGCACCGGTTCGGTCACGCAGATACCTATTCTGACTATGCCGAACGACGACATCACAAACCCCGTCCCCAACCTGACCGGATATATTACCGAAGGACAGATTGTTCTTGACCGCGGCCTTGAGCAGAAGGGAATATACCCGAGCATTTCGGTGCTTTCGTCGCTTTCGCGCCTTATGAAGGACGGAATAGGCAAACAGTATACACGAGAGGACCATGCCATGCTTGCAAACCAGCTCTTCTCATGCTACTCCAAAGTTCAGACGGCAAGATCTCTCGCGTCTGTCATTGGCGAGGAGGAAATCTCAGAGCTTGATAAAAAATATCTCGCTTTCGGAAATGAGTTTGAAAAAAAGTTTCTCTCGCAGTCGCCGAGAGAGTCGCGCTCAATGGAGTATACGCTCAACCTCGGCTGGAAGCTCCTCAGAATGCTTCCCCGCGAGGAGCTCGACCGGCTTGACGAAAAGCTCAAGGCGAAGTATTACGACTGCGTCAGCGACAGCCGGACCGGCGCATAATATTAAGGTTCTGCTTCATACACCAAAAGAAAGGAGACGGCGTCAGCATCATTATGGAAACCGCTCTGATTGTGACAAAAGGCAAGCTGATGTCATTGCAGCGTTCGCTTTCGCTCGCAAAAACAGGTTACGAGCTGATGGACAAAAAGCGCAATATCCTTATGCGCGAAATGCTTCTAATGCTCGATAAGGCCAATAAAATCCAGAGCGAGATGGACGGGCTGTTTTCCGACGCTTATAAGTCGCTTGAAAAGGCGAATATTTCATACGGAGTCATCCAGTCTATAGCCGATTCAGTGCCGATTGACAACGGGGTGTCCATAAAACTCAAAAGCATAATAGGAATAGAAGTCCCGATAGTCAGCTGCGTCCAGACGGATTTGACTATTCCTTACGGTTTTACGGAAAGCAACACCTTCGTTGATACTGCGTATATCAACTTCCTCAAAATCAAAGACCTCTGCTTGCGGCTCGCGGAAGTCGAGAACACCATTTACAGGCTCGCGACGGCGGTCAAGAAGATACAGCGCCGGGCAAACGCCCTTAAAAACGTGCTGATTCCGAGGCTTGAGGCAAACATCGGTTTTATCGAAAATTCGCTCGAGGAAAAAGAGCGCGAGGAATTCTCGCGCCTTAAGCTTATAAAAAAATAAAACGGACGGCGGTCAGCCTTCCGTTTTTTATTGGCTTTTTTTGCACAGTTTCTCTATCGATTCCCTGATTATATTTTCCTGTTGGCGAGGCGTTATTGCGAGAAGGTAATCGCCGGGCATGATTACCGTGCTGCCTTTGGGAATCAGCTCCTCGGATCCCCGGCGCAGCCCTATGATAAGCGATTCCTTAGGCCATGCGACGTCCTTCAGCATATTCCCCGAAATTTCGCTTCCGCACTCGACTGGTATTTCAAAAAGCTCGCCTGCGGCCCCGCCGTCAAGTTCCAGCGAGGTCATATGCTTCGCCATATAACGTTTAAGAAGCGCCTCATAAACCGGCGATGTTTTAAGAAGATCCGAAATGAAGAGCGAGACAAGGGTGCAGACAGCGACGGGAAGAATTGTGGCAAACGAGCCTGTAAGCTCGGCGGTCAGGATTATGCAGGTGACGGGAGATTTCACACAGGCCGAGAGTCCGCCTGCCATGGCGCATATGATGAAAGCCGGCAAATAACAGGAAGCGACGCCGAGCCTGACCGCGCAAAGGCCGAATACGCATCCCGAAAGAGCTCCGACAGAAATAATCGGCATGAATATTCCGCCGGGCGTTCCGCTCCCGAAGCATGTGCAGGTAAACAGAAGCTTGGCAAGAAGCAATATGAATGCCATAAGAAGCGTAAATTCCGGCTTTTTGAAAATATAAATCAGGTCATGCCCCCCGCCGAGGACGTCGGGCAGAAGCACGGCGAACGGAAGGCAGGTCAAAATGCCTACAACGGGTCTTATTTTTTCCGGAAGCTTGCCGTATATTGTCTGGGACAAAAGCAGACCGCGGTTCATTAAAGCTCCGAAAAGCCCGGCAAAAATTCCTAACGGCAGCAGCAGGAAGTACATTTTAAGCGGCAGAGGGGTCAATTCCGGAAAAGAAAATACAGGATTCAGGCCGAAGAAGAATTTTGCAGTAAAATCCGCCGTCAGGGACGCCATGGTCGCAGAAAGAAGAATTGACGGCGAAAAGTTGCGGTGTATCTCCTCAAGAGCAAAAATCATGCCGGTGAGCGGCGCTCCGAAAGCCGCCGAAAGCCCTGCTGCCGCTCCGGAGGTCACAAGATGGTCGCGCTCTGTTTTCGTCCGGCAGATTCCGTCCGAGATTCCCTGGCTTGCCGCGGCGCCGAGCTGGATCGACGGCCCCTCGGGCCCGAACGACATTCCGAATAAAGAGCCTATGAACCCCGCGGCATATCGTATGGCTATGACAAGATACCACTTCATTTTCAGCCCGTAAAGTATTACGCCCTCAACCTGCGGAACGCCGCCGCCGGATGCCATAGGTTCAAGCTTTATCAGCAGGTAAATTATCAGACCCGCGAGAACGGCCGCGGCTGCCCAAAGAATAATATACAACGGATTGGATTTGATATAACCATATACATGTGCCGAAAGGTTCAGCGTTTTTTCACAGATTAGACGGTACATGACGGCGAGAATGCCGCCGGCGGCTCCGGCAAGCAGCGATTTTACGGCTGTTTCCCATTTGAAGCTTTTTATATTGATGAAATACCGGTATAAAGATGTTTTTTTGCTGCCCATTTAGCGACTCCGATAGTTGAATTTCAAGCATCGCCTAAGAGTATGTAATATCACCTGACAGGCGCGGGCTCAATGAATCGAAAAAGTCTGGCGAAAAACCGGGATGATGAGAGAAGAGAAAAAGTAATATAAAACAGTTTTTGTGTTTTAATATTAAATGAAAAACTCTCCGGTACGGCCGGAGAGAGGTTTCGGCGGCATCAGCATATGCCGAGTTCCGGAAATACCGGCAATGTGTCTGCAAGCTTATAGGATCTGCAGTCGGCGGTTCTTTCAAAAAATTTATTGTCAACCATGTCGCGGCGGATTGTAGCGGGATCCTTGAACGAGCAGGCGCTGTTGATAAGCGAGTTGACCTCGGCTTCTGAGTACTGTCTGCCTTTCTCAAATTTCGCCGCGATATAATACATTGCAGGCGCCTTGGCCTTCATTTTAGAGGGATACTGGCGGAGTTTACCTTCGCCGTCGAGAAAGCCCTTTAATAGCACATTATAATTAAGCTCCATTTTATTTAATGTCCCTTCATGAAATTCATGTGTGAAACGGCTGTTTCAGTTTATTGAATTATACCACGGATGACGGGTTTTTTCAAGGCTTGTCATATTTTTATACTCTTTTTTCCGGACCGGACCGCAAAGCCCCCTCGCGCCAAACGAGGGGGCTTTTGTCCTTTGCTTTATTTCTGAATTGCTTTGAGGCCATCTGTCAGCGATTTAAGCTGCAATGACACCATTTTTTCAAGCGTTTTCATCGTAGAGGCAACACTGTTGTTGTTCTGCCCCATGAATACGCGGAGCTTCTGATGAATCGAGCTAAGCTGCTTTGTATAAAGAACGCCGGCGTCGATATACAGATTGTTGACTATTTTATCGAGCATCTCGACGGAGTCCGGATCGTTGGCGTATTTGGTCGTCAGCGACAGTTCATAATACGCGGGAGTAACTCTGCGGTAGCTCTCCGCCGCAAGCGCTTCAAGCACTGCGCCATACATCTGAAGCTCGTCGTCGGTTACTGTTGAGGGTATCGCTATCGCCGTCATCTGGTCGTGCGCGTAGCTGTAATAATCATCCTGCGCTTCGTCAAGCTTTGGCATCGGTATGATTCCATAGGAGTCGGTCATATTGCGGAGATAGGCTCCTTCGACTTCTATAAGCCTGAGGGTTACCATCGCGGCGCTTCCGTTCGCCAGTTTGGCGGCAATCTCATCCTGATCGGCGTCATCCGCCTTGTACGGTATTACAAATGAACCTTCGCTGTTCCACATAAGGCGGTTGACCTTATCGACGGCAACCGAAAGCCGGTTGGTATCCAGTGAATAGCTGTACCAGTTGTCGCTCGTCTTTGTGAGAATCGGAATTTTGAACGACGACCAGTAGTTGTCGACGCTGATTTCGTTGCTGATGACAAACCCGTATGTGTCCTCCGCGTCTTTTATGCCGTTTCCGTTGGTGTCGTAATATATATTTTTGCTTATCTCGTACTGGTAATCTATCGTCCATTTTCCCGCGCGTACGGTATCATAGGGAAGATCGATGCCTCTTGATATAAACATATTTCGGTTGAAAAATGTGGCGAATATGAATCTGTATGTGGACAGGCAGATGGCGCCGGTTACAAAATACTGCGCGTTCCCGATCGACGCCACTTCGTTGAAGCCCTGCGACCAGTACGGCTGGTCAAAGTCTATATATTCACATTCATATAAATTTTTGAAAAGCCCCTCGCCCGTATACATTATGGTGGAGTATACGCTGTTCGCGAGGATGTCGTAGTCGCTTGTCTGCGCTTTAACCTGATTGCGTATTATAGTGGTGACTTCATAGTTGTCGGTGCCGTCTATCATATAATTGTTTATTTTGATTTTAAGCCTTTCCTCAACGGCAGAGTTGCGGGCATATATGGCGTCGTTGATGGTTTCGCCGTTCATCTCGGAGACCGATATTTCATCCTTTACCCATGTGCGCCCGCGCGAGAGAATAGTCACTGTTTCGTTGTTATAATTAAGAGCCGGGAGATTATCCTTGATACTGTATTTGCTCTGGGTTTCTTCGGGTGCTGAAGTTTCAGACGATGACTGCTGGGGCGTCGTGCTTTCGGCGTTATTCCCGCTGCCGCTGTCTGCGCAGGACACAAGAATTGCCGAGACCATAATCGCCGCAAGGAAGAGTGATAGCGCTTTTTTCATAATTTTCTCCTTATATCTATACTTTTTGAAGTATCATAAGACGAAGGTTTTATATGACTCATTGAAATTTACCTTGAATCCCGATTCAATATCTCCGCCCGCGGAATAAACCGCTTCAAGCACCGAGCCGAATACCGGCGGCATATCGGCTGTCAAAAGGCTGATTCTATCCGGCACAAGAGAGCGGATCTCTTTTTGAAATTCGGGATAGTTCTGAAGAATGCCGCCGCCCAAGGCTACGGCAAAGCTTCCGTCAAACAGCCGGCCCGCAGTGTTTATAAGTGATGAGATATATCCGGCGTTTCTTTTCATTATGTCAAGACTTATGGCGTCGCCTCTGCGGCAGCCCTCAAACACAGTATCCGCAAAAGATGCGATATACGCCCTGCCGCCGCGGTAGATTTCTGGAATCATGTCCTTCGGGTGCGCGCCCGCCTTTGCCGTTACAATGTCTGTCAGCACCGTCTTTTCTCCGAGCCCGTCGTATTCGTGCAGAACGGCTGCGATGGCATCACGGCCAAGATCATAACCGCTGCCGGCGCCGTCAAGCATAAAACCCCAGCCGCCTATCCTTGAAAGTACGCCTTTTCGGCGTACGAAACAGACTGAGCCGGTACCGGAGATGACACAGGCGCCGTCATTACGGTGCAGAACCCCGGTGAGAAGGGACAGCGCGTCAGTGCCGACCGAAAGGCGGTCAACGCCGGCGCCTTTTCGCAGATAATCTGTAAAATCGTTCCCGAACCCCGTGACCCCGGCCACTCCGGCGAAAACCGAGCTTACTTTTTCCGGCGACTTTGACATAAGCTCAAGGATGATGCCGAGCAGCTTTTCTTTGGCCGCATCTTTGCCGATGTCGTTGGGGTTGCAGCCGGAGTCACGCTTTTGGCAGACTATTCGTCCGTCTTCTCCGCAGAGGACGGCATCGGTTTTTGTACCGCCAGCATCTATGCCTATATAGTATTTCATCGCAAGGTTCCTCTTTTTGTCTCTCGAATATCCGAGTTTTCCCGGGAAATAACGCTTTGACAGGACGCTGATGCCGTCAGAACATTTTTGTTTTACGTTGACAGCACTCCGCGGGGGTGATATAATTAAAATACATGACTATTATAGAATATTTTTCCGAATATATCAAGACAAAAAAGCCAAAAACAAAGACAAATATTGCTATTGCAGAGATACACAGGCATCAGCGGCATCATAAAACATCAAAATAAAGACAAACTTAATGTTCAGTTATTATTTTTAATGGCACAGCATGTCAATGGCAGCGGTCAGCGGTCAGCTGCAAATAAATTATATATCTGGAGAAGAAAAATGCCAGCCGGAAAATTTGTTGAAGTAGATAAAAGCATGATTGTCGAAACCGGTATCAGGGAGCCGGACATCAGATTTTTAGACGCGCGCGAAGAACCGTTTGAGATTTACGGGCTGTATAATCCTTTAACCGAACAGGTTTTCAAGCGCCTGCCCGACGAGGTGGGGCTTAACGTAAACGACGGGGTAAAAAGGCTCTATCTTTGCACCGCCGGAGGCCGGGTGAGGTTTTCCACCGACTCAAAATATGTCGCCATAAAGTGCATTATGCCTTATGTCTCAAAATATGATCATATGCCCCTGACAAACTATGCCGGCTTCGATCTCTATATCGACGGCGAGAGCGGGGACGCCGGCGGCTTTTGCGGAGCGGCAAACAGCAGGGAAATACCGGCCGGAGGCGGAATGAGCCGCTATCACCGGCCTTTCCGCCCGGGGTACGGGATTACCGACGGATATGAGTCGGTAATCAGATTTGCAGAAAGAAAAATGCGGTATATCACGATAAATTTCCCGACCTATAATCCTGTGGACAGGCTTTATATCGGTCTTCAGGCCGGCTCCGCTCTCGGAGGCGGTAAAAAATACAGATCCCGGCTGCCGGTGGTCTATTACGGCAGCTCGATAACCCAGGGCGCCTGCGCCTCGCATCCCGGCAACACTTACGAAAGCATCATAAGCCGGAGATTGAATCTCGATTTTATAAACCTCGGCTTCTCGGGCAGCGGCCGCGGAGAGGAGATCATTGCCAATTATATGGCGTCGCTGAAAATGCTTGCTTTCGTGTCGGATTATGACCACAACGCGCCCGACGCGGCCTATCTTGCCTCGACGCACTGCCGTCTATACAAAACAATACGCGCGGCACATCCGGATATACCTTATATCATGCTGTCCCGGCCGGATTACGATGTCGACCCCGCCGAAAGCATAGCCCGCCGGGATGTGATTATTGACACTTATAGATACGCGCGCGGAGCAGGGGACAAGAACGTTTATTATATTGACGGCGAGGGGATATTCCGCGGACCCGACGAGGATCTCTGCACCGTTGACGGCTCACATCCGACCGATATCGGATTTCTGAAAATGGCTGATTCGGTCGGGCGGATTCTGGAAAGAGCGCTGCGGAACTGCGAGGTGCTGTGAAATGAACGAAAAAGATATAAAAAAAGAAGCGTATGTCGAAGTTGATAAGAATATGACAGTCGCATCCGAATGCGAGCCGGACGTCAGGTTTTATGATGTGAGAAAGCCGCCGTTTGAGCTTTACGGCTTTTATGACCCGCTCGGCCAGCCTTTCTTCCGCCGCCTGCCCGAAGATGTTGCCGAGGCGACCAGCCCCGGCGTCGCAAGACTCGCGAGGGAATCGACGGGAGGCAGAGTAAGGTTTACGACCGACTCGGCATATGTGGCAATCAAAGCCGAACTCGGCCCTTACGCCCGGAATTCACATACGACACTCTGCAATTCCGCGGGGTTTGACCTCTACGAGGACACGGCGACAGACAGCCGTTTCATCAAGCCATACCTTCCTCCGTATGACTTTGAAAACGATTACGTGCAGTCAATAAAGCTCGGCTCGCGCAAAAAACGCAGCTTCACAATCAATTTCCCGGTTCATGCGCTGGTCAGAAATCTTTATATCGGCCTGCAGGAGGACGCCACTCTTGAACCGGGTAAAAAATACGCGAACAGCGAGCCTGTCGTATTCTACGGAAGCTCAATAGTGCATGGCACCGCCGCCTCGCGCCCCGGACTGACATACGAAAACATCATCTCGCGGCGCATGAATCTTGACTATATCAATCTCGGCTTCTCGGGCAAGGCGCTCGGAGAGCCGGCGCTCGTCAGGTATATGGCGGGACTTCCCATGTGCCTTTTCGTCTGCGATTACGACCACAACGCTCCGTCGGCTGAGTTTCTGAGAAACACGCATATGGCGGTTTACGATATTTTCCGCGCCGCCCGGCCGGACACGCCGTTTATAATGATTTCAAGGCCCAATATTGCGACAAACCCGTCCGAATTTGCGGAACGGCGGGATGTAATTATCGACACGTACCGTCACGCGCTGTCGCTTGGGGACAGGAACGTCTACTATATCGACGGCGAGTCGTTCTTCCTCGGCAAGTATGAAAATGAATGCACAATGGACGCAGTCCACCCGAACGACCTCGGTTTTGTCCTGATGGCCGACGGAATCGAGAGCGAAATCCGCCGGGCGCTCAGGGCGACGGCTGGAAAAAGGAGCGGGGACTGATGGATTCTGCAAATGTTCCCGGTGCCGCCGCGCTCGCTTATCTCGGTGACTCTGTCATCGAGCTTTGGGTGCGCGAAAGGCTTGTGAGGTCGGGTTTGCCCGGTTCACGCGAGCTCAATGCCGAGGCGATGAAATATGTCACCGCGCCGGCGCAGGCAGGCGCAATGAAGAAAATTCTGCCGCTGCTCACGCCGGACGAGGATGCCATGTTCCGGCGCGGGCGCAATCTCGGACACTCAAATCTGCCGAAAAACGCCACGGCCGCCGAATACAGGACGGCGACCGGCATGGAAACGCTTGCCGGCTGGCTGTACCTTTCCGGAAGGAAAGACAGAATAGTCGAGCTGCTTGAAGCGGGCTACGGCGGACAGGACCACGTTATTATATAAAAAATCCTGAACGGCATACAGCTGATACTACATACAGAAAGGCATGGTTAAATACTGCATAAATGAAAAATCCGATAATTAAAATTACAGTCCGCGGCATGGGAGAAATGACGGCGGAGCTTTACCCGGACAAGGCCCCGAAAACTGTTGAAAATTTTTTATCGCTTGTAAACAGCGGGTTTTACTCCGGAACGGTATTCCACCGCGTTATAAAGGGATTTATGATACAGGGCGGCGGCTATGAAGAACGGTCGGGGGAATTCAGAGAAAAGAAAGCCGGCGCCATTTTCGGCGAATTTATCGCAAACGGCTGGATGAAGAACGACATCCGTCATACACGGGGCGTCCTCTCGATGGCAAGAACAAGCAATCCGGACTCAGCGTCGTCGCAGTTCTTCATAATGCACAAGGACTCGCCGCATCTCGACGCGCAGTACGCGGCTTTCGGTAAGGTCACCGAGGGACTTGAGGTTATTGACAAAATTGCGTCGGTGAAGACCGGAACATACGGCAGATATATGCAGGACGTTCCGCGCGAGCCGGTTGTAATTGACAAAATCGAAGTTGTCGGGTAATAAAATCGGAAAAACGAAAACCTCCTCTTGTTTCATGTGAAACAAGAGGAGGTTTATTTTTCAGCGTTTTAAGCGTTTTCAGTGCTTTCAGTGCTTTCAGCGCTTTACCGTATCATCATCCGGAGGAGTGTAGGTGCCTTCTTTATTGTCTTTATCATCTTTATCGTCTTTTTCTCCGCCCTTTGATTTGCGTTCGTTTGCTTCAGCGTTCTTCTGCGCTTCCTTGCGGTCGGCTTCGCTTCTCTTTCTCATCTTCTCGTTGGCGATTTCCTCAATCTCTTCAATAGACTTGCCTTCCATCGCGGCTTTGAACTGGTCGCCGTCCATCGTTTCGTTCTTGAGCAAAAATTCGGAAATGAAGTTAAGCTTGTCGATGTTTTCGCGCAGTATGGAAATGGCGCGTTCGCGAGCTTCAGAAATTATTCTGTGAACTTCAGAATCAATCTTTGCGGCAATGTCTTCTGAAAAATTCTTGGTTTCAGTGAAAGCCATGCCGAGGAAAACTTCGCCCTGCCCGCTGGAGTAGTTGACCGGACCTATCAGATCGCTCATGCCAAGCTGAGTCACCATCTTGCGCGCGATTCCTGTCGCATGCTCTATGTCGGCTGCGGCGCCGCCGGAGAAATCTCCGAATATTATTTCCTCCGCGGCTCTGCCGCCGAGAGTCATACAGATTCTTTCCTTTAATTCTTCGCGGTAAACACTGTATTTGTCATCTTCGGGAACAGTTAAGGTATAACCAAGAGCCCTGCCGCTCGGAATTATCGAAATCTGATGCACGGGATCAAGATGGGGCAGCAGGTACGCAAGAATGGCGTGGCCGGCTTCGTGATACGCCGTGTTGCGCTTCTCCGAGTCCTTCATGCGTCTTGACTTTTTCTTTGTGCCTACAGCCACTTTTATGAACGAGTCTTCTATATCGTTGCTGTCGATAAGACTCTTGCCGCGGCGCGCCGCAAGCAGCGCCGCTTCATTGAGCAGGTTTTCAAGATCTGCGCCGGTGAATCCCGCGGTCGTCTGGGCTATTTTTGTCAGGTCAACGTCGGGTCCGAGCGGCTTGTTGCGCGCGTGAACCTTGAGAATCTCCTCGCGCCCCTTGATGTCCGGATAGTTGACTGTCACCTGACGGTCAAACCTTCCGGGGCGCAGCAGTGCCGGGTCAAGAATGTCCGGACGGTTTGTCGCCGCAATGACGATTATTCCCTCGTGAGAGCCAAACCCGTCCATTTCGACGAGCAGCTGGTTCAGCGTCTGCTCGCGCTCGTCATGTCCGCCGCCGAGACCTGCGCCGCGGTGACGGCCGACAGCGTCGATTTCATCGATGAATATTATCGAGGCGGGAGCCTTGCGCGCATTGTCAAAGAGGTCGCGCACGCGCGAGGCGCCTACGCCGACGTACATCTCGACAAAGTCAGACCCCGATATCGAGAAGAACGGAACGCCCGCCTCCCCCGCGACAGCCTTTGCAAGCAGGGTTTTTCCTGTTCCCGGAGGGCCTACAAGCAATACGCCGTGCGGGATCTTTGCGCCAAGACGCGAAAACTTAGCGGGATCCTTCAGATACTCGACGATTTCCTCAAGTTCCGCCTTCTCTTCGTCGCATCCGGCGACATCGCGGAAGGTCTTCCTGTCTTTTTCATTCTGGCTCGGCATTTTTACTTTCGCCTTGCCGAATGAATTGATTTTGCTGCCCTTTCCGCCGGCCGCCTGGTTCAGGACGTAGGAGTATATAAAAATGATAAAAATTATCAGTATCACATACGGCAGCAGGCTTACCCACCACGGAAGCATTACGGGCGATTCTATATTGTATTTTTCAAGATTCTTGCTGGCGGCGTGATAGTAATCCGTGTCAACCTTTTCAAGGAACCTTTCCTTCGCGTCCGAGCTGTCAAACTGATAACCGACATACTTTGTTTTGCTTGTTATTTTACCGGATTCGTCATATGTGAGATTACCACCATCGCCGGTATCATAAACCTTCATTGTGAGATAGTACTGATTTGATATGGTGAATTCCTGCACGAGGTCGCTGTCGAGATAATCGATTATATCACTGTATCCTACATCCTCTATCTGCCTGGCCCCGATTATCTGGGAGCCGAGATAGAAAATTCCGACGATTAGCAGAATATAAAATAAAATTACACTGAAATTCTTTTTCATTTTTTATCGGGTTCCCTTTCATTTTTGGCATTGTCCGGCGGGGTGATTCTGCCGTAAACCGACGGCTTCAGCACTCCGACATAGGGCAGGTTGCGGTATTTTTCATCATAGTCAAGTCCGAACCCGACCACAAACTTATCCGGGATTTCGGCGCCTATGTAGTCCGGCTTAAACGGCACCTCACGCCGCGAGGGTTTATCAAGCATCGTGACCGATTTGACGCTCTTTGCCCCGCGGTCGCGGAGCAGCTGCGTCAGCAGATTGAGCGTGCGCCCGCTGTCGATTATATCCTCGACAATCAAAAGGTCAAGCTCATTCAGGTCGGGACGCTTGAGGTCGAGAAGGACGCTTATATATCCGGTGCTCTTTGTCGAGGATCCGTAGGAAGAGACCTTCATGAATTCAATTTCCGCGTTTGTTTTGAGCTTTCCCATGAGGGCTCCGGTGAACATTACCGAACCCTTGAGGATTGAAACGAGCACGAGTCTTTTGTCGGGCGAGGAGTAGTCTCGGTCTATTTCACTTGCAAGCCGCGTGATTATGCGGTCAAGCTCCTCTTCGCTTACGAGCACGCTTTCAATGTCTTTGTTCATTTGGTTGCCTTTCCGATATTACAGATATGATTTATGAATTTAATTTATAATATTCAAGCCGGATTCCGCGCCTGTCCGCGGCTCCGTCTTTTTCGGCAATGCCGGGAATCCAGAGGATTTCGCCGCTGCCGCCCGTTACTATCGGGATCAAATATCTCTCATTAAGCGGCAGCTTTGTTTCCGAAAGCAGCTTCCTTACTTTTTTCGTCATGCCGCCTCTTGTGATAACGTCGCCTTCCCTAAGACTCCGCGCGGCAAGAGGAAAGCTTGAAGGGTTAAGACGGATGCAGGCTGCGAGAGTCATATCAGCTGTTTCTTCTTTGTATTCTTTATATTCATCCGAACCTTTGAGAATGATTGCTCCGCCGGGCAGCGCGTTGAAGCCGTTGCCGAGCGCCTGCTGAAAGCGCGGACGCTCTTCTTCTCTATGGGGGTCGGGGACGAAGACAAGATTTCCGCTCTCGATTTTTGCACGGACATTTCCGGGTATCGAAAGCGCAGAGTTCGGAACGCCCTTGCGCAGGAGCTCCGACAGGGCGGCGATGTGCACTTCCTCCGGGATTTTTCCTGAAGCGCCGGCGCAAAGGATTGAGAGCACCCGGCTAAGAACTGCCGGGGGCAGGGAGCAGAGCTCAGAAGCGGATATGCTTTTGCCGGAGCGCTGAGAAAGGAATTTTTCCGCTTCTTTGTCGATAAGCTCGCAGCACTCGCGCGCCGCCGCCGAGAGCCTTGCGGAACTTTCCCGGACGCCCGGATTGATTTTCTCAAGAGCCGGTATGATTTTGTGGCGGATAAGATTACGGGAATACCGGGTGTCGGAATTGGTCGAATCAGTCACAAAATCAAGTCCGTTTTCGCGGCAGAATTCAATTATATCTTTTTTGGGCGACATGAGCAGCGGCCGGATCAGAAAACCTGTCCCGAACACGCGCACCTGAGGGATCGAGGTGATGCCTCGCAGGCCGCTGCCCCGCGCTATATTGAAAATCAATGTTTCAAGGCAGTCGTCGGAGTTATGGGCGGTGGCAAGGAGGGGGATGGAATTTTCACGCATGATTTTGTCAAAAAAACCGTAACGAACGCGCCTCGCTTCAGTTTCAAGGCTTTCCCCGTGCTCCTTCGCAAGCGACGGAACATCGGCGTCAAGCACAAAACACTCGATACCGTATGAAGCCGCGGTTTTTTTGCAGAACTCGCGGTCGCGCAGCGCTTCTTCGCCGCGGATGCCATGGTTGACGTGCGCCGCATAAAGAGGCGCGCCGTTTTCCCTGCAGTAGGCCGCGAGCAGATGCAGAAGCGCCCGTGAGTCGGCTCCGCCCGAAAAGGCGAGAAGAACCGGTGTGTTTTCCGGAAGCCCGGAAAGCAGATGGGGCGGTGTGAAGTTAAGAGATATACGGATTTTATTTTTATCCATTTTTCTTTCTTTATTATATCAGTGAGGAATATTGTCATCGGCGACTATGGTGCGGAATTTGGTGTACTGACCAATCCAGCCCATCCTGACCGTATTTGTCTGGCCGTGACGGTTTTTGGCGACTATGACTTCTATTATGCTTCCGCCGCCGTCCTCGGGACCTTTGTCTTTATTGTAATATTCGTCGCGATACAGGAAAATGACGGCGTCGGCGTCCTGCTCTATGGATCCCGAATCGCGCAGATCGGAAAGCATCGGCTTTTTATCGGTTCTTGATTCGGGTCCGCGGGAGAGCTGGGCGCAGCAGATGATGGGTATTCGGAGATCCTTAGCCATAAGCTTCATGTTGCGGGTGATGTCCGCTACTTCCTGCACCTTGTTGTCTATGCGCTTGTCGCTTTGCATGAGCTGCAGATAATCAATTATAACAAGTCCGAGATTCTGCACTCTGCGTAGCTTTGCCTTCATTGCCGTTGTAGTTATCCCGGCGGTGTCGTCTATAAGAATATCGGTTCCGGCAAGCTTTGCCGCCGCTTCGGCAATCTTTACCCATTCCTCGGAGGTGAGCTTGCCTGTGCGGAGAGCATAGCTGTCTACCATCGCTTCGCTTGAAATCATGCGGGTGACAAGCTGTTCGGCAGACATTTCCAGCGAAAAAATACATACTGTTTTTTTGGTCTGCTCGGCTACGTTTGTCGCAATATTAAGCGCAAAGCTGGTTTTTCCCATGCCCGGACGCGCTCCGATAAGTATCAGGTCGCCTTCTCCCATTCCGGCAAGCACAGCGTCAAGTCCCGAGAACCCGGTCGGTGTTCCAAGAGCCGATTTGTCGCCTTCGTAAAGCTTATTCAGGTTTGTGTAAACTTCGCCGAGCACGTCGCGGATATGCCTGAAACCGCGTGTGTCGCGCCCCTGGGCAATCTGAAATATCTTATTCTGTGCGCTGTCAATTATATGTGTTACCGAATCCTGCTCGGAATATGCGGCGTCGGAAATTTCGCCGCATGCCGCGATGAGCTGCCGCAGCACGCTTTTTTCCTTTACTATGCGCGCATAGTCCTTTATGTTCTGCGACCCCGGCACGACTTCTCCGATGGTGTGGATATAATCCTCGCCGCCAGAGCGGTCATATATGCCCTTTTTGACGAGCATATCCACGAGCGTCACTATATCGATGTCGTTGTCGGCCAAGAAAAGCTCGTGCATGGCAAGATAAATCTGACGGTGTTCGTCGATGTAGAAATCGTCAGAGGTGATAAGGTCCGCCACTTCGCGTATCGATTCGGGGTCGATAAGTATTGCCCCGAGCAGCGACTGCTCGGCGATAAGCGAGAACGGCAGCCTGCGGGTTAATTCATCGTTCATGGCTTTTGCTTTCCCTTTCTGAGGCAGGGTGAGAACTCCTTCAATAAGTAACCTTCAAAACGGGTTTTAAGCTTCGGCGTTCCAGTGCGCCGCGACTGAAATGCCGCGGGCCCGGCTCCCTTAAAATCTTAAAAATCAGTGTTTTTAATGTTATTTTTCGCAGACCAGCAGATTGACCTTCGCCGAAATCTCAGGATAGAGCTTTACTTCAAGCGAATAGTTGCCGTATGCTTTTATAGGTTCGTTTATGACTATTTTCCTGCGGTCAACGATTATTTTGAAGTCCCGCTCAAGAGCCTCGGATATGTCCTTTGCCGTGACCGAGCCGTAAAGCCTGCCGTCGGCTCCCGCGCCCATCCTGATTTTGACCAGAACGCTTGAGATTTTTTCAGCCGCCGCCACAGCTTCCGCACGCTCGATTTCTATCTTGTGCAGACGAGACGCCTCGCGGTTCTTTATATCGTTGAGAGCTTTTTTGTCGGCTTCAACCGCCAGCCCGCGCGGGAAGAGAAAGTTGCGGGCGTAGCCGTCAGATACCTCTATAACCTGATCTTTTTTGCCCTGTCCCTTGACGTCGGCCTTGAGAATTACCTGCATATGTGATTTCCTTTCATCTATCTGTTCATCTGTTTATCTGTCGGATGTCATTGGCGTTATAAATATCGTGAATGTAGTGAGCTTTATTATAAGTTGTCAAGATAATCGTCTATGGCTGCGGTAAGCTGCTTGTAGGTATAATCCATGGTTCCCTCGACCTGCGCGGCTGCCGCGTCAAAATGTCCGCCGCCCTTGAGCTTCTCAAGAATAAGCTGGACGTTGATTTTGCCCGACGAACGGGCAGAAATGCGTATTTTATCGTTGACTCTCACAAGTGCAAACGCGGCCTCCACCTGGCGGATGGAGAGCAGCTTGTCTGCCGCCTTGGAAGCGGCGGTGCGGTCGTATTCGGGATTTCCGGTGCCTTCGCTGCGGGTTATTGCAATATTTCCGCGGTAAAGCTCGACATCGGCGCTGAACTTGGCTTCCGCAAGATATTCGGCGATATCTTCCGAGAAAAACTGACGCGCAATCTCGGATTTTGCCCCTTCGTTCTGCAGATAAAGAGCGGCCGAAAAGGTGCGGGTGCTTGTGTCCTTCGCAAAATTCTTTGTGTCAAGCATGATGCCGGCAAGCATGGCGTTTGCTTCGTCCTTTAATAGGGTGCCGGCGGGCAGCGACTGCTCAAGTATTTCGGCAACCAGCTCGCAGGTGGAGGATGCCGCGGGGTCAATATAGCTGACGAGCGGTTCAAAGTCAAACTTCGCAGTCTGGCGGTGGTGGTCGATTATGGCAATGCGGTCGACGCTGTCGGCAATGTCGGGAGCCTCAATGATATTGAGGTTGTTTGCGTCGCAGATGACAAGAAGCGTGTCGGGACGCACAAGGTCAAGTCCCGAGAGGGAGTCGGTGAACATATCGGAGTACTCGCTGTTGCGCTGGAGCTTCTGCCAGACAACGCGGAAGTTTTCGCTGTTCTGGTCGGCTATGATGCGTACCGGAACGCCGCAGAAAATTGCAAGACGGGCGATGCCTATGCAGGCGCCTATGCAGTCAAAGTCGGGATTTTTATGCCCCATGACCAGCACGTTCGAGGATTCAGATATTTTTGTGCAAAGCATCGTTGCGTTGACGCGCGAACGTACGCGGGTGCGCTTCTGCATTCCCTTCGAACGACCGCCGTAGTATTCCGTTTCGTTTCCGCGCCGGATAGCGACCTGGTCGCCGCCGCGCTGAAGCGCAAGATCAAGGGCGAGGGAGGCTTCGTTCTCACGTTCCGCCATGGTTCCGGTGCCTGCCGATATGCCCATCGAAACCGTTACCGACATGCTGTCGTCGCCGAGCCTCACATCTCGCACAGAATCAAGAATATCGAATTTATTTTTGATACACTCGTCAAGCTTTTCCTGGGAAATAATCAGAAGATATCTGTCGCGGTCGTACTCCCGAAGCATTCCGTCCATCGAGGCCGCCCAGTTCTTCAGTATCGCCTCGATTTCGTTTGCGGCCGAACGGTAGCTGACGCGCACATACTGCGCCAGTTCCTCGAGGTTGTCGAGCACAATAAACGCAATAACGGTGTTCTCGCGCTTCATCTTTTCGCGCAGCTCGACAAGGGCTGTGATTTCGGTGAAAATAATCATGTAGCACTTTGTGCCGTTGACGGCCATGGGATAGCTGCGTGCATTGAAGCGGCGGCGGCGTATGCTGACGGTAAGCCCGTCGCCCGGGTTGGAATATTCGCTCTTTCCGTTTTGAATGTTTAACGAAATCTGACCGCCCGGCTCGCTCGCCTTAATGATTTCGTCGGCTGTCGCGGAGCAGAATTCCTCTATTAAGCCTCCGAACGGAATCGTCTGGCCGAGGATGTCCTGAAGGCAGCGGTTTATTATCGTTACTTTTCCGTCGGATGAGATTATGGCGTACGGGAGGTCTATGTTTTCGCGGAACATCTGGTATATCTCGGTGTTGAGCGCGTCGGCTTCCGCTTTTTCAAGCGCAAGCTTTTTTAGCTTGTTGCGCACGCCTATAAAGAAGAAAATGGCGGTATATACATACAATACAGTCAGGATAATTCCGACAATAACAGGCGGTAGCTCTGTAAAGGAGACAGCGATTGTGTACGCCGCAAGCAAGAATACCCCGATCAGCACACAGATCATAAGCGGAATTCTTACGTCCGCGGCAGAAGCGGGCGTTGTTTTTAGCTTTTTCAAGGCGGACCTCCTTATTCGGCATTCGGCGTTGTCGGATTTTTGAGGGAGAGCATAACTATAATAATATCCTATTTTAATATTATACCATAGATTTGTGAGCTTGTAAACACAATTATTGAAGGATTTGTGACGGAGAAGTAAAGGAGAAATGGGGATTTTGGGGAAAAAGTTGATTACAGGCCAGACAATCTTCAATGCTTATTGGGGATGCGGATTAAACGCATTCCGCGCCGGGGCCTCGGAGCATGAAATTTTCTTAAATCACTTGACAAATGGTGCTAATTGTGAGATAATGTATGCTGTCATTGTGTCCAGACGTGAAAATCAACCGATTTTACGCTTCCGATACCAAATTGAAGGAGGTGCATACAAATGCTTAGAACATACCAGCCTAAAAAGCGCCAGAGACAGAAGGAGCACGGCTTCAGAAAGAGAATGAAGACGGCTGACGGCAGAAAAGTCCTGAAGAGAAGACGTGCAAAAGGCAGAGAAAGACTGTCTTACTGATAATTCGTCCAGAAACGATATGAATTATATCGAGATAAAACCACCGATTGCCGAGAAACGCTTCTGTGTTTAATCAGGCATCGGGGTTTTTGATATGTATTGGATTTAACGCTTGTACGATTAAACGCTCCCGCGCAGCTTTATTTCAAATTCCTGCCGTGATTCGGAAGCAGGCAGGGAATTATTGTTAAATTTGCTCCATGCATGAAAGGATGTTTTAATGAAACATTTGTCAGTCAAAGAAAACCATCTTTTCAGCAAAGCTTATGCCGGCGGCCTTAAATTTTCAGGCAGATACACCGCGGTTTATGTCCTGCGCGACAAGGCGGCAAAACGCCTTATGAATGCAAATCCGGAAAAAAAATACCTAAACCGCCTCGGCATCTCGGTTACAAAAAAACTGGGCGGCGCCGTGGTGCGCAGCCGCGTCCGCAGGATAATTCGCGAGGGATTTCGCGCGCTCGAGAGAGAATGCGCTCTTAAAACAGGCTACATTATAATTATTAGCGCAAGAGCCGCCGCTGTCGGAATGAAAAGCACAGATATATACCGCGAGCTGAAGGTTGCCTTCGGAAGGCTCGGTATGTATGCCGGCGAAAATCAAGAATAGCAACACGCCATGAAATACTTTTTTATATGGTTGATACGTCTGTACCAAAAATATCTGTCACCCCTCAAACGGTATCCGACATGCCGGTTTACGCCGACATGTTCAAGCTACGCCATAGAGGCGTTTTCAGAATGGGGCATATTTGCGGGCTTTGGGCTCACGGTCTGGAGAATATTACGGTGCAACCCGTTTTGCGCCGGCGGATATGATCCGGTGCCGAAGCGCCGTAGAAAACGGAATAAGAAAACTGAGGATACGGATATTTGCAATGGCAGCGCTCCTGATATATCAAAAGATAATTCTGAAAACTGCATTAAAGACTCTAACCGAAAAGAAAACAACCGACGGGAGTAAAACCAATGCCAAAAACAATTATATCAAAACGCAATATTAATATGTTAATATGCGTGTTGACAGCCTGTGTGCTGCTTTGCGGAGCCTTCTGCACTGCCGCCGCGGCAGCGTCAGACGCCGCTGCTGAAACAACAACAGCCGCCGCGGATGCTTCACAGGGCGGAAGCACCACTTTAAGCGGCGCAACAGTCGCGAGCCTCTCAAAGCTTATAACAGAGGCCAAAGGCGACAGCAAAGCCGAGGATAAACGAACCCCCCGCGATAAGCTTACCGCCGCTTACCTTGCATCCGACCTTGAAGGGGCAAAGGCTGCAATTAAAGGGGTTAACGATGCTCAGAAAACACCCCTGGCAATAGATTACGACAGTATTACGCTTGATGATGTTGCCGCTCTCATCGAGGCTATGAAGACAGAGGTCAGTCTCGATAAGCCCACAGGATTTTTTACGGCAATTCAGCTTGCCGCCGGAACCATGTTAAGCTGGCTCACCTACACGCTCGGAGGCGGAAACTATATTGCAGGCATCGTTATCTTCGGATTTATCCTTGAGATTGTCATGCTTCCGCTGACTATTAAACAGCAGAAGAATACAATAAAACAGGCTTCGCTCAAGCCCAAGGAGATGGCTATACGCAAGAAGTATGCCGGACGAGAGGACCAGGCGACAAAGAACAAGATAGTTACCGAAATTCAGGAAATGTATCAGAAGGAAAATTTTAGCCCCTTCTCGGGCTGTCTCCCGCTTCTAATACAGATTCCTGTCATATGGATACTATATAATGTGGTTGTGAACCCGATAATTTATGTTATGAAGCTTTCAAGCGGAATTTCGGATGCCCTTATCACATTTGCCAACACGTCTGCCGCGGCCGGAGGACTCGGAGAAACAGCCGCCGGCACCATGCGCGGAACAATAAGAATCGCGTCGCTTATAAGCGAACACCCCGATTTTTTTGAAAAACTGAAGGATTTTCAGTATTTTAAAAACAGCGGCGATGTCGCCGCGGCCGTTCAGGGGGCAACTCTTCCGAACTTCAGCTTTTTCGGGCTCAATTTTGGTCTTGTGCCTACGCTGAGCTTCAAGCCCTTCGACTGGCTTATCTTCATACCGCTGCTCACTTTCGCCGTATATTTCGCGAGCATGAAGCTGACGAGAAAAATGACATACCAGCCCGTTGTGACCGACCAGGCCGCCGGATGCTCCAACAATATAATGGATATCGGTATGCCTGTCATGAGCGCATATTTCTGCTTCTTAGTGCCGGCGGCTCTCGGCTTTTACTGGATGGTCAAGAGCATTTTCGGCACGCTGTCCCGCTTCATTGTTTCAAAGCTGATGCCTCTTCCGGTCTTTACCGAGGAAGATTATAAAGCGGCTGAAAAAGAGTACAGAAAGGGCAGAAGCGGCAGCTCAAAGAGCGCCTCGGCAGAGCCAAGACCGGGTGTCACCGGCAAACCGGTGCGCTCGCTACACCATATCGACGACGAGGATTTCGAAGATACCCGCGAGAAGGCGCTTTTACGCAAGCAAAAGCTTGAGGAAGAGCAGCGCAAAATAGATGAGGAAGCCGAAAAAAAGAAAGCTACAAGCGGCGTTAAAAACGAAGAAGACCGTCCGATGCTCACTCTGAAGGAAATGTTCGGAAAGCTCAAAAAGAAGAATGCTTCTGTTGAAAGCGGCGGCAAGACAGTCGAAAACGCGAACGCAGATAAAAAATCAAATAGCGACAAGAAGGAAAATGAAAAAAAGTAAGACCGGTTCAGACATTTAATAAATTCGATTAAGCCGCAGAAACGCGGCGTGGAGGATATTTCTGTGAAAAAGGAAGTAATCACAACCGGAAAAACCATTGACGAGGCGGTTGAGGCCGCGGTACGTGCGCTTGGCGCGCCCGCTGCCGACAAAATCAGTTACACTGTAATCGACGAACCCAGAAAAGGTCTGTTCGGCATCGGCGCAGTTCCGGCAAAAATCAGCGCTTCATATCAGCCCGGCGGCGCCGAAACAGCGCTTGAGTTCATTAAAAAAGTGATTTCCGATATGGGAATAGACGCCAGAGTCACAATGACTGATGGAAGCAACGACGACAAACTCATCAATATCGACGGCGACGGCTCGGGAATTCTCATCGGGCATCACGGCGAAACCCTGGACTCTCTACAGTATCTTGCAAATCTGGCGGCAAACAAGAAGGTCGACGGGGAAAAACGCGAGTATGTCAAAATTACTCTTGACGCCGAGGGCTACCGCTCAAAACGCGAGGAGGCTCTCCGCGCGCTTGCGCGCCGGATGGCTGAAAAAGTGCTCAAATACAAGAAGAGCGTCATGCTCGAGCCGATGAATCCCTACGAAAGAAGAATAATCCATTCTGAAGTCCAGCTTATCGAGGGCGTTTCCACAAATTCGATAGGGTCTGAAAACAACCGCAAGGTCGTTTTATATCTTGACGATAAGGGAATTTCAGCCGGCAAAAAGGCTGCGGCAAAGAAAAATGAAACACCGGCCGAGGACGAAGAAGATCAGGTCTAAAGCAGGCGGCGCCGTAATCCGAGGGGAACTCCCTGACCGGGAGTTCCCTCAAGCCGTTTTCGGAAACTATTATATGTATATGTGCTCTTACGCCGGAAGAAATTTTCGCTGAAAATAAAATACGATTGAAAGGAGCCTGATAAATGGAGATTCTGAATGATGCCGAGTTCCGAAGGCGTATAAAGAAATCTGTTTCATCAGGATATCTTTTTTTCGGCGAGGAGGATTACCTCAAGTCTTATGCCGCAACGCTTTTGCGCGATGCCGTATGCGGCGGGGAAGGAAATTCGGACTTCAATTATATAAAGCTCGGCGTCATGGACTATACGCCCGAGAAGCTGACCGAGACAATCGCATCGCTTCCGATGTTCGGAGAAAAAAAGCTTATTGAACTTACGGGATTCGATTTCAGTTCCATGCGTGCGGAAGAGCTGAACGCCTTCTGCGATTCTCTTGCCATGCTTGAAAAATTTGATTACAGCACAGTGCTTGTTTCAGTCGCCCACGGGCTCATAGACGAAGGAAAGCTTCCGGCAAAGCCGTCTGCGATTTTTACAAGACTTTGCGAATATCTTGTTCCGGTCCGCTTTGAAAAATGCGCCACTGCGCGCTTGTGCGACTGGGTTGGCAAGCATTTCGAGCACAACGGCGTAAAGGCTGCTCCGCAAATATGCTCGAAGCTTATCGAGTGCTGCGGAGGAAGCATGTTTATTCTTGCCGGGGAAGTAGACAAGGTCAGCTATTACGCGCTTTCGCACGGAAGGCGCGAGATAACAGAAGAAGACATACTTACAGCGGCAGCTCCGGAAAGCGATTATGACACGTTCGCATTTGCAAACGCGTTAATGTCCTGCAACCGTCCGCGCGCGTTGGCAATACTTGATATCATGAAGCAGAGGCGCATAGAACCGGTTATCATTATGGGCGAGGTTTCCTGGGTTTTCGGCGACCTTCTGTCGGTGCGCATGCTGAAAGACGAGGGATTTGACGTAAGTGGCATCAGCGCAAAACTAAAAATGAACGATTACCGCGCGAAATTATATCTTTCCGCGGTTTCGAACGCAACAACGTCCGCCCTGTCCCGCATACTCGGTCTGTGCGCAGAGGCTGATGCGGCGCTGAAACTATCTCCGACCGGGTACGGCGCCATCGAATTTTTAATCTGCTCACTTTAAGGCTCTCCCCGTCGCGGGGAGCTTTTTGCTGAATGGGGGCAATTCATTGACACGCAGCCGTTTATGGGATATAATAATAAAAAATATATAGATCGGAAAAAAGATGAAAATATTAACAATCGGCGATATAACCGGAGCTGTCACGATTTTATATCTGCAAAAAACACTCTGGAAGGAGAGAAGCTCTCTTTCGGCTGATTTTGTAGTCGCAAACGGTGAAAATGTGAGCGATATCCACGGCATTTCCGCCGAAGATGCGGAAGCCTTGCTCGACTGCGGGATTGACCTTATCACCACCGGCAATCACGTTTTCAGCCGGAAAAGCATCTGCGAGCTGCTCGACAACTCAAAAAGCATAATACGGCCGGCAAACTATCCCTCAGTCTGCCCCGGATACGGCAGCGTAATTAAACAGATCGGAGGCTGGCGGCTGCTCTGCATGAACATCATGGGCGTTGTTTTCCTCGATCCGCTCGCTCCGCCGTTTGAGACAATCGACAGAATACTTGAGCGCGAAAAGGGGAACTATGATTTTTCGCTCCTTGACATTCACGCCGAGGCTACCTCGGAAAAGCTGGCAATCGCGCGTTATTTCGACGGACGCATAAATATCATTTTCGGCACCCATACGCACGTTCAGACCGCGGACGAGCAGATCCTGCCCGGCGGCACCGGATATATTACCGATATAGGTATGTCGGGCCCCGCCGGCGGTATTCTCGGCACAGCCTCCGAGCCGGTAATCGCCCGGTTCATGACTAAAATGCCGCAGAAATTTACTCTCGCCGGCGGTGATATCTCAATTAACGGAGCTCTTTTCGATCTTGATACTGACACGGGACGGGTGAGAGAGGTCAGGAGAGTTAAATTTTGATTAAAGCCTGCGCTTCATTTTTGGCGCAGGCTTTTGTAATTTTATTTACTGCTCTTTCTGCCGAATATCGATTTTCTGAACAGAATTAGGTTCATCGCTATGAAAAACAAAACGCATGCGCCAAGCGTGATTATACTTTCGGTCATGCCTTTCGGAGCGAAACCCGCAAAAAGCATGAGAGGAAAACCGAAGGCTATCGCCGGGATATTCTGGTAAACCAGATTTTCAGACGCAGGCGTGTCAAGGTTTCGATCAATTTCACGTAAAAGTATTATGCCTGTAGACGCTGTGCCGGTCAGCATTCCGAACATCGCCAGAAACTGTTCGTATAAATAAGCGGGAAACAGCTTTTTGCAGACGAAATACACATAAATGAATGTCGAGGACGCACCGGCTATGAACATGATCAGCAGAATGAGCCAGTAATCGGCGATAAGGTCGATGCGGATAGCCGCGATGCCGGCGACTATCATAAGATCGAATGCAAAGCCGCCTATACGGTTCATCAGGTAGTTGCTTATTATTTTTTTCTTTTTCCCGGCTTTCTCAGTCCGCCGCTGTATCTTCATTATGATTGCCTTCACGGGAATAGTCACGAGCACGGCAATAAGAAAATTGAAGCCGAAGAATGTGGATTTCATACCGGCAAGAGAAAGAGCGCTCATCAGGCCGTAGGTGACTGTATATATTAGTGTTATAAGTCCGATCTGGATTGTAAATGAATCCATAGACTCGCTGGTCATGGCGTCGTCTATCACAACGCTTTGACCGGCGTCGTCATGATCGCCGCCGTAATCCGAAGCTGACGGCAGCTTGTTCCGGCGTCTTAGATAATTGAGGTAGGCGACGCCTACGACGGTTGCCGTGAGAAATCCGATGGCGGCGACAGTCAGCCCGAAGGCTGAACCTCCCTCAAAGCCGTAATCGGATTCGTATGCCTTTCCAAAGTTGAGCGCCTGCCCGGTGCCCTGCCCGAACCCGAAGGCGAGCAGAATTCCCGCCGCAGGTATTACGCCCTGGCCGAAAGCTGCGGCAGATGCCGCGATGGTTATGATCAGTCCCAGCACCGCCTGAAGCAGATATGTCGAAACGGTGGTTATACCTGTGTTGAAAACCTCTGACGCGCGCTTTGTGCCGAGCTTTTTTTCAGTGGTCCGCAGCGACATGCAGATAAAACCTATGGCAAGGCAGTGGTAGGTTATCAGCTCAAGCACTGAGTTCCCGCTGATCTTGAACCCGGATGAGAAAAGGCTTATATTGAAAAGGTATTCGCCGGACGTCAGCTTGCAGATTGTAGATGCGGCAAGCAGGAAAAGTCCGCCAAGCACCGACGGAGGTATCAAGGATTTGCGTATGGCGGGGATTGTTTTCTTCAGAATATAGGCGACAATCATTGAAACAAGCAGCGTCGCCGTCAGAAGAATTGCCGACCAGACCGCCGGATCGTAAAAATTGACATTCATACACAGCGGATTCCTTTCCTGTAATATTTATTCTACATTCCGTAGTAATCGGCGCCACCAAGCGCTGTCCCGGCGCCGCGCAGATTTTTAAGACGGTGGAACATATGGATGTACTTGAGCCCACAGAAGCCTTTTTTTGCCGTTATGCGGTAAACCTCCATGTCGCAGGTAATAATCATAAGAATCTGCTTCCTTATAAGGACGATGCTGTGTATGGCATCGATGCCGAGCCTCTGACTGCCCGCGGCGATATGATCGCCCGTCATAATTAGCTCCCCCGCTTCCGCCTTGCCGAAGCTGAGGTCGGAATTTCTTTTTTCAATTCTGACGGCTTGGTCGCGGAAAATAATATCGCCGCCCTTCGGAATATAGGATTTGACCCATTTTAGCTCCTCCGCAATCCAGTCGCGCACGCGGCGCGGAACGCTCTCTCCGCTGACGCTGCGGAAGGTCAGGTTGTCGCAGTATTCGGCGACAAGTCCGCACGAGCAGCGGATATAGCGCCCTTTTGACCATATCGTCCCGTTTTTCCCGCATACGGGGCAGCGGTATATGACGCGCTCAAGCTTCTCTGCGCTTTTATTTGACTTGTACGAACACGGCTCCGAAAATTCGTCTACCGAGAGCATACTTTTGATATCGCTTAAGAGTTCCGGATCGGTCATCGCGGCTATCTCCCCGGGACTGCGGCGTCCGGAGATCGCGCCTGTCATTCTGCCGCGGCGGAATCCGGCTCCGAACCGCGGATCGACGCCGTAGGCTCCTTTTGTATTGTAGTAAATTACCGGTACGCGCAGCATGCGGATCAATCGGATGATTCCCGGATTGATGTAGCCGAGCTCGCCGTCATATGTCAGGTTCCCCTCGGGATAAATGGCGAGAATTCCTCCCTCGCGCACATAGCGCAGGCATTTCATGACTGCCGGCGCGTCGGACGCCCCCTTGTCTATTCCGATGAAAGGAGTCAGGCGGCTCAATATGCGGAAAAGAGGTTCCTCAAGAAGGCTGTTCTGAACCAGAAAACAGACCGGGCGGTTGAAGGAAGCTTCAAGCATGACGGGTTCGGTGGAGTTGACATGGTTAGCAAGAATAAGGCAGTTATCACCCTTTTTAATATGGTTGACCCTGAAGCGGCAGCCGCGGAAGACACGCAAAAACAGTCGCAGCAGAGGCATTACTATGCTGTGGATCGGAGCGTATCTTCTTTTAATCTGCTTTTTTCTCAAGCCTCTTTCCTCTCTCCCCGCGATTTGCTATGGATATTGCGGCAGTCATAATAAATATGCGCTAAAAGGTTGACGGAAGTGCATTTTTATTATATGAAAGTAAGTTAAAATATAATTTAATTTTACTGTGGCGCTACTTGAATGTCAATAGCGGTTGGATAATTGTTTTCATAATATAGTAATATATATTTTGCCGGCTTATGCGTCTGCGTATATATTTCCGAAGCCGCCGGCAAGCATTTTCCGGAGGGAAGCCGGAAATTAAAAACTGCGGGGACTTTTTTGAAAATCCCCGCAATTATTTTATCTGGTTATTTCAGGTCTTTCGCCGTTCTCGGATATAGAGTCACGTCCCGAATGTTGTCAATGCCGGTGATATACATGAGAATACGTTCAAGACCAAGCCCGAAGCCGCTGTGAGGCACCGAGCCGAAGCGGCGCAGGTCGAGGTAGTACTTGTATTCGTCGATATTCATGTGGCGGTCGTTCATTGCGGCAAGTAGCTTCTCGTAATCGGCTTCGCGCTCGCTGCAGCCGATGATTTCGCCGACGCCGGGAACGAGCAGGTCGGTCGCGGCGACGGTCTTTCCGTCGGGATTCTGCTTCATGTAAAACGATTTTATTGCCTTCGGGTAGTTTGTGATAAAGACCGGGCGGCCGCAGATGACCTCGGCTATATATCTTTCATGCTCGGTCTGCAGGTCAAGCCCCCACTCGACAGGATAGCTGAATTCCTTGCCGGATTTTTTAAGCAGCTCGACGGCGTCTGTATAATCGATTACGGCAAATTTGTTTTCGACGACACCGCGAAGCTTGTCAATAAGGCCCTTCTGCACATACTTGTCAAAAAAATCAAGCTCCGCAGGACACTTCTCCATCACCCGGCTGATTATGAATTTTATCATTTCCTCAGCGATTTCGATTATGTCGGGAAGTTCGGCGAAAGCCACCTCTGGCTCGACCTGCCAGAACTCGGCGGCATGCCGCGCGGTGAAGGAATACTCGGCGCGGAAGGTAGGACCGAAGGTATAGATTTTACCCATCGCCATCGCGGCAACCTCGCCCTCGAGCTGCCCAGATACGGTAAGTCCCGCTTTGCGCGCGAAGAAATCGTCGGCATAATAATCTGCGGCGCTTTCATATTTTGCGTCCCACGGCTGTGTCGTGACGCGGAAAACCTCGCCGGCGCCTTCGCAGTCGCTGCCGGTCAGTATCGGAGTGTTGACATAAACATAGCCGTGGCTTTGGAAATATTCATGTATTGCCGCGCCGAGCTCTGAGCGTACCCGCAGCATAGCGTTGAATATATTTGTGCGAACGCGCAGGTGGGGAAGGGTGCGGAGAAATTCCATCGTATGGCGCTTTGGCTGAATCGGGTATTCGTCGGCCGGACAAGCGCCGAGCAGGGTTATGCTTTCGGCGTTTATTTCAATTTTTTCCTTGCCGCCTCCCGGGATTACAGCCTTTCCGACCGCTTTAAGCGAGCAGCCTATGCTGTTGACCGATTCGTATTCGGCGGGTGATAGCTTTGATTTGTCTATGACAATCTGGATATGCGCAAGAGATGTTCCGTCGTTTACAGCAAGAAAGCGTATGTTGCTTGAATCACGCAGACTGCGAACCCAGCCGCAGACTGTAACGTCCTTGCCGTAAAAATTTTCGGGGGCGCCAAGCAGCGCCGCTATGTCGGTATGTTTCATATTTTGCTCCGTTCATTTGATTAGTTAATCTATTTCAGGATATTTTGCCGTATCAGCTTTTGCCCTTAGGATACTTTGCCGCGGAAGCGGGGAACAGAAATTTATATTGAAAAAACGCAGAAAATTGTGTCCGTTTTCCGTTATATATTATCCGGAAAAACATATAAAGAAACATGGGCTATAATAAAATTTGGTATGAATTCAGGAATTATTATACACCAGATAAACGGCCATTACAAGTCGCCGGAAGAAAATATTGTCCGGCGCATGAATTCCCGTGCTTTTTACCGGGCCTGATATCAAGTAAGACGTTTTTTAATAAAAGGTATTGACAAAACGCATGGGCTGTGATATACTGCTTAGGCGTTCTGTAAAGACTTCTGTTATTATATCACAGCAGGATGTTTTTGAAAGAGGCCGTCAAACGGGGTGTGGCTCAGATTGGTAGAGCGCTTGGTTCGGGACCAAGAGGTCGCAAGTTCAAATCTTGTCACTCCGACCAAACAAGTACGCAGTCAGTGATAAAATGTTGTCACCGACTGCGTACTTGTTTTATGCCAAATACCCTTGAAATAAGGGCGTCTTTACTGTTTTCGGGTTCTTCCGCCACTCTCGAATATCTGCCCGGCAGTTGAACCGAAAGCTTTATATATACTGCTTTTCTCAAAAATGTAGCAGAGCTGTTTTCGTTGCGACCTATCGTGAAAAGATTGACCTTTCGTGAAAAGATAGCACCTATCGTGAAAAGATTGACTTATTTATTGCTTTTTGTGAAAAACTGTGCTATACTATTATTACAATCAAATATCGGTCATCGGAGGACAGTACGCCGTAGCGTAGGGGATCGTAAAGCATTGCTTTGCAGGCCGCCTGTCGGATAAGATGTCGAGTGAGCTCGGAACAATCAGCGTAGGTATGCTTTTTGTTGCCGAGTTGTTTTTATGGAGGTTTTAATGAACACACCAAAAATCACTCTTACTCCACTTGCTGCAGATGACAGAGAGCAATTCATTCTCGATAATCAGTACGCTTTTAAGTTCGGTGCAATGGAAGAATTCGGACTTCGCGACGACCATTTTGAAGAGGGCGGCGAAATCATTTCCAAAAGCACAATCGAAAAAAGCATTGACGAGGGGGTTGCCTACCGCATCCGTGAGGACAACAAAATTGTCGGCGGTCTTGTGCTGCAAATCAACGAAGAAACACAACACAATCATCTTGATTTGTTGTTTGTTTCTCCAGACGTCCATAGTAAAGGCATCGGGTTTGCCGCTTGGCAGGAGGTTGAACGCCTATACCCCGATACAAAGGTTTGGGAAACCTGCACGCCGTATTTTGAGAAGCGGAACATTCATTTCTACATCAACAAATGCGGTTTCCATGCCGTTGAATTTTTCGGGGAGTTTAACCCTGACCCGCACGAAACGGATATGCCGGAAGAAGGGCCTTCCGAAATGTTTAGATTTGAAAAAGTTATGCAATAACAACAAAACAAAACGCAACTCTCTCACGAAACCTTTCGTGAATTTTATCAAAATTTGCGTACATTGGCAGTGATAAAAGCGGAAAAGTCTTGAAAACAATGGTGTTTTCAAGACTTTTTTAATTTGCCCGTTACTTTATATAAAAATATGCCATCATTTTGCAAGCTTCAGCACTCCGCGCGCCGTTATCTCGTCGGTGATAAGATGAGTGACTATGCCTGTGCGCAGGGCGCCGGCTATTGCTTTTACCTTGTCGGGTCCGCCCGCTATAGCAACCACCTGCTTTGCAGACCTTAGGTTTTCCGCCGACGCGCAGAGCGTCTCGCCGTCTGCGGGGATAACCTCTCCGTTTATTTTATAGAAGTGCGTCGCTATGTCGCCCACCACGCCCGAGTTTGCGGCGCCGATAAGCTCATGCGGGTATGCCGAGCTCAGAAGATTCTCCGCCGTCTTGCTGTTTCCGATGCCGACAATTGCCAGATCGATGTTCTTCCAAAGATTCTGCATATTATTATAGTATGTGGTCGTTTTGAAAAATTCGCATTCGCGCTTGTTCTCGGGATAATACGGGAACCATGCGTATTTTATCGCCGATCCGGTTTTTTCGGCAAGCGAGCGCGCCAGTTCGTTCGGAGTGAAATATGCCGCTTCCCAGTCTGTCGCTCCGAGCAGCGGGAAAATCACATTCCCGGAGGTTCGGATCGAGGGGAGTTCGTTTACAAATGCCAGAAGAGTTCTTCCCCAGGAAAAAGCGATATTTAGTCCTCCTTTTTCGATGATCGGAAGGAGATATTCCGCAGCGTGCCGCACAATAAGAAGACGCGTCATCTCCTCATCCGGTCTGCTGATGCCGCAGACAGAAGCTCCTTTTATCCCGAACTTCTGGCAGATTTCACAGGCAAGAGCCCGGCGCTCTGTTTCGGGATTGTGGATTTTTATTTCAACTATGCCTTCGTTTTCGGCTTCAATCAGCAGCTTTGAAACGGTCTGCCTCGACAGACCGAGAATATCCGCCACCTTCTGCTGAGTGTATTTTTTTTCATAATAATACAAAGCGACTTCGGCCATCAGCTGACGTTGTTTTTCTATTTCCATTATGTACAATACCTCTCAAATAAATCACTAATTTACATTTAACATATGTATGTATTATATCAAAACAATTGCATGCTGTCAATATTAGGAAGACGAAAAATATCAAAAAATACTAAAAGCAACATATGTCATTGACATTTGACAACGGCGATGTTATAATAAAACAGGTGTTATACATAATCGGCGGTCTGTAGCCGTCTTGTTCTTCGCCTTGATACCTGCAAAATCAAATAATCGACGGAGGATACAAAATGAAAATCCGGAATAAAATCGCTTTTGCTCTGGCTCTTGTTTTAATTATACCGCTTGCTTCCTGCACGGCCGGAGAAACCGACGCCCCCGTAACGACAACCGCAGATTCCAGCCTTATATCACAAACAGACACAACTATTGCCGAAACCGAAAACCCTTATGTTCTTGACGTACCGGATGTCAGATACGACAATTACACGCTGAACATCGCCAACGACGCTCTTAATACCACAAAGTATGTCAACAGCAAAATGACCGCGGATACAATGAACGCAGATGCCATAAACGACGCCATCTATGCGCGCAATTCGCTGCTTTCTGAAAAATTCGGCATAAAGATTGCCGAATTTCAGCTTAACACAAATCAGATTAAAACGCTGCTTAATTCCGGAGAACAGATTTACGACATTATAATGATAGACCTTGACAATATCCCGTCGGTCATCGCCTATGCTACAGATCTCAATTCGGTTAACTCTATCCATCTTGACATGCCGTGGTGGGACCAGAACGCCGTGCGCGACTGTTCGATAAAAGGAAAGCTGTATTATACCTTCAGCGACGCCGTGATTTACGGAATGGACAACACCCGCGCGGTCTACTTCAATCAGGATTATGCCGAACAGCTGCAGCTCGGAGACCTTTATCAGGTTGTAAGAGAAGGCAGATGGACCATCGACACCATGAACATGATGGCTTCTCAGGCGTACAGAGACGACGGAGACGGCATCAGAAATTCAAAGGATACATACGGCTTCTCAGTTCGGGCCATTTCGCTCTGCGAGGCGATGATGGTTTCGGCCGGTATATCGCCGCTGCAGATTGACAGCGAAGGGATGCCGTATCTTTACTGTTATGAACAGCAGGATAATTTCATCAGCGTCTTCCTCGATATCATGAAAAAGTTCAAGAATGACGGCGTAAACTACCAGTCTGACGCCGATGCTGTGGCCTCATTCTCAAATGGGCTCGCCCTGTTTTACATGGGCGTGCTCAAGCAGGGCGCGTCTGTTTTCCGCGCCGGAGTTGTGAACTACGGAATCCTGCCGCTTCCCAAATACGACGAATCACAGGATAAATATCTGTGCCTTTCTCCGAACGGTCACAGCATCATAATCCCGATTACAAATCCGGACCCGGAGCGCACGGGAGTCATTCTTGAGGCTATGTCGTACTATTCAAGCGCTTACTACTCAAGCTCGGCTCTCATGCCGTCCTACTTTACCATAACGCTTCAGGGCAAGACCGCGCGCGACTCGGGCTCATACGAATGCCTGCAGATAATACACGACAATATCGGATATTTGCTTAAATATTCGGGAACCACTCTCATAACCGGACTTTCCGGATATTTTGAAAACGGCAATACAAATGTCTCCTCGCTGCTAAAACAGCTTCAGAAGGTGCATGAGAGCGCGCTGTCAAAATTTCTCGCCGACATGAAATAAGGAACTCCTGACAGCCTTGCCGGACGTTTCTGCGGCGCCCCCGCGTTTTCCGGCTGTGCGGAACGGGTTTTCCGGCAGGGAAATAATAAAAGCTTCGCCATGGCACGATTTGCAGGCGGAGCTTTTTATTGACCGATTTGCGTAAAATCCGACCGCATCCGGCATCTGTCGGAAAAAACATGACAGTGCAGCAAATTAAAAAAATTCCCCTCTTGTTTTTCTGCCAAATACGACTTTTTAAGCATATAATATAAGCAGAAATACGAAAGGGGGTGCGTTATGTCGAAATGAGACGAGGACGAAACGGTAAAAACCGCCGGGAAAACGGCGAAGGCGAAGCGGATATATCATATGATAAATCCGGCGGCTGCAAGAAAGCGTTTTGGCGGGCGGCGGCAAGGTGGCTGCGTCCGGCATTCCGGCGGCTCGGCTCACTGTTCCGGATCGTCGGAAGAAGCGACATAAACGCTTGTTTTGATATGGATAATAAGAATTTCAAACCGGATAGCGTTGATAAGCCCTGTTTTCCTCCGGACAAATGCTCCAAAACCGGCTTCGAAATTGCAGAGGTAAGTCTGCCGCTTGAGATACTGCCAAACACATGCGTGGGCGAGGTTGAAACCGACTGCTGCGGCGAGCCTAACGTGTCCTGCGAATGTGAACCCTGCGGCAACACCTGCCGTCTTGTAATAACGCAGCGCATTAAAATAAAGATTCCGTTCACCATAGGCATAAAAGCCGTAACCGGCTGCAGCCATATAAGCTGCGCGGCTCCCGGAAGATGCGGTTGCGCCGACGACTGTAAAGAGTAATAATATCTTCAAATATTCTGCCCTCCTGCAAAAGCGGGAGGGCAGTTGCTGTATATGCCAAAGACGAAGCGGCTTTAGCGGTTCAGCGGAAGGAAAAAGATTTTTGCAGATTTAATTTTTCTTTTTGGTAATGACCAAAGATGCAGCCAGTACAAACAGCAAAGGCATAATGTTCAAAGCCGAGCCGCATCCTTTTCTGCCGGAAGGAGAGGTTGTCATCGGAGCGGTTGTTGCCGGCGCTGTTGTTGCCGCTTTTGTCGTGGTCGCGGCGTTGGTTGTAACCGAAGGCGATGTCGTCCCGGGATTTGCCGTCGTCGAGGGTGTTCCGGTCGTGGTTTCCTGAGCTGCCGTTTCGAAAGTCACTCCGAGAACGGCGGCGAGGTTTTTCTGCGACGGATGAAGCGCGCCGGGAGTAACATCATATATCGTGCTGTCAACAAGAGACAGGACCTTGCCGTCCGATAAATCGTAGCTGAAGCCCACATCGGCGGAATCTGCTGTGGCGGGAACGATTACCCCGGTGAAATAGCTCTCAACCGCAGCGTCGCGGGCGCAGATATAATAGCCGCAGGCTTTTGTCGCGGACGGGTTTGCCATGTTGAAATGCGTGTCGCCGGTGCCGTACTCATTCGAGAGGTCATAAACGACAATTATTCCGTTCAAGGTATCGGGAATTCCGGTCATCTGGCAGGTATTGACGGCAAAGTCATGCAATGTCTGCCAGTACTTGTCGGTGTAGTACTCGGGCTTATTGTCGGTGCCGAGCGCCATCATAAGGTGAGTGGATTGATACTGCCACACCTCGGAGGTTATAAACCAGACCAGAGCCGTCTGGCCGGGTTTTAGCACATACTGGCCCTGTATATCCGAGAAGGTTTCTGATTTTCCCGCGGCTCCGGTATCGGCTTTAGCCTGAACCGCATCGGCGGTGGTATCGGTGAGATAATAGAAAGTATAGTCATAGAGGTCGACGTCATGCGCCGAAATATTCATTATCTCCATATACTCCACAAAATCCTTGGTGTTAGCGCCGCCCTCGTACGGCACTGTGTTGGGGTTGCTGAAGCACTCGGTGATGACAATCTCACACGGGATGCTGTAGGCGGCCGCCGGAAGGGCGGCTGTCAGAAAAAATACTGAGAAAAGTGCAATAATAATAAACGATAATATTTTTTTCATTTATTTTTCCTCTTGGTTTATCTATCTATATAATTTAAGCGTATTGCTTCATATAAATTTTGCGCAGTCCGGGCGCGCTTGACACATATGAAAAAATGGAGTATAATCCATATAAATATATTTTTAAGGACTTATGGAATGAGAAATGTTTTTTTCTTGAATTGCCGCGCAATATATGACGGAATACTTAAAGCTCGCCGCGTTCATTTCAATGAAGAAAAATTCAAATCAGATGCTTTCAGGGCTTCTTTTAACGCATTGTCAGAACCGTCCCGGCCGCCGAAAGCAGGGCTATTTATCAAGGCGGATGCCGAATGTGTGATATAAAATGAAAAATGACAAAAAAATTTCACTGCTTAAAAAAGCCGGAAAGATCATTATTAAACCATATATTTTAATTTCTCTTCTTGCGGTTTTATCGGCGTGCGTGTCATACGCCGCAGAAAAGCTGCGTGTGCATCTCGGGATCGGCGCTCCGGAATTTTCGTTTGTCGCTTTTGCGGGGCTTGGCCTGCTTATTTTCATAGTACTGAATCTTGCGTCGGGTGCCGGCGTCAGAAAATTCGACATATGCGACCGGCGCCAGATGCTGCTTTTCGGCCTGACAGCTCTTTTCTGTGCTGTAATATGCTTTTCCGCGGTAAAAAATCTCGGCGAAAGTACAGTTTACCCGATGACGAAAGCGCAAATCGAGGGCGGAGATCCGTATGTCCAGCAGTTCGATGCGCTGCAAAAGGGGCAGATTGAACTGGATATACCGGTGTCCGGCGAACTTGCCGCAATGGAAAATCCGTATGACAGGGACGCGCGGGATTATTATAAGGTGCAGTATTTTTGGGACAGGGCCTTCTATAACGGGAAATACTACTCGTATTTCGGGCTGGCGCCGATTTTCTGCGTTTACTATCCATACTACGCCATCACCGGCAGCCTGCCGCCGTCAGATACCGTATGCTTCATTCTTGCGGTGTTCACCGTGCTGACCCTGTCGCTTTCGCTGATTGAATTTCTTATCTTAGCCGACGCAAAGCCAAAGCTGTGGCTGGTGCTGCTTTCTCTTGTTTCGCTGGCCTTCGGCAGCGGTATTTATACCGCGCAAAGCTATGCGGATATTTATTATATACCCGTCCTTTCGGCGATGGGGTTCAATTACGCGGCTTTCTTCTTTGCATTCAGGGCCTGCCGCACCGAAAAAAAAGAGCGGGCGTCTGCTCTTTTCGCGCTTGCATCCCTGTCGTTTGTAATGTCGGTCATGTCACGCCCGACAGCTTCTCTTATGTGCGCAGCAGCGGCTCCGGCCGTTATTGAGCGCATATTCATAAAAACACGCGGGGCAGGGCAAAAGGCCGTCCTGTTCGTGCCCGCGGCTCTTGTCGCCTGCGCCGGCGCGGCGGTTGTCATGACCTTCAATTTCCTGCGTTTCGGCTCGCCGTTTGACTTCGGCGCGAACTACCAGCTCACAGTCTGCGATATTTCAAAAAACACACTGGAGCTGCGGCTCGCTCCTTATGCGTTTTTCCATTATGTGTTCCAGATGCCGAAATTCATGCCGGCTTTCCCGTTTGTCAAACCGTCGTACCTTAATCTTGATTACGGCCGCTATATGTATCTCGACTACAGCACCGGACTGCTTTTCTTTCCCGCTACGCTCGGCCTTGTCATCGGACCGTTTTTTAGCCGCTTCAAGGCGAAGGAGTGGTCAAAGTACTCGACTTTTATTGCTGGAGCGGCTGTGATATGTTTTGTGATTTTCGTCGATTTCTGCAAGGCGGGCGTCAATTTGCGCTATCTGTATGATTTCTTGCCTCTTGCCGCGACTTTTGGGACAGTGCTTTTTCTGAGAGCAGCAAAAGAGGCCCGGAGCGGCTGGGCAAGGGCGCTGGTTTCGGCATTCGCCGCCGCCTGCTTCATCGGGACAATAATAATGTCGCTCGGGGTCATATCGGCGAACGGAGCCGACAGGCTTTTTATGCAGTTCCGGTTATAAATACGGCAGACGAAAATTCAATCCCTGCATTGACAACAAAGAAAAGATATGATAAAATATCTTCAGCATAGGGGAGTAGTTCGCGTCATTGATCAGGAAATAAAATTAAATTTTACTGTCTGATCAGTACTGAACGCGCTCCGGGTCAACATCATGGCAGCGCCTGTCCGGTTCTGTCTGGCCCGGATTAAACCGCCATCACCCGGGCGGCAGATGAACGAGACTTGTGCGCGGTTTGCCGTGCATGTGTCTCGTTATTTTTATGCGGATATTCGGAAAATCAAAAAGGAGAGATAGTATTGAATCACCATTTTCAATCAACTGAAGACGTTTTGAAGGAAACCGGGAGTTCTGAAACCGGTCTTGCTTCCGCCGAAGCGGAAGCGCGTCTTGCCAGAAACGGCAGAAACCGCCTTGAAGAAGGCAAGAAAACAACAATGTTCGGACGCATCCTGGCTCAGATATCAGACCCGATGGTAATCGTGCTGATAGCGGCCGCACTTATCTCGGGTATTACCGCCGCATTGCAGGACGAGCCGATGTCGGATGTTTTCATTATCCTTTTTGTCGTCGTTCTCAACACCGTCCTCGGCGTAATTCAGGAGAGCAAGGCTGAAAAAGCCATCGACGCCTTGAAGGAAATGGCCGCCGCAACCTCAAAAGTGCTGCGCGACGGCAGGGTAATCCACTTGAAAAGCGAAGAGCTGGTGGTCGGCGATGTTGTGCTGCTCGAGGCGGGCGACGCAATCCCGGCAGACGGGCGCCTCATCGAATGCGTCAACCTCAAGGTCGAGGAAGCCGCGCTGACGGGTGAGTCGGTGCCGGTCGAAAAGACCTGTGAAGTGATTGATTCTTCAAAAGGCAATATTGCGCTCGGCGACCGCGTCAATATGGTATATATGGGCAGCGCAGCTGTCTACGGACGCGCCAAAATGGTTGTAACCTCTACTGGCATGAACACCGAAATGGGAAAAATCGCAAAGGCGATAACCTTAGCGGAAACAGGAGAAACTCCACTTCAGAAGAAGCTTTCGCAGCTCAGCCGCATACTTACCGTGCTGGTGCTCGGCATCTGCGTGCTGATGTTCGGAGTCAGCCTTATACGTTATTTTATCTCGCCTGATCCCGATACGAAACTGCTCGACACAATCCTTAGCTCGTTCATGCTTGCGGTCAGCCTCGCCGTCGCCGCGATACCCGAGGGCCTTGTCGCGGTCGTCACGATAGTGCTTTCAATAGGCGTCACAAAAATGTCGAAACGCAACGCCATTGTCAGAAAGCTGACCGCCGTCGAAACGCTCGGATGCACCCAGATAATCTGTTCGGACAAAACCGGCACGCTGACACAGAACAAGATGACTGTGGTCGAGTATTCCGGCGGCGACGAAAAACTGCTTGCCTCGTCACTCGCTCTATGCTCCGATTCAGAGCTTGAGGATAACGGCCAGGCGGGCGGCGACCCGACTCAGGCGGCCGTTGTAAACTACGCGAACAAATTAGGTCTTCCGAAATTTGAACTGACCGCAAAATATCCCCGCGTCGCCGAGATACCCTTCGACTCGGTCAGAAAGCTTATGACGACAGTTCACAAAAAACCCGAAGGCGGTTATATACAGCATACGACCGGCGCGCCCGACGTCGTAATCTCGAGGTGCGACAGATACCTTGACGGCGGCAGAATACTCCCTTTGACCGAGGAAAAGAAAAAGTTTTTGATTTCCGAGAACAAGCGTCTTGCGGATAAGGCGCTGCGCGTGCTCGCCGCAGGCTGCCGCGAATACGATGCTCTGCCTGAGAAAATCACACCCGACGATGAGAAAAATCTTGTATTTCTCGGTCTTGTCGGCATGATAGACCCTGTGCGCGCCGAGGTGCCCGCGGCAATTCAGAACTGCAGGAACGCCGGCATCCGCCCGATAATGATAACGGGAGACCATAAGGATACCGCAGCTGCAATTGCTATGCAGCTCGGAATCATAAGCGATCCTTCGCAGGCTATCACCGGCGCGATGCTGGACGAGATAAGCGAAGAGGATTTTATCCGCGACGTCGATCTTTACGGCGTTTACGCCAGAGTCAAGCCGGAGCATAAGGTGAGAATTGTCAACGCATGGCGCGCCCGCGGCGCTGTCACGGCAATGACGGGCGACGGCGTCAACGACGCCCCGTCAATAAAGAACGCCGACATCGGAATAGGCATGGGCATCACCGGCACCGACGTAACAAAGAACGTCGCAGACATGATACTCGCAGACGACAACTTCGCAACAATTGTCTCAGCAGTCGAGGAAGGCCGCCGGGTTTATGACAATATACGCAAGGCAATACAATTCCTGCTTTCCTCGAACCTCTCGGAGGTCATCAGCATTTTCTGCGCTACGCTGATCGGCTTCACGATTCTCAAGCCCGCCCATATTCTGTTCATCAACCTCATAACCGACTCTCTCCCCGCTTTGGCTCTCGGTCTTGAAAAAGGCGAAGCCGATATCATGAAGCGCAAGCCGCGCGACGTTAAGGAAGGCATATTCTCGGGCGGCGTCGGATTTAACATCTTTTATCAGGGTTTTATGGTTTCGTTCCTTACTCTTGCCGCTTATTTCATCGGCGAAAGAATACAGAACGGCGCATGGAGCATCGCAAACAGCGACGACGGAATGACGATGGCGTTCCTTACGATGTCTATGGCGGAAATTTTCCATTCGTACAATATGCGTTCCCAGTTCGGCTCGATATTAAAGCTTAAGAGCCACAACATTTTCCTCTTCGGCTCGATGCTGCTCTCGCTGATCCTGACAGCGGCGGCGATCTACATTCCATTCCTGCGCGACGCTTTCGGATTCACCGAAATCAGCTTCATCGAATATATAACAGCGATGGCGCTTGCGATACTTGTGATACCGATTGTCGAGCTTGTCAAGCTGATACAGCGTAAGAGCAGAAAAGCATAATACAATCTTTTCCATTTGTCAGATTTTAATAAAAAACAGCCTTTGCGCGGTATGAAACCGTTTGAAGGCTGTTTTTGTTATAAAAGCGGCGGGAGGCGGGACGGCAACATTGCAACGCGACAACACCGTCCCACCGCTGATCCCTGATTATTCCGATTTTTTCTTTCTTTCAAGCCCCTGAAGAGCGATCATCTCGCAGAGCTCGCCATAGCTTATTCCCGCCGCAGCGGCCTCCTGCGGAAGCAGGCTCATAGGTGTCATGCCCGGCAGAGTGTTCGCCTCAAGGCACCAGAACTCGCCGTCACGGTCGAGTATGAAGTCAATACGGGCATAACCGTAAAGCCGCAGATTTGAGAATACGCCGAGCGTGTATCTCTCAAGCTTGCCGACTTCGGCCTCGGTCAGGCGAGCCGGGCAGATTTCCTCGGTGAGTCCGCTCTGGTACTTGTTTTTGTAATCATAAAACCCGCTCTTCGGTATAATCTCTATAGCCGGCAGAACCCGGCCGTTAAGCACGCCGACCGAAAACTCGCGCCCGGATATCTTTCTCTCGACGATCAGATATCTTTCATACCTTGCGGCAAACGACAGCGCCGCGTCGAGCTCCGAACGCTCTTCAACCATCGACACGCCGACGCTCGAACCGCATGAATCCGGCTTGACGACGCACGGAAGCCCGACTTCGTTGATAATTTTTTCGGGCCTGTCGTTCTTGACATCATATAAAATCCATCCGGGCGTCGGAATTCCGCCGAGCTTCAGCATACGCTTGCTGATGTCTTTATCCATTGCAAGCAGGCTGCCTATGTAACCTGAACCAGTGTACTTAATGTTAAAATTGTCGAAGGTTGCCTGAAGCTGACCGTTTTCTCCCATGCCGCCGTGCAGAGCTATGAAAACTACGTCCGCCGCACGGCAGACTTCCATGACGCCCTCTCCGATAAGCTCGCAGCGTCCTTTGTTGCGGCGCTTGATCTCCTCAAGGTCGGGAACCGTCTGAGATACCTTGTAATCACAATCCGGCTTGCCGGTGAAAAGTCCGGCTACCGGCTTTCCTTCAAGTTTTATACCTTCGTAAACGTCGAGCATCAAAACCTTATGTCCGCGCTCTGCCAGCGCGCGGGCAATAAGGCCGCCCGAAACAAGCGACACATCCCTTTCCGGGGAGAGTCCCCCGGCAAGAACAACGATATTCAATTTCAAACACTGCCTTTCATTCTGAATTTTCAGGCTGTCCGCCTGAAATTATACTTTTCCTGATTCGATATTATTGCTACCCGCAAGCATTTGCCGACGGTCAATCTGCCAGAATATCAGCGATTTTTCCGAAGAACCACAACCCGTCCCCGCCCTTCGATGTCATTCAGGGTTTCAGCACAATATCCGCCCGCCTTGGCAATCGCCGAGACGCCGTCCGCCTCGCCGAATCCGACCTCAAGGAGCATGATTCCCCCATCTTTCAGCGCCGCGCCGGCGTATTTTATAATGCTCCGGTAAAAGTCAAGACCGTCCGGCCCGCCGAAAAGCGCAAGAAGCGGCTCATGACACAGTTCAGGCTCAAGACCGGCTATTTCATCGCCGGGTATATAAGGCGGATTTGACACAACAGCGTCAAACTTTCCGGCGGTATTCCAGAAATTCTGGTCGAGCATATCTCCATTTTTTAGCGTCAGTCTGTCTGCCGTCTTGTTCCGCGCGGAATTTCTGCCTGCTATGGCGAGCGCTTCGGGCGAAATGTCAAAAGCGGTTCCGGTGAGGTCCGGCCTTAGCGCAAGGAGGGATATGGAAACGCATCCGCTGCCTGTTCCGGCATCGATGAAATTTCCGTTTGCGGGTATCAGCTCCGCTGCGGTTTCCACAAGCAGCTCGGTATCCGGTCGCGGTATGAGGCACGCCGGGGAAACTTCATATGTTTCACCGCAGAACCCCCATTCTCCGAGGATATACTGCAGCGGGCAGCGCTCCGTCCGGCGCTTTACCGCTGCCTCAAGGCCGGGATTTGAAAAACTGCGCCCGCGCAAGAGCGGTATGTCCGACTGCCTTATCCCGCAGAACTTTTCAACGAGCAGCGCCGCCTCATATCCCGAATCTTCAATTCCCGCTTTGAAAAGGAGTTTTTTGATTTCATCGTATGTCATGCCGGATGTTCCTTTCCGCCGCCGATTCATTATTATAATTATAGCAGATATTTGCTCCGAATTATAATTATAGCAGATAATTGCTCCGAAAAAAAGTGGGAGATGCAAAAATACATTCGCCTGAATATTTCTTTCACAAACAGATAAGAATAAATTTACAAATAATTCATTTCATTTCTCCATATTTATGATATACTGGAACTGATGATATAATATATTTATTTTTATCGGGCGTCCGGCCGGAATCCGGGCGAAACACAAGCCACAGGGAGGTTACGCTATGATGAGCCATTGGAGAAAAGAACCTAAGAAAACGAACTATTTTAAGATTTTCGCCATTACAATAGCGGTAATCGCGGCCGCAAGCGCCATCGCGCTTGTCATTTATAAGTTGTTCAACAAATATTTCAGTCTTTGCGACGATGAGTGCGAAGATTTTCTTGACGACGGATGTGACGATTGCGATGTTTGCTTCGAGGATGAAGCCGACAAAGCCGAGGAAATTGCCTCCGCCAAATAAAACCGCTGCGAACTCAAAAACCGGAACATTCTTATGTTCCGGTTTTGTTTTTATTGAAATCACAGCTTCAGCAGGTATTCACCTATTTCGCGCGCGTACTTCACCGAAGGCATAAGCAGCTCGGCAGGCATTCTCTTGAAAACATTGATTTCATATGTAAGATCCCCGTCATAATTTATCGAGCGGAGGGTTTTGACCGTATCAGGCCAGTTGATGTTACCGAAAAACGGCAGCGTGTGCAGATCGTCCTTCCCGACGTTGTCGTCAAGATGCGTTGCTTTAAGACGGCTTCCGAGTCTTGCAAGCGCTTTTGACTGGTCGGCGAACATACGGTTGCCGTGCCCGAAGTCCCAGCACGCGCCTACATACCTGGAATTGTATGAATCCACAAGGGCGTTCAGCTCGTCCGGAGTGGAGCCGAAACGGCGTTTGCCGTCAATGTCGGCCATATTCTCAAACGCGATTCCGACGCCGAGAGAGGAGGCGAGCTCAAAATACCTGTCGTAAATTCTATGGTTGTAGGCAAGATCATTTTCAAGGTCAAGCTCTCCGTTCTCAAAATCCTGAACCGGATGCATTACGGCCCATTTTACGCCGAGCATCGCGCTGATGCGGATGGAGCGCTCTGTCGCCCGGATAATAAACTCATTCAGCTCGCAGCCCTCGTCAAGGGGGGATTTGCGCCTTGCCGCGGGCTTCGGATAAGGCGGATGCGACTGCGAAAACTCAATTCCGAGCTTTGCGGCTTCGTTCGCAATTTCATAGACGCGCTCTTCCCAGTCGTCCCCGAGCAACTCGGTTTCGTGGCGCTGGAAAGGACACATATTGAAGTCCATTACCTTAAAACCGGCTTCGTGTGTTTTTCTTACCGAATTAAGGTAATTCTTCTGGTCCTCCCTGTTCTCATAGAAAAGGTTTGACATGGCCGACAAACGCATTTTTATTTCCTGCCTTTCGTTAATTTATTTAATGTCACATGAGAAAATATGAACTTCATCAGCACCCCAGGTCTCAAGGAATCTGACGCAAAGTTCTTCAACATAGCGTCCGACCGGTATTTTAACAAGAGAATGATGACACCTGTCGGTTGAGTATAAAAGTTTTCCGTCGGCATAAACCTCAAAAGCCTTTACCAGTGTAGCGGCGACCTTCATCGGTTTGAAATCAAGTCCGGTCGAAGCCTTTTGCGCGAAAACGCGCATTTTTTTATTGACCGAAACCGATTCTCTCGAAAAATCCGGATCGGCAGCAATCCGTAGCTCCTCCACTTTCTCGGGCTTGTCAAAGCTGAACCTGATTTCGCCGCCGAGCGGAAGGGTTATATAGTTGTTTTTGCCATCGCCGGTCGGCCTTTCAATTCCGTTGAACAATACGGCACGTTCCGCATCGGATAAATTCAGCTTCGCCGAAAGAGAAAGTTCGGGTATTTTTCTGACCTTCCAGGGCAGCCAGCAGCCTGCTTCCTGAAGCTTTGCCTGAAGCTCGCCTATATAAGATTCATAAATGCAGTTCGGAGTGATGCCTCTTGCAGCGCACATTCCGGCGGCGGTTCCCATAGCCTGACCGAGCACTGCGCAGGTGCCCATTACTCTGGTGGACGACATGGCGGCGTGCGTCGCGCTGATATTGCGTCCGGCAAAGAAAAGGTTTTCGATATTTTTCGAGTAAAGAACGCGGTAGGGTATACCGTAGGGCGACGGCGTGGGGTGCAGAAGCGAGGCGGGCTCTGAATGCTTTGCGTAGAATCCACCGGGGTTGTGGTCATCCATCGGCCAGCCGCCGTACGCTACAATATCGTCAAAATGTCCCCCGGATTCGATATCGTTCTGGGTAAGTATGTAAGGGCCTATGTACCTGCGGCTCTCGCGCTTGCCGGGAAGGAACCCCACCCACTCAAGCTCCCAGTTCTCGGCGCCGTGGTCTCCGCGGTTTTTGATGTGGTCCCAAATGCCGAAGGCGATTTTCAGCAGCTCGTCGCGCAGCTCCTCGGTGTCGTGAATGCTGTCGTTTTCTCCGCCCAGCTCTATCCACCAGAAGTTTGTTCCGTTTGTTCCGAGCGTGTGCGTACGGCTTATCCGGCGGGCTTTTTCCCTCGCCTCAGCCGAGCAGTGCGGAAAATCGGAAGCATTCGTATCATTGACGAAATCAAAATCCGAATCATTAATGTATACATGCGCCCATTCGGGAGCCTTGAATTCCACCGGATGGTCGGTCTCACGGGCTTCTATAAGGCAGGACATTCCCATAGTCCTCCTGTCGCCGACGGCGGGCCCGATGGTTTCGTTGTACTCGCTGTTTCCCTCTCTGCCGATCCGGTACAGGGCTCCGGTGACGGGAGCCAGAATCGAGTCGCCCGAGCAGTCGGCAAAATACTTCGCATAAACAGTGTGCCATGTATATGTGGTCAGCTGCCAGCCCTTGACGCATTTTATCCTGCTCCCGTCCATATCGGCGTCGGCGCAGGAGCAGTTGAGAAGCAGAGTGATGTTTTTCTCCGACTTCACCATATTCCAGAGCACGCTGTCCCAGATTGAGTAGTTCAAAGTGGGGTTGATGTAGATGTTCTCCTCTTCGAGTTCGGCGATAAGTCCGGTTTCGCGGTTGTAATTGTTGATTTTAATATCCTTGGAGCCCGCCGCGCCGCGCACCCACATGCGTATTTCGCTCGACGCGTTTCCGCCGAGCACCGGGCGGTCCTGCATCAGAACAACCTTCGCGCCCTCTCTTGCCGCCGATATCGCTGCGAACATTCCGGCAAGACCGCCTCCGACAACGCAAAAATCGACGTTATGTTCGACCTGTCTTAGCCCGTTTGTTTTGATTGTCATATCAGCTCCTTTATTCATTTATTATTGTAACCTTCGTGTAAAACACCTGACGGGAGCGCATCATCTCGAGCGCCTCGGCGGTTTTCGCAAGCGGGTAGCGGTGGGTTATCAGCTCCTCGAATTTGATTTTGCCCGACGACATGGCCTTGATTGTTTCAGCCCAGTCGTTGACTGACTGGTTGTATGAAGAATTCCATGTGCCGCGCAGGCTGATTTCCTTGCGGAGTATCTGCGAGTAGGTAGACTGAGCTATCGTCATATCCTTTGCCGGGTTGCCCATCAGCACAAGACGCCCGTGGGATTTGAGCGAAAGAATAGCGTTGTTCAGCGCGGGCGACGCTCCGGTTCCCTCCAGCACGCAGTCTGCCTTCCCGTCGTGCTTTTCATCATAAGGCAGAAAGCCGAATTTTTCAGCAAACTCAATCTTCTCCGGGCTTATGTCGACGACGCGAACGCATCCGGCTCCCGCCTCGCGTATCCACTGCGCGGCGATAAGACCGATAGGCCCAGCGCCGTAAACTACCGCCGTATCTCCGAGCTGAACATCCATCCGGCGCACTGCGGCGCGGGCGACTGCCCCCGGCTCGCAGAGGGAAGCGCAGGCATACGAAAGGGTGTCAGGCACCATCACAAGATTCCGCTTGTCAACCGAGATATACTCGGCGAATCCGCCGTCGCGGCGGGAGCCGTAATAATCATAGTCGGAGCAGCTCGCATACTCGCCTATTTCACAGGCGGCGCATTTCCTGCATGGCAGAAGCGGAAATACCGCCGCTTTCTTTCCCACAAGCTCGCGGTCGCATTCGTCCGCTTCAATAACAAGTCCCGCAAACTCGTGGCCGGGTATTGTGGGGAAGCGGTATGTGCCTTTCTCGAACACGCGCGGAATGTCCGACCCGCAGACACCGCAGGCCATAATTTTCAGAAGCACCTCGCCCGGCTTCCTTTCGGGCATCGGCACAGTCCCGTATCTTAAATCACCGACCGCGTGCAGCACTGCAGCGTTCATTGTTTTCATTTCAACTTTTTCTCCTCTATTAAATTATTATCAGTCTTCGGCTGCGGCTTTCTTCGACAAAACCTCCCTGAACACGGCCGGATCGAATTTTGGCTTGCGGTCATATGTGTAAAGGCCGTTTACCTCCTGCTCGACGTCGGTCAGCTGGGTGTAGCAAAGCCCTCCCATCACAGGGTTCTGCATAATCGCCTCGGTAAGGCCTCTGAAGCGTTCGATGAACTCATCGCCTGTCTTCGGCGCCTCGCCGTATCCCCAGCCGGCGTTTTCGGGAGCCCAGCGTATTCCGCCGTACTCGCTTACGAAGGTCGGGAAAATCGGGTACGGATTCCGCTTTGTTTTGACAGGCTCGCCGGCAGCGACGGCCATATAGCGCGCCCTGAAGGTTTCGGGGTTCTGGTCGTAGTCATGGCAATCCGTTATATCGGCAACGCCGGGCACATGCGTCCATCCGGACGAGTCGATATACAGCCTTGCCGGATCGAGCGCCTTTGTCATCATGCCGAGCATTTTTACAAATTCGGTGTTCTGATCCGGCTGTGTTTCATTGAGAGGGCACCATCCGATTATCGCCGGATGATTGAAATCACGTTCGACCACCTCAAGCCACTCGGGCAGAAATCCCTGCCATGCTTCGGGCTTTGAAATGTCAAGCCCCCAGTTGGCGTGTTCTCCCCAGACTATATAGCCCATCCTGTCGCAGTGATACAGGAATCTCGGCTCGAATACCTTCTGGTGAAGTCTTGCACCGTTGAACCCGCAGTCGAGCGAGCGTTGAATATCCGCAATCAGCTCGCTCTCCTCGCGCGCGGTATAAATTCCGTCGGGATAAAAGCCCTGATCAAGGACAAGGCGCTGAAAAACCTTCTTGCCGTTCAGTACAAGCACGCCTTTGTCGGCCGTTATGCTGCGCATTCCGAAATAGCTGTCGACGCTGTCGGCGCCGACAGTCAGCTTAAGATCGTAAAGCCGGCCGTTTCCGATTTCCCAGAGATAGATATCGAACAGCTTAAGCTCTATCATGACGCGGCCGCCGGAAACAACCGCACCCGCTGCGCCTGCCGGCCTGCCTTCATACGACGCTTCGGCGACCAGAGCCTGTCCGTCGCACCCTTCGCAAAAAGCTTCTATTATAAGCTTTTTATTTATTATATCAGGGTAGTATTTCGCACATTTAATATATCCCGACGGAACGGCCTCGAGCCACACCGTTTGCCAAATGCCGGTGGTGCGCGTGTACGAGCAGCCGTATGAGGCGTATCTCTGCGACTGCTTGCCTCCGGGCTGCGTGCCTGAGCGCAGTTTATCCTCGGCGCAGATTGTTATGACGTTCTCGGCGCCTTTTATTTTTTCGGTGATATCGAACGAGAATGAAACATATCCGCCGATATGCGTCCCCGCAGATTCTCCGTTAACCCAGACCTCGGTTCTCCAGTCGCACGCGCCGATGTGAAGTATTACTCGGCGTCCCGCGGAAAGCCACTCTTCGGGCAGATTCACTGTCCTGCGGTACCAGACGCACTCGCAGAAGTCCTTGTCGCCGATGCCCGAAAGCACGCTTTCGCGGCAGAACGGAACGATTATTTTCTCCGGCAGCGACCCGGCCTTTGGCAAGCCTCTTTCACGGCCTGACGCCGCTCTGTCGGTTTCGTATTCCCATTCTCCATTAAGGTTTATCCAGTTTCCGCGGCGGAACTGCGGTCTCGGATACTCAGAACGCGGTATATTCATGTTCGGTTACCTCTTAAAAAATATTTATATATAAATTATATATTAAACCCAACGACATGTAAATAGGCTTTTGTGACATGGAACAGAACTTATATGAGCGCCGCTTGCGCCGCTGCCGCCATGTAAGAATAAAACTAAACATTGTGACGCGGAAAACGGTACAATAGTATCAAACATAAAACAGCGTGAAAAACATCCGGGCAAACGAAAAGCAACGGTAATTATATAACGGCATAACATTGTAAATATAATACTCGGCTACTAAATAATATTTAATATGTAGCATATAGATAATTATGATATTTTTATAAATGAAACATAGTGTACAAAAAATGTTCTGAAAAATGATCAATTGATATAAAACTCAAGTATTTGTTTTAAAATTTGTTGACAAGATTAGTTGCATATGATATAATTATTTTCAGAAAAATGCTGTTAGCGTTTTCAAAACATTGCATACGGCTAAGAAAGGATCATTTCAATGAAAAGATTGGTAATTTTTATTCTTTCGCTTGTTATGGTGCTTGTTTGTCTTCCGGCCTGTGTCGGCGGGAACGTTCCGGGTGAAACAACAGCAGCGGATAAAACAACGACGTCGGTTCCTACGGGTGCAGTAACGACGGCGTCTTCCGCTGTTACGACAAAAGCGGTTGAAACCACGAAGGCGGCGACAACGGCAAAGGTGACCACCGCGGCTCCTGAAACAACAGCGGCTCCGAAGATTGAAATTCCTGTGGTTCCGGAAGGCGTGATGGTGTACTTCGAAGACTTTGACAGTTACTCAAATACAACTACCAATGAAGCCACAATGGCAGCTCTCGGCTGGCAGATCCGAAATACAGCGGACGGCGCTCTCACCGACAACACAGGCAAATATTTCATTGAGAACGGTACTCTCAGGTTTCTCAACTATGACGGCGGGAATATAGCCGGCAAGGACTCATATACCAAGATTTTGACCGATGAATACATGATAGCATGCTGCCGTGGCAACTACACTCTGCAATATGACGTCAAGTACACTGACGCAGGGGACAAGAACAGATACTGTGTAATACTTCTAAACTATGACGGCTGCAACAGCTATAACTCATTCCATCTCCGCATAGCGGGATCCGCAAACAACCAGATCCGTTTCATCGGCAGCTGGTATACATATGATGTCGCAGGTGATTTTTACGCCGCCGATACAAACGATGCCGACGCAGGATCCACCGTTCTTATGAAGCTTACAGGGCAGGCATATGATGCCAGTGTATACGCGCTCAAGGACAAGTGGCTTACAATAAGGTATCAGGCAAATTATAATGAAGGCCCGACAGTCTACATCCGTGACAACAGCCAGGCAAACGCTCAGTTTATCTGCGTTTCCAAACCCGACGCGGCAGGAACCGGAGCTCTTTACTGGAATATGATAGAAAGCTATGCCGTAGCTCTTAAGCTCGGTACAACAATCGACGGATATCTTGACAATGTCGCTATCTGGACCGGACTTGGCGAAATGCCCTCCGACCATACCACAACAGCTTACAAGAACGCCATCGCAGGCTATCTTGCAGAGGTTTCCAAAGCCAACTAAAAAATCGGAAAGACGCCACAGTACTGTGGCGTCTTTTTTATTTCTATAAATCAGGATAATATCACAATATACAAAAACAGTTTTTAATATTTATACGCAATATACAAAAATTTAATATAATTGTTTATTAAATTAAAATATATTGACAAAGATAGTTGCATATGATAATATTAAAATAGTAAATTTCATGCCGATAACCTGATAGTCCTTATTATGGCAGGAAATTATATTTTTATTTTATAGGAGGCATTATTCATGCGTAAAATTGCTGCAGTTTTAATTTGTCTTATGATGATCGTTCCATTGTTTTCGGTCGGAACCTCGGCTGTACAAGGCACTGCAATTAACTCAGCGGCAGACTTCGCCTCAATGGCGGCTGACGGGAAGTATTACCTGAACGCAGACATTAAAATTGATACTACATATGTTACCCCGTTCAAAGGAGTATTCGACGGCAACGGCCACACTGTCACCGTATCGGTTCCGATGTTTGCCGAGTTCAACGGGACGGTTAAGAATCTTACAATCAACGGGACTGAGCTCAAAGGCAATCAGGATCTTGCTCCTTTCGCAATTTTCTCATATGACGGAATGACAGCTATCAATGTCGTAAACAATGTTGACGTCACTGTTACCGGTCTGAGTTCGGACAAAACATCCGGCCTCAACGCCGGCGGAATTCTTGCCAAGGGCGATGCGGCAGCCACATGCGTTTTCAGAAGCTGCATCAACAACGGCAATATCACCGTGCAGACAGTCGATGTCACTGACACGACAAAAGGAACTCAGTATGAAACCCACGCCGGCGGACTTGCGGGATGCGTCGACGGCTTTGAGGCGAAGTACTGCGTGAACAACGGCATGATTTCCGCTCCGAGCAACTCCGGAAGAGCGGGCGGTATAGTCGGCTTTGCCGTTTTCATGGCCACACTCTGCAATTGCAACATAATTGACTGCACAAATACCGCTGAAATCTATGGCGGTTACCATGCAGGCGGTATGGCGGGAACCATCGGCGTCGCAAGCAACAGCACCTATGTACCCTACACATTAAAATACTGTGTTAATACCGGCGCCATCTCCGGCGGATACATGGTCGGCGGTCTGGTTGGGTACTGCTATGCGAGCGCAGCAAGTATGACTATGTATATCGAGATCACCTCATGTGTGAGCATAGCCAATGTGAAGGCCGGACAACCGGCTACAAACCTGGCCGGCAGTGCGCAGTATGCGTTTGCGTCACTCCTTATAGGTTACACAAACTCGGTATATAATAAAATTGAAGATTGCCTTGCCGTTGGCGAGCTCGGGGCACTGACAGGCGATAATTATGTGGCTCCTTTCCGCTGCATCCACGGTTGCTCATCCGCAAAAACTGCCGACGAGCAGCATACAAACAACTATATTTACGACAACAACACAATCGAATGGTATACATACGCTACTTCTGACTCCAATGCAGCTCAGCGCATTCCGATTGCTGACGCCATAAGCACCGGCAAGTTTACCTACTGCACTCTCACAGAGCTCCAGAACGGCACAATCCTTGAAAAACTCAACGCCGCTGCGGAGACACCTGTATTCTCGCAAAAGATAGGAACCGATCCTTATCCCACAATAGACCTGACTCTGCGTGCACAGCGCGAGGCTGCCGACGTTCTTGACGCTGAAACAACGGCAGAAACCACCACATCAAAGCCGGTTGAAACCACAACTACCGCGAAGGTAACGACGTCAAAGCCGATTGAAACAACCGTTCCGGTCGAAACTTCGTCAAAGCCGGCTGACACCACTGCCGCCGTTACTACTTCCGACACGACAACGGCCAAGAAAGGCGGCTGCGGATCTGTATTCGTATCCGGCGTAGCCATTGTCGCAATTCTTGGCGGTGCTGTTGTAATAGGCAAAAAACGAAAAGTTTAATCTGACAGGCTGATTTGTTGATAATAAAAATAACAACGGCAGTCCCGCCTCAGGAATCCGAATAATAAAATATTACCGGTAGATTGAATTTTTCAACTTTAGAAGTAATTTAACCCGGTCAAAAAGAGATGCCGCAGAAATGCGGCATCTCCTATTTTTTCTTTCGATTCTGAGAACCTGCGCGCTGCTGAAGATGTGCCGGCGGCTTTTTTGCAGATTTGACAGATTTCTGACGAGGGTCTGGCTTTGATCTGCCGCTGCCGTGCGGTTTTCTGTCTTCATGGCTTCCTTTGGGTTCATACCTGTTTGTTTTCTTTACGTTTCCGTATCCTTGTCCTTGAGGCGGACGGCCGCCTTTGGCGGGCGCATCGTCGTTTCCGGCGTTTCTGCCGCTGCCTTTTCGCACCGGCATTTTATCACCCGGCGCCGGACGTATAAGGCACTCTTTCCCGTAACCTATCAGATCCTCGCGTCCGGCTTTGCGGAGCGCCGCGCGCACAAGATTTGCGTTCTGGGGCCGCATCGGCTGGAGCAGGGCGCGCTGCAGGCGTTTTTCGTTTTCATCCGGAATATAAACCGATTTTCCTGTCATCGGGTCTATTCCGGTGTAGTACATCACTGTTGATGCGGTTCCGGGGGTGGGGTAGAAGTCCTGTACCTGCTCGGGATTTACATGATCCCGCTTTAACTGAAGTGCCAGTTCGATAGCGTCCTTGAGCGTCGAGCCGGGGTGGCTTGACATAAGATAGGGAACAAGATACTGCTCTTTTCCGCACTCGCCGCAAAGCTCGAAATACTTGTCGCGGAATTTGCTGTAAACAGAGAAGCTGGGTTTGCCCATGCAGCTAAGAACGCCGGGTGAGCAGTGCTCGGGCGCAACCTTGAGCTGTCCGCTGACGTTGTTTTTCACAAGCCTGCGGAAAAAAGAGTCGTCTTTATCAAGCATCAGATAATCAAAGCGGATACCCGAGCGTATAAAGACTTTTTTTACTTTCGGAAGAGCTTCGACCTCCTCGATAAGCTTCATATATTCCGAGTGGTCAACCTTAAGATGAGGGCATGGAGACGGAGCTAAGCATTTGCGCCCGGGGCAGACACCGTCCTTCAGCTGTTTGTCGCACGACGGATAACGGAAATTTGCTGTCGGGCCTCCGATATCATGGATATATCCCTTGAAATCTTCAAGTTCGGTGATTTTTTTTGCTTCCTCGACCACGCTCTCTATACTTCTCGAGCGTACCGACCGCCCCTGATGGAAGGAGAGCGCGCAGAAGTTACAGGCACCGAAGCAGCCGCGGTTGTGGGTGATGGAAAATTTGACCTCTTCAATCGCCGGGACACCTCCGAATTTTTTATACATAGGATGGTAATCGCGCACAAACGGCAGGGAATAAACACGGTCGAGTTCTTCCCGCTCAAGAGGCGGCATCGGCGGGTTCTGAACGAGCAGCGTGCCGCCGTAATGCTCTATTATGGCCTGACCGTTCACCGAATCCTGGTTTTTATACTGTATGCCGAATGCCTGGGCGAATTTCTGCTTGTCCGAAGCAAGCTCGTCGAAATCAAATTCGGCGGCGACCGGGAAACTCACTTTATCGCCGGCCTTTCCGACCCACACAGTGCCGCGGACATCGCGTATTTTTTTTACCGGAACGCCTTTTGCAAGCAGCTCGGCAATGCGGAGTATAATATTTTCGCCCATTCCGTATGTCAGTATATCGGCGCCGGAATCGAGCAGAACCGAGCGGCGGATTCTGTTGTCCCAGTAGTCATAATGCGAAAAGCGGCGCAGGGAAGCCTCAAGTCCTCCGAGGATGACCGGCACATCGCCGTAAGCTTCTCTTATACGGTTTGTATACACTATCGTTGCGCGGTCCGGGCGCAGGCCGGTTTTGCCGCCGGGCGAGTAATAATCGTATTCGCGGCGGTTTTTGGCGACTGTGTAGTGAGCCACCATTGAGTCGATATTTCCGGCTGAAACAAGAAAACCAAGCGTCGGGCGGCCGAATTCACGGAAGGCGTCCGCGCTGCGGAAATCAGGCTGAGCAAGGATAGCCACGCGGTATCCTGCAGCCTCAAGAACCCGCGATATTATCGCGGCACCGAAGGAAGGATGGTCGACATATGCGTCGCCGGAGACATATACGAAATCGGGTGCCGGCCAGCCGAGCTCGTCCATTTCCGACCGGCTTACCGGCAGAAATTTTTTATTATCGTTCATTGAGCACTCCTTAGTATGAACCGCGAAAGTGTGCGGTTCTTCTTAGTATTATAACATGATGCCGCCCTTAAATCAACCGCCAGCAAAAAAAACGGGCCGGGAGCCGCGGCCCCCGGTTTTTCATTTCTTTTTATTTTTCCTGATTCCGAAGAATCTCCGCAGGAACGGCGCTAAAAACGCAGGTGAGCGGAATACCACAATTTTCATAATTTCACCATGCCCTTTCTGCAAATTCAGGCCCGGCGCCGCGGAGTGGGTATGTAAAATAAACCGAACCTGCTGCCTGTGATTTCCCGATGCTTTTGCCGCACGGCCCACAATCTCTGGTGTAAGTATATGCGTCCGGTTCTTATGATGATTATAAATTGTAAAGCAATATTCAAAAAATAGTGATGATGCGGCGCATTATTTGTCCTTGCTTTCAATTACGAAAATTCCGCCGCGGCGGACCGAAACAAGAGCACAGTTGCCGTCGATTTCATTTGACACGGCATATTGAAGCCGCCGCGTCAGGTGGGCATTTTTCAGCGGATATTTGCAGCCTTCTATCGTAACGCCCTTGACCGAGTTATCCGCGGCGATGAGCGAAATGTATTCATAGCCGCTGCGCGGGATAAGTACGCTTGTGCTTTTTATATAACGGACGCGGTTCATGCCGTTAAGCGCAATTGCATGTACTCCGCGGGCATAAAGGTCTTCAAGGATTCCGAGAACGGAGAGGGTATGGTCGAGCCGCCCGTCAAGTCCCCCGACTATCACAATGTCGTCGGCTCCCCTTATTATGGCGGCTTCGACTGCAAGCTGCGCGTCGGTAAGGTCTTTTTCCGGCGGGAAATTAAGTATTTCGGTGTTTTTCAAAGCTTCATGCTCATAATCGCCGATAGAGTCCATGTCGCCCACAAGTATGTCGACGCGATCCCCCAGATGAAGCGCGTTATGGAAGCCGGAGTCGGCGGCAATGGCAAGGTCGCCGGGCTTCGGGTGTTCGGTTATGTTGCGGGGATCGACGCATCCTCCGAGATAAATGAAAGCTTTCATATGAATCCGGTTCCTTTCGTCACCTGCTGTCCCATGTATGCTTTGTCTTCAGTATATTGAAAAGGTTGATGTAGCTTTGATGCCGGCTGGCTGCGATTTTTCCTTCCCGCACTGCCTGAATAACGGCACAGCCCTCCTCTTTTGTGTGTCCGCACTTCGTATAGCGGCAATGACCTATATAGTCTGAAAATTCGCGGAAAGTGCCGGGCAGATCTTCAATTGTAAAAAAGTCGAAATGCTCGAAATCAAGCAGCGAAAACCCTGGCGTGTCTGCCAGATAACCGGGTGTGCCGGTCTCAGTTAGCACGGGATAGAGCGTCACGCAGCGTGTGGTGTGGCGTCCGCGTTCGGTTTTGCGGCTGACGTCCGAGGTCATAAGTCTAAGATCGGGGAAAAGAAGGTTGAGAAGAGAAGACTTTCCTACGCCGGATGCGCCGGCGAAGGCCGCGGTGTGTCCCGGCAATGTTTCCTCAATAAAATTTTTAATTTTCCCGATTCCCTCGCCGGTATGGCAGCTTATTTTGAAAACATCATACCCTGCAAGGCGGTAGATGTGTTCAATTTCAGCGGAGCGCAAGGGGTTCAGCTCGCTTTTGCCTATTACAATCACCGGAGTGATGCGGTTGAACTCGGCGATAGAAACAAGCCGGTCGACCGTTTCGGTGTCAGGCTCGGGCGACGCTGAAGCCAGAGTGACATATATGTAGTCAAGGTTGGCGACAGGCGGGCGGATCAGAGAATTGCGGCGCTCAAGGATTTTTTTTATCACTGCGCCTTCGTATTGGTTGCCGGCGTCCCCTTCGCACTCGAACCCGACCGCAACATGGTCGCCGACAAGAGGCTTCTCGTTATTATGACGGAAAACACCCCTCGCGCGGCATTTTATCTGCCGCCCCGCGGGGGTGGACATGTCGGTGACGACAGTGTAAAGCCCGCCGACGCTGCCGATTATTTTTCCGGTATATTCTGTCATTGTTTTTTGCTCCGTGTTGCTTTAGAATTCATTCAAAATCCGATTATCCGATAGTTAAGGGAGGCCTATGGATTCAAAAAAGCTGCCAAAAGCCCCCCTTAGCCTTGCGGTATCCTATCCGCCGCCGAGGCTGACGGTCAGGTATATTTTTGTGCCTTCGCTGACAGTGCTTCCGAATGGCGCGCTCTGCGCGATAACTGTGCCGGCCGGCTTTGAGGATCTGACATACTCGGTCCGGCCGACAAGAAGCCCGAGCGATAGTATTTTTGTTATCGCGGCAGTTTCGCCGAGTCCGGTCAGAGCCGGAACGACGACCATGCTGTGTTCCGGCCCGAGACTGACATATATAGTGACTGTGCTGCCTGAGGGAACATCGGAATAGGCCGTGGGGGATGTGGAGATTACGGTTCCGGCTTTTGTTGTGCTGCTGTACTTTTTTTCGACTGCTACTGAAAAGCCGAGAGATTTGAGTTCGAGTTCAGCCTGATTTGCGCTGATTCCGGTGCAATCCGGAAGGATAACAGTTTCGGCTCCGCGGCTGAGGGTAAGCGTCAGCCTGCAGAGACGTTCTCCTTTTTTTATCATCCGGCGGGCGCCGGCCTGCGGATACTGAGCTATGACTGTTCCCGACGGAGCGGAGCTGTCATATTTATACTCGATGGCAAGATCAAAAAGCTCCTGATCCACCATGTCGTTATTATAGGTTTTACCTGTAAAGTCAGGCACTGTTATCTGTTTTACTCCATTCCGGTCGGGCAGAACCACGGTTGCAAACGCGGCAGCACCGGCAAGCAGCACGACGGCTGCCGAGGCTGCCGCGATAATTACAAGGATCCCCATGGACTTGTCCAGCCTGTTGCCGACACGTCTGAAAAACAAGCCGGCCGGAGTTGTATGAATTACTCTGCGCCGCTTGCGCACAACCGCTCTGAAGTAATTGTTCCTCTCGCCCTTCCCTGTGTTGTTCATAGATACCTCCGAGAAGTATATGATGATATGTAAAGGGCGGAGAACAGGAACAAGCTGAAGGTGCGGCTTTTTCAAGAAAGCCGTGCAAAAAAGTTTGATGTTAAATTGAGAGGGGACAGGCAGTTGTCAAGACAGGCTTTGCGTTGATTGAAAAGTCGGCGGAAAATCAGAATTATGGAGTTTAAGATAGCTTCTGTGAAGCTTATCCTGAATATTTGAAAAGCGAACAAAATCCGTTATTCGGTTATTCAATGCCTTCGCTTTCCCGGCGGAGCTGGCCGCATGAGGCGTTTATGTCCGAACCGAGGCGGCGCCGGACGGTGGCGCGTATTCCGCGGCGCTCAAGCACCCGAGCAAATGCGTTGACGGTCTGTGCTTCGGAATGCGTGAAGTCCCGCTCTCGCACCTCGTTGACCGGTATCAGGTTTATGTGTATTGGCATCGTGCCGCCGGAGCGCAGGCGGGAATTGAGAAGCTCGGCGAGCCGTTCGGCGTCGGATGCCGAGTCGTTCTGACCGGAGATCAGTGTATATTCAAAGGAAATCCGGCGGTTTGTCCCGGAATAATAATCGCGACAGGCGGAAAGAAGCTCGTCTATGCCCCAGCGTTTGTTGACAGGCATTATTCGGGAGCGGACTTCGTCGTCGGCGGCGTGAAGCGAAACCGACAGAGTTATCGGAAGGTTCTCGTCGCGCAGCTTGTAAATTTTATCCACAAGGCCGCAGGTGGACAAGGAGATATGCCGGTAGCCGATGTTGAGCCCATATTCATGATTGACAAGATGAAGAAATTTTATAACATTGTCGTAATTGTCAAGCGGTTCGCCTATGCCCATCATGACGATATTTGAAATATTCTCCCCCATGTCCCGCCGGGCGGCGATAACCTGTCCCAGAATTTCGCCGGGAGTGAGATCCCGGACTTTGCCGCCGATGGTAGAAGCGCAGAAGGCGCAGCCCATCCGGCAGCCGACCTGAGAGGAAACGCAGATGGTATTACCGTGCCTGTATTTCATCACGACGCTTTCGATGCAGTTCCCGTCGGCAAGCGAAAAGAGGTATTTTACTGTGCCGTCAAGCTTTGAAACCAGTTTTTTGCGTATCTCGGGGAGATGAAACGACGCGGCTTCCTTCAGCCTGACTTTTGTGGCTTTGCCGATGTTTGTCATTTCGTCGGGAGATAGTCCGCGGTGCATACCCTCGAAAAGCTGGCGCGCGCGGTATTTCGGCTCGCCGAGCGACAGCATGAGCCTTTCAAGCTCGTCCGGAAGGAGGGAGAGCAGCTCGGGGAGGGTATTTTCCATCAGTATAACTCCTTTTGTGATTTTGATATTTATGCACTTATCTGCGCCTTGAGCCCGAGGCGATCAAAACAAGGCGGAAGAGGTTGAGCAGAGCTACGGCGAGAGCGGCGACATATGTCAGGGCCGCTGCTTTGAGCACCTTGCCCGAAGCCTTCAGCTCCTCGCTGCCGAGCATTCCCGAGCTTTCAAGCGCCGCCATCGCCCGCCCGCTGGCGTTATACTCAACCGGAAGAGTAACAAGCTGGAAAACAACCGAGAGAGAGAAGAACATTATGCCGAGCATCATCAGCGTATATCCAAAATCTCCGGAGTAGCCGTACATATTGAAAATCATTCCGATAATAAACAACGGCATCGCGGCATAGGAACCAACCGAGGTAACGGGAATTATCGCCGCACGCAGGCGTATGGGCGAGTATCCCGCCGCATACTGCACCGCATGACCGGCCTCGTGCGCGGCAACGCCGACGGCGGCGGCAGAGCTGTTGTCATAAACAGATTCGGACAGACGGATAACATTGTCGCGCGGATCATAATGGTCGGTGAGCTTGCCGGGGATACGGTCAATGCGGACGTGATATAGCCCGTTGGCGTCAAGTATTCTGCGCGCGGCGTCTGCGCCGGTCATTCCGGTGCGGTATTTGTTCATTTTATTGAAGGTGGTGCTTACGTTTATCTGCGCCCAAAGCGCGAAAATGAACGCAGGTATGAGAAGGATGTATGAAAAATCATATAAAAAGTAAGGCATTTTTTGATTCTCCTTTCGAATAATCAGGACAGGATATCTCCGACTGAAATTTTACGCCCGCGGATGAAATCAGACGCCATCATGCAGCCTTTGCACTCGGGAAGGACGCGCAGCAGTCTTACGGCGCCGTCGGCGCAGGCCACGACTATGCCGTGATCGAGAGACAGAACAGTTCCGGGCCCGGCGCCGTGCGTGAGGGCGTCATGAACGATTTCGGCTTCATGGATTTTCAGGATGCAGCCGCCGTTGATATGCGTGAACGCCAGCGGAGCAGGGGAAAGACCGCGGATAAGATTATGCACGTCGCGCGCGGGTCTGGCAAAGTTTATAAGGCAGTCGGCCTTCTCGATTTTCGCCGCGTAGGTGGCTTTTGAATGATCCTGCGGAGTACGCGTCAGGCTGCCCTCTTTGAGCGAGGAAAGAACCTCTGTCAGAGCTGCGGCTCCGCATTCGCCGAGCCGGTCGTGTATTGTTTCAAAATTGTCGTTTTCATAAATAGGGACTTCTTTTTTCAGAAGGATATCACCGGTGTCAAGGCCAGCTTCCATCATCATAATAGTAATTCCTGTGACGGCTTTGCCGTCGATTATGGCCCGCTGTATGGGAGCTGCGCCGCGGTATTCGGGCAAAAGGGAGCCGTGGACGTTGATGCAGCCGTACCTCGGGTAGTCAAGCACATTCTGCGGCAGGATTTTGCCGTAGGCGGCTACAATAATCAGCTCGGGGTCAATTTTCTCAAGCAGCGCTGAAAAAGCATCCCCTTTCAGGGTCTGCGGCTGATAAACCGGAATTTTGCGCTCGGCTGCCCAGATTTTTACGGGGGGCGGCGTGAGCTTATAGCTCCTTCCCGCCGGCTTGTCGGGCTGAGTTATTGCGGCAACCACATTTTCGCCGGATTCTACAAGCGCCTTGAGAGGAAAAATGGCGAAATCCGGAGTGCCCATGAACAATATTTTCATTTTATGCCCATTCCTTTATTTATTGCGAAGATTGCGCCTCTTCTGCTTCGCGGCGGGAATGCCGCCGTCCTTTACAAATGCCAAGGCGCGGAACTTGGTGTTATAAAACCATGCCTGTTCAATTTTTTTCATGTTCTTCCGGTTCGAGCTTTTCAACCAGTATTCCCTCGTCGGTGAAAAGTCTGCCGTTGAGATGATCGATTTCATGGCAGAAGGCGCGGGCAAGCAGATCAGTGCCGCTGAGCTCTATTGACTCGCCGCGACGGTTGAGCGCCCGCACTGTTACTTTTGCCGGGCGGCGTGTTATACCCCATTCGCCGGGGATTGACAGACAGCCCTCCGTGGCTTCCTGTACTCCTTCGGAGTGTATGATCTCGGGGTTGATAAGCTCGACAAGGCCGCTTTCGGGAGTTTCTATAACTACTATGCGGCGCAGCACTCCCACCTGGGATGCCGCAAGACCCGCGCCGTTTGCGTCGCGCATGGTTTCGGTCATGTCGTCTATAAGAGTAAGGATTCGCGGGGTGATTTCGGCAACAGGCCGACAGGTGCGGCGAAGCGTCGGGTCGCCTTTTTTGAGAATTTTCAGTTTCGCCATTATTAATATCTCCAGTTTTAATTGTAGTATAATAATACATTATTAACGGTGGGTGAAGGCTGTGTGAAGACAAAATAGAATTTTTCATGTAAAAAATATTTGCCGCGGGCTGTGCCGAGGCGGCCGAGCCAGACGCGCAGCCGGCGCCGTTCGCTTTATAAGCTTGACGGATTGAAGTCAATGCAGAGGGACGGAACGTGAGGCGAGCCGGTAAACTCGGTCAACAGCTGCGAAAAGAGAGCCCGTGAGCGTTTGTTAAGACGGCATTTCATGACCATGCGCATTCTGTATTTATTGTCAACACGATATACCGGGGCCTCGAAAGGTCCGAAAAGCACGTTCGGAACGTCGGAATATTCTTCGCCAAGGAGTTGACGGAGGCGTGAGGAGAGCTTTTCCGTGCCTATTAACAATTCTTTTTCATCTGTTGAATTGAGTGTCATAAGGACTATGTCGCAGAACGGCGGGAACACGAGGAGCCGGCGCAGGCGTATTTCATTTGCGAAAAAAGATTCATAATCCTGAGCGACAGCCTGCTTTATAACGTCATTGTCGGGATTGTTGGTTTGTATGACAGCGCGTCCGGGGGATTCCCGGCGCCCGGCGCGTCCTATCACCTGCGCAAGAAGCGCAAAGGTGCGTTCGTTGGCGCGGTAGTCGTCAAGATAAAGGGATGCGTCGGCGAGCAGAACCCCGGCCAGGGCGACATCGGGGAAATCGTGGCCCTTGGTCACCATCTGTGTGCCGAGAAGTATGTCGGCCTCATGTCTGCGGAACTTTCCGAGCAGGTCGTCATACGCGGATTTAGTCGAGGTGGAATCGGCGTCCATGCGCAGGATTCTTGCGCCGGGGAGCAGCTCGGAGAGGTCGCGCTCAAGGCGCTGGGTCCCGAACCCCATGCGTATCAGGTGAGGCGAGCCGCATTCGGGGCAGGCAGCCGGCTGTTTCTGCCGGTGTCCGCACCAGTGGCAGACCAGTTCGCCATCGTCGTAATTGCCGGCGCCGACATGGTAATTCATAGCGACGCTGCATCGGGGGCACTTGACCGCCGCCCCGCAGATGCGGCAGGATACAAAATTATTATATCCGCGCCGGTTGAGGAAAAGCACTGCCTGCTTGCCTTCGCTTATTGTTTTTTTCAATTCCTCCGAAAGAATGCTCCCGACAGGGTCGATATTGCCTGCCTCCGCCTCAGACCTCATGTCTGCGACTGTGACCGACGGCAGCGGCGTGCCGCCATAGCGTCCGGTGAGCTTCAGGAGCGTGTATTTGCCTTCGACTGCTTTCTGGTAGCTTTCCACCGAAGGCGTTGCGGACGCGAGAAGGAGAAGGGCTTTGTTTTTTGCGCAGCGCCAGCGCGCCACGTCGCGGGCGTGGTATTTCGGGTCGGCGTCGGACTTATATGTGTGTTCCTGCTCCTCGTCGATTATAACAAGGCCGAGATTTTTTACCGGCGAGAAAATCGCCGAACGGGTGCCGATCACAAGGTCAGCTTCTCCGCGTTTGATTTTATTATATGCGTCAAGTCTTTCTCCGGCTGAAAGCCCAGAATGTATGAGGGCGACGCGGCAGCCGTAACGCGAGCAGAATATTCCGACGGATTGGGGAGTCAGCGATATTTCGGGAAGAAGCAGTATTGCCGAACGCCCGGAGGCGAGGACCTCGTCGATTATTTTGACCATGACGCAGGTTTTGCCGCTTCCGGTGACTCCGTGCAGCAGCGCCGCCCTGGCCTCACCGGAGCGCGAAAGGCTGACAAGAGTGCTGTAAGCTTCCTCCTGCTCGGGGGTCAGTATGTAATCGGTATCGTTTGTTATCGGGTTTATTCCGGATGTAAATGGCTCGCGGTATGCCGTCTCACGCCGGACAGCGAGAATTTTGCGGTCTGATAGAGTGCGTATCTGCTGCCTTGTCGCTCCTGTTTTCTCAATTATTTCTTCAAAGCTAAGTTCATTGACGGAGAGCAGCTCGGCGACTATTTTGCGTTGTGTATCGCTGCGCAAAAGTCCCGTACCGGGTTTTGCCTCTATTGCCGCGCCCGCATCCTCCCTGTTTATTGCAAGAGAGCAAAGCTCCCGGAAAATTTCACGTCCGCCTTCCTTTATATCGATGCCGCGCGCGACAAGACCGGCGTCCATCAGCCGCTTTACCGATGCCTGTGCGGTTTTTCCGAATTTTGAAACAAGATTTTCTTCGGTGACTTTCTTGCGTTGGAATATATATCCGCACACCTCCGCGTCGCGTCCTGACTCCGGCGCAGCTGATGTTTCGCAAGCCGGACGATAAAATTCAATAAGGCGGGACATGGCGGCCGCGGGAATTATCGAGTGGACCGCGTCGCCCATGGTGCAGAGAGTCTGCTCCTTCAGATAACGGCACAGTCCGAGCAGCTCGTCGTCAAGCGACATGCTGTCGGGGCAGATTGTGTCTATCGGTTTAATTTTTCCGCCGGCCGACGGGGTTTCGGCAAAATCAGTTACCAGCGCGAGGCGCCGGCGGTTGCCCTTCCCGAACGGAACTGTAACAAAAGCGCCCCGGGAAATACCGGGACGCAGTTCTGCGGGAACATAATAATCGTACTCCCGGTCCAGAGAGTATGGTATGTCGTCAGTAAGACATACCTTAGCATACTCGCGCTCCACCGGCTTCAGTCGCAGGGCTTGTGCTCGACAATGCAGTACTCGCCGTTGTAAATGCGGTTTATCGCGTTTTTGACCGCCTTTTCATCGCGGTATTCCTTGTCGATCATAGCAATCAGGGGCTTGTCGGTTTCCTTGTTTCCGGTCAGTGATTTCTCGGCGGCCTCGCGCTGCTTGACATACTCGTCGGTAATCAGCCGCGCGCATTTTGCGGTGGCGAGCGCCAGCTCATAGCGGTTGAATTTGCCTTTTGTCAGATCATTTATTGTAGGATATAGCATTTTGACACTCCTTCGACTATATGTTGAATATATTATTGACTTGATATTTTACTTTCAGGCGTTAGCTGTTCCGGCTTCGTCAGGCGCCTCTTCTCCCGAGGCGCGCCCGGCAAGCTTTTCCGGCGGCAGGGCGGACATTATGACGTGTTCGGTATCGGTTATTATGATCGCCTTGGTTTTTTTTCCGCAGGTCAGATCGATTGCACGGCCGTCGTCCTTTGCGTCCTGAATCAGGCGTTTGACCGGCGCCGATTCCGGCGAGGCAATCAGCACAATGCGCTCGGCGGCGATGAGATTTCCGTATCCTACGTTAATGAATTTCATAAACACCCCGATTTTGTTTGCTTTAAGAATTTATCGGTCTGAAAACTGTTACTTTTACTCAATATTTTGTATCTGCTCGCGGATTTTCTCAAGCTCGCATTTGTAGTCCACGACGAGCCGCGCAATTCTGGCGTTCTGACACTTTGAGCCTGCGGTGTTTATCTCGCGGTTCATTTCCTGAATCAGGAAGTCGAGCTTCCGGCCAGCCGGTTCGTTTGCTCCGGCGATGGAGGAGAAGGCTTCAAGATGCGAGTTAAGCCTTACCAGCTCTTCGTCTATCGAGATCCGGTCGGCAAATATGGCGCATTCGGTAAGAAGACGTCCTTCGTCAATTTTTATCCCGCCGTCGGAAAGAAGCGTGCGCAGGCGTTCTTCAAGCTTTGATTTGTATCCGCCGACGTCGGCTTCCGAGAGACCGGAAATTTCAGCCGCGCATGCGCGGATCGTTTCAAGCTTCAGCCGTATGTCGGCTTCGAGCCTTGCTCCCTCGGCGCGGCGCGCTGCGATGAAGCTGTCGGTCGCTTTTTCAAGCACGACAGAAATGTCCTGCCAGTCGCGTTCGGCATCGTCCTCGGGCTTGCTGATCTTAAACAGGTCGCGGTTCTGCGCTACGGTCATAACGCTTATATCGTCAGCAAGGCCGAACTCGTCGCGCAGAAGCCTGAGGGCGGCGATATATCCTTTGGCATAGCCTTCGTCGAGCGTTACTGAAACATCCTCTGAGTCGACGATATCAATGCTGATATTAACATCTATTTTGCCGCGGCTGATGCCCTTTGACTGAAGATAGGGCTTGACTCTGTCCTCGAGGTACATGAATGTGCGCGGGAGTTTGACCGAACAGTCGAAAAAACGGTTGTTGACCGAACGGAGCTCGACGGTAATATCCTTTCCGCCCACTGTTTCCCGCCAGCGGCCGAAGGCTGTCATGCTTGTTAACATCATTTCCCCCAAATATAATTATATAATAATTTTAATACATTTCGGAACCGATGTCAAGTTAAACAGGTTAAATAAATATTTTTACGGATAATGCGTTAAGATCGCCGCGCGACATTATTTTCTTGCATTCGACAGCCCTGCATGGTATAATTTACACAATAAATACCAAATGTCAAATAATAAAAAGGGAAAACCCGGGAAGGCATTCTACATGAATAAGTTCAAGGAAATACCTGTTGAGAGCGCGAGCGATATTTTTAATTTAATAGGCAGGGACTGGATGCTGATAACGGCCGCATCTGAAGGGAAAATAAACACTATGACAGCCAGCTGGGGATGCGCCGGAGTCCTGTGGAACAAGCCGGTCTGCATATGTTTTATCAGACCTCAGCGTTATACATACGGGCTTGTCAATGAAGCAAAAACGCTGTCCCTGTCGTTTTTTGATCAGAAGTACCGTTCCGCTCTTGCGTACTGTGGTTCAAAAAGCGGAAGGAGCTGTGATAAGTTCGCGGACACGGGGCTGACTCCTGCGTTTTCGGACGGAACTCCGTATGTTGATGAAGCAAAACTTGTCATGATATGCAGAAAGCTTTATGCCGACGATATTCGGGAAGACAAATTCATCCTGCCGGAGCTGCTTTCGAATTATCCGATACATGACTTTCACAGGTTTTTCGTCTGCGAGATAGAAAAAGTGCTCTCGCGCGTGCAGGTTTCCGAATAACCGGAAGACGCGCAGCATAAGAAAAACCCGCCTGTGGCGGGTTTTTCTGCGTTGGCGAAGACGGATCTGTTCACCTGACCGCTTCTTCCTTTTCGGCGGAAACCATTTTCTTAAGCTCGCATCGGCTTACCGCGCCGGCAACCCGGTGAACGATTTTTCCGTCTTTGAAGGATATGAATGTCGGGACGCTGCGAATTCCGTATTCCCTGACAAACCCCGGGTTTTCATCTGTGTTGACGATAAAAATGTCAAAATCGTTTCTTTCCTCGGCGATGTCTTCAAGCGTCTGCCTCATCGCGCGGCAGGTCGGGCAAGTGCTGGTATAGAATTCTATGAGGACGGTTTTTCCGGGCTGGTCTACGGCGCCGGATTCTTTGTCGTGCAGCTCTGTTATGGGCATATTTATTACCTCGGAAATAATTTTATTTTTTCTTAGTATGCCCGAAAACAGCGCATGAAAACCGGGATTATGAGATAAACAAAAAAATCCGGCGGCGCATTCGATGTGTTACCGCCGGAATTTTTGTTGCTCCGGGATTATTTCTTCTCTTCGTCTTTGTTTCCGTCTTCGTCCTCTTCTTCAAGAAGGGTTGCAAGCTTCTCGCCGCAGGACGGGCAAACCATATCTTCAGGATCGGATTCGCTGTCTAAGCACACGGTTTCTCCGCAGTTCGGGCATTCGATTTCACAGCATTTGCCGTCGCAGCAGCTGCACACGTCATTTTCATCACACCCGTCCTCGTCCTCGTCGTCGTCCTCGTCGTCATCGTCATCGTCATCGTCGCCGCCATAGAGGTCCTCTTCAACATTTCCGAGATCTTCGTCGATTTCCTCGATGTAGTCGTTAAGACGTTCGATATCCTTGTCCAAATTCTCAACCGACTTGGCCATGTCGCCCACAAGGTCAATAAGAGCCGCTATGAGTTTGCCCTCTGCTGAGGTCTTGTCATAGTTAAGACCGTCAGCCAGACCTTTGAGATATACTGCTTTTTCATTGATCGTCATTTTTGCTTCCTTTCCGCAAAACCGGGCCTCGGCTTTTGCCTTTCGCCTTTCGCCTTTCGCCTTTCGCCTTTTGACTTTTGACTTTTGACTTTTGACTTTCGCCGGCTCCGGTATTGCTGTCTGAATTAGTCAGACTTTCAAAATAATTGGTTTCCTCTGTCTGCTGTCAGATGTAAGATGTTGGATGTCAGATGTTCAGGCGCGCGACAGATATTCGCCGGTACGGGTGTCGATTTTGATGCGTTCTCCGGGACCGATGAAAAGAGGAACTTTGATCTGCGCGCCGGTCTCAAGTGTTGCGGGTTTAAGGGTATTTGTAGCTGTGTTTCCGGCAAATCCGGGTTCGGTGTCGGTTACCTCAAGCTCCACGAACGTGGGGGGCTCGATTCCGAAGACGTTTCCCTTGTAGGAAATAATTTTGCAGATCATTTCTTCCTTTACGAACTTGAAGTTGTCGGGCAGCTTGTCCTTGCCTATGGGCATCTGCTCGAAAGTTTCAAGATCCATAAAGTAATAAAGATCTCCGTCGTTGTAGGAATACTGCATATCCTTGCGGTCGATGTAAGCGTTCTCGAATTTATCTGTCGGTGAAAATGTTTTTTCCACAACTCCGCCTGAGATAACGTTCTTTATCTTGGTGCGGACAAAAGCCGCGCCTTTTCCCGGCTTCACATGCTGGAACTCGATTATCTGGTAGACGCTGCCGTCCATCTCGAAGGTTATGCCGTTTCTGAAATCACCTGCTGTTACCATAATATACCTCCAAACAGTGTTTCTTATACATTAAAATGCGGAGATGGCAGTTTTCCCCGCAACATCGCAGTTACAGTTTATTGTACTACAAACGTATGCTCTTTTCAAGAGGTTTTGATTAAATTATGTCCGGTAGGCGAAATATTTTGCACCTTATATAGCTTAACCATAAATTTCGGTTCATATGTTGAAAAAATCAATTTTATATGCTATACTCAATTATCATATGACAAAATTTGTATGTACGGAGGCTTTTTGCGTAATAATGTTATCGACCATATACGGCGCGGGACTTTACGGCATCGACGGTTTTATTGTAACCGCCGAGTGCGACGCGTGCAACAGGCTTCCGGAATTTGAAATAGTCGGATTGCCGGACGCCGCCGTCAAGGAGGCGAAGGAAAGAGTCCGCACGGCCTGCGAGAACAGCGGCTGGAATTTTCCTGACATGGCGCTGACAGTCAATCTCGCCCCCGCCGACAGGCGCAAGGAAGGCTCCGGGTTTGATTTGTCTATTCTGCTCGGAATTTTGCGCTGCGCCGGGGCAATCAAACCCGGAGTCGACCTCTCGCGCCGCTGCTTTGCCGGAGAGCTGTCGCTCTCGGGCGGTGTGCGCGGCGTGCGCGGTGCGCTTTGCATGTGCGCCGCCGCCAAGGATGCAGGTATGCGAGAATTCTACGCGCCTGCGGAGAACGCGGCGGAGGCGGCAGCTGTCGAGGGTATCTCGGTGTTTGCCGTCGAGAACGTAGGCCAGCTTGTCGCACACCTTAACGGCGATGCTGTGATGACGCCGGTAAAACGCACGATGACGGCGGACGGCGGCGCTTACGCATCGGAGGAACTTGATTTTGCCGACGTACGCGGTCAGCAAATGGCAAAGCGGGCGATGGAGGTAGCCGCGGCTGGCGGTCATAATATCCTCCTTATCGGGCCACCCGGGACAGGAAAATCCATGATGGCAAAACGGCTGCCGGGAATTCTGCCTCCGCTGACCTTTGAGGAAGCCATCGAAACCACAAAAATACATTCAGTCGCCGGGACGCTGCCCGAAGGGGTGTCGCTGCTCGGCATACGGCCTTTCCGTTCGCCGCACCACACGATGTCCGCGGTCAGCCTTGTCGGCGGCGGAGTTTATCCGCTGCCGGGAGAGGTGTCGCTTGCTCACAACGGAGTGCTTTTTCTGGACGAGCTTCCCGAGTTCCCGAAGCAGGTCACCGACGCTCTGCGCCAGCCGCTTGAAGACCGCAGAGTGACGATTACGCGCGCGAACGGACGTGTGACATATCCATGTTCATTTATGCTTGTCGGCGCGATGAACCCCTGCAGATGCGGATATTTCGGGCATCCGACGCGCAAATGCACCTGCCGTCCGGACGATGTGAAGCGTTATATATCGAAAATAAGCGGTCCTCTGCTTGACCGCATGGATATCCAGATCGAGATGCCGTCGCTTTCGTATGATGAGATATCCACCCCGGCCGCGGCTCCCGAAACCTCGGCTGAAATCCGCGCACGCGTGACGGCGGCACGGGAATTCGCCAGACGTCGCATGGGTAAAGACTCGGTTTTCTGCAACGCCCAGCTGACGCCTGCCGGCATTCATAAGCACTGCGTCGCCGATCGGTCCGCAGTCGCGCTTCTTCGCTCGGCTTATGACTCGCTCGGGCTATCCGCAAGGGGCTATGACCGTATATTGCGAGTCGCGCGCACAATTGCGGATCTCGACGGAAGCGATATTATACGGGATTATCATGTTGCCGAGGCGGTTCAGCTCCGCAGCCTTGACAGAAAGTACTGGTGCTGACTGTTCGGGGAATCAGCGGATTTCCTGAAAGAAACCGACAAAACTATTTTAGGATGGGGCCTTACGGCGTGTAAACATATAAATATGTTGAGCGCAAAAACGGATGAGTAAAAAACAAAAGGACGGCTTCTTATCCACTCGCTAAGAATTACAATACATTTTCATCAATAGCCAAAGGAGGCCGGAAGTGCTCTTTTCATCCCTTGAATTTCTGTATTTTTTCCTGCCGGTCACATTGCTTATATATTTCCTCTCTCCCATGCGTTGGCGGAATTTGATTCTCCTTGCTGTCAGCCTGATTTTTTACGGATGGGGAGAGCCGGTATATGTTTTTTTGATGGTTTTTACCATTACGATTGATTATTTTTTCGGACTTTTGATAGAAAAAAATAACGGCGATAAGGTTAAGGCGCGCCGCTTTCTTGCCGCGGCGGTCGCAACAAACCTTGCGATTCTCGGATTATTCAAGTATGCCGGATTTGTTGTTGAAAACCTGCGCATTATTCCGGGGCTGGAAAGCCTTAAGACTCCGGGCATTTCTCTGCCTATCGGAATATCTTTCTATACCTTTCAGGCGCTGTCATATGTGATCGACGTGTACCGCAACGACACGAGGGCGCAGAAAAATATTATAAATTTCGGCGCTTATGTGACTCTTTTCCCGCAGCTTATAGCCGGACCTATTGTGCGTTACAGAGATATAGACGACCAGCTTGCCGGCAGGGAACACTCATTCAATATGGCGGCGTCAGGCATCAGGACGTTTACCGCAGGTCTGTGCAAGAAGGTTCTGCTGGCGAACACCGCAGGAGAGATGTGGAAGTATTTTTCAAGACTTCCGGACGGCGAGCTGACCGTTGCCGGTGCGTGGCTCGGAATTATTTTTTATACTTTTCAGATTTATTTTGATTTTTCGGGCTACTCAGATATGGCAATCGGGCTCGGGCGCATACTCGGCTTCCGTTTTCTTGAAAATTTCAATTATCCGTATATTTCGAAAAGCATAACCGAATTTTGGCGACGCTGGCATATATCGCTCTACTCCTGGTTCCGCGAATATGTGTATATTCCGCTTGGCGGCAACAGGCGAGGCGAGATGCGCACTTATTTCAACCTTTTCGTGGTCTGGCTGCTGACAGGGCTGTGGCACGGCGCAAGCTGGAATTTTGTCATCTGGGGGCTTTATTATGTCGTCCTCCTTATTATTGAAAAAGCATTTCTTGGGAAATATCTTGAAAAGCTGCCCGGTTTTTTAAGACATATATACGCGCTGTTTTTCATCGCCGTCGGATGGCTGATATTTGTTTTCGACGGTTCGGACGGCCTGACTCTGTCCAAGGGTTTCACATATGCGGGGACTATGTTCGGCGCCGGCGGCGCGCGGTTTATCAACTCCGCCGATATCTGGGATATTGCGCGCAGCGCCCTGATGTTAGCCGTTATGGTGTTCGCAAGCACTCCGGCAGGGCGGCGTGCGTTCTGGCGGGCCTATGAGAAAAAGCGCTGGCTGCCGTACGCTTCCGGCGCTCTCTGCGTGGCTATGCTGATTATCTGCACGGCGTATCTGGTGGATTCGTCCTTCAATCCTTTTCTTTACTTCAAATTTTAGAAACGTCGCTGCCCTGCGGCAGTATGGAGAGAAATATGACTGAGTTATTAAGCAGATTTATTAAAAACCGCAAAAACACATCAGACCCCTCAGTCCGCCGGGCATACGGCACCATGGCAAGCACGGTCGGCATAATTACCAATCTCATTTTGTTTGCGAGCAAACTGACGGTGGGGACGCTGGCCGGTGCGATTTCGATTACTGCCGACGCTTTCAATAATCTTTCGGACGCTGGCTCACAGATAATTTCATTTATCTCGTTCAAAATTTCCGCTAAGCCCGCCGACAGGGAACATCCGTTTGGACACGCGAGAATTGAGTATATCGCGTCGATGATAGTGTCTTTTCTCGTGCTTCTGGTCGGATACGAACTGTTCGCGGAATCTGTGAAAAAATTGATGAATCCCGAACCGCCTTCGCGTGAAAATTGGATTGCGACAGTCGCAGTGCTTGCGGCGTCGGTGCTTGCAAAGCTCTGGCTGGGATTATTTAATCACAGGCTCGGCAAGAAAATCGACTCGTCTGTAATGAGGGCGACAGCGGCGGATTCGCTTTCTGACGCTCTTTCCACCGCTGCGGTGCTTGCCGGCATGATTCTTTATCTGATCTTTGGCTGGGTGCGCGTCGATGCCCTGATGGGCGCGGCGGTTGCGGTGGTGATTTTTATCGCAGGAGTTAAGATACTTAACGAAACAAAGAATTCCATTCTCGGAGAGGCTCCTTCGGATGAAATAATCATAGGGATAGAGAGGGTCGTAGGAGAATACCACGGGGCGCTGGGCATTCACGATATGGTTGTCCACAATTACGGTCCCGGAAAAGTGATTGCGTCGCTGCATGTCGAGGTCGACGGCAAAGAGGATATTTTCGCGCTGCACGATATGATAGACAATATTGAAAAACAGATAAAAAGCGAGCTATCGATTGAAGCGACAGTACATATGGATCCGATTGTCACCGACGACAGCCGTGTGAACGAGCTTAAGGAAAAAATTGCCGAAACGGTGAAGCTGGTCGACGAAAGGCTCCGGATTCACGACTTCCGCTGCGTGATAGGAGCGACGCATACCAATCTGATTTTTGATGTAGCCGCTCCGTTTGAGGTGAAGCTGACCGACAGCGAGCTGTGTGCGGCAATAAAGGCGGAAATAAATAGGATAAATCCGGTATACAACGCAGTTATCACAGTGGACAGGGGATAAGGCGGGGGCGGTGCTCCCGCCGCTTTTTATGTTTTTGAAAAATGTTAATATGAAATTATGGCATTATAATGGTTTCGCTTTGCCATGCTAAAATAAATGAATTTTATAAAAAATATACTTGCATTTCCGCCGGCACAGTGATATAATAATAGCCATAATTTCTTGCGGGGCAGGTGTACCATATGCAATATTACAATGAAAATGTTTCACATGTCGACAACAGACAGGAAACAAAGTCGCTTTTTGAGAAATTTGTCGCAGAGGCGAAAAATTCATATACAATCCCGGAGCAGGCCTTCGACAACTACCGCGTAAAAAGGGGGCTCCGAGAAGCGGACGGAACCGGAGTTACCGCGGGCGTCACGAAAATCGGCAACGCGCACGGATATGTGGTCAACGAGGGAGAAAAAGTCCCGGACGAGGGAGTGCTCGAATACCGGGGGTATAATTTGATTGACCTCATTGAAAGCTATGCCAAGGAGGGCAGATACGGATTCGAGGAGTGCACATACCTCCTTTTCTTCGGCTCGCTTCCGACGGCATCTCAGCTTGCAGAATTCAATACCTTGCTTGACGCTTACCGGCGTCTGCCGCCGCGTTTCACCGAGGATATACTGATGAAGGCGCCCTGCCGCTCGCTGATGAACAAGATGGCAACCGGCATTTTGGCTCTTTATGCTTATGATGAAAATCCCGACGATACAAGTCTTGAGAATATGCTCAGGCAAAGCGTGGAAATCACAGCGCGCATGCCTGTTATAGCCGCGCACGCCTATGCGGTATATAAAAATTACTTCTGCGACCGCAGCCTGCATTTGCACAATCCGCGTCCTGAGCTTTCAACCGCCCAGAACTTTCTGCGCATCCTGCGTTCAGATAAAACCTTCACCGAGGAGGAGGCACATCTGCTCGACCTCTGCCTTGTGATACACGCAGAGCACGGCGGCGGCAACAACTCGACATTCGCCTGCCGCGTGCTTTCGTCGTCGGGAACCGATACATATTCGGCGATTTCGGCCGCGGTCGGCTCTCTCAAGGGACCGCGTCACGGCGGTGCGAACATAGAGGTTCAGGGAATGTTCGACAACATAAAGGAAAATGTTTCCAATCCCAAAGACGACGGCGAAGTTGCCGATTACCTGCTAAAGATTCTCAAGGGCGAAGCGTACGACGGTTCGGGTCTGATTTACGGCATGGGGCACCCGATTTACACAAAATCCGACCCGCGCGCAGTCATGCTCAAAAGATATGCCAGAAAGCTTGCGGAGGAAAAGGGCTTTTCGGACGATTTCGAGCTTCTCGAACGCATCGAGCGCCTGACTCCACAGGTTTACAACAATTATAAAAACACTGATAAAATAATGTGCGCCAATGTTGACCTGTACTCGGGGCTGGTTTACCGCATGCTTGGTATTCCGGTTGAACTTTATACTCCTCTGTTCGCCATTGCGCGCGTCGCCGGCTGGTGCGCTCACAGAATGGAGGAATACAGCACCGCTCACAAGATAATCCGCCCGGGATACAAGTGCATTGAGCATGAGCACGAGTATACGCCGATTGCAAAAAGGTAAATAATAAATAAAGAAATAAAAAATAAGGGGACGCTGTAAAAAATATTCGGCGTCCTTTTGTTTTGCCGCGGGTATTTTTAATTTTTTGCGGGACAGAATAAATAATGCCTGCGGCAGAAATTATTATAAATCCATTTTCAATTTTCTAACGGACGTTTCAGGCAAGCGTGTGTCTCAGACAATAAACCATGTAAAAATGAACATAATATGGGATACGGTGCTGAAAATATTATGCAATATATCAAAAAGTATATTGACAAATGAACCTACAATTGTTATACTGATTAAGTAAAAAATAGATATTTTTCGAAAGGAGATCCGCT
>CAZMZJ010000001.1:94393-189036 GCA_964570825.1 uncultured Lachnospiraceae bacterium | reverse complement strand
TGGTGCGGGTAAGAGGACTTGAACCTCCACGAAGTTGCCCCCACTAGACCCTGAATCTAGCGCGTCTGCCAATTCCGCCATACCCGCATAGTAATTTTATGCGGAGATGGCGGAATTGTTCTGCGCATGCCCGCAAAAAGTTTTGATAAAAATAAGAAAGTGAATATTACTTAAAACAGAGCAGCCGCGGATGCGGCTGCTCCGCTTTACTTACAATTTGCAGAGCCGACAGTCATAATTTACTGTCGGCAGTGCCGGCTGGTGCGAGAAACGGGACTTGAACCCGTACGGTGTAACCACACGCCCCTCAAACGTGCGCGTCTGCCAGTTCCGCCACTCTCGCATTTTCGCCGCCGCAATTGCAGCGACGAGTTATATTATACTCAAAATTGTAGTGTTGTCAATAGCTTTTTAGAATTTTTCAAAAATATATTTTAAATACAGGAATAATCGATATGTTTAATTTTCATACATTCGCAAAATATTCTCGGCTGCGGCTCGTTTTGTTATCCGCATATCCATCGCCTGTTTTTCTATATACCTGTGAGCTTCGGACTCGCTCATTTTCAGATATTCTATCAGAGTCCACTTGGCGCGGTTGACAAGTCTTATTTCCTCCATCTTACTGTCAAGAGTATCGGTTATCTTTTCGTATTTACGTATTTTCTCGCGAGTAGCGCAAAGCAAGCGGATCGCTTGAAACACCGACTGGCGCGACGTGGGTTTCGAGAGAACAAGAACTCCGTATGAACATAAACCTGCCGCAATCTCATCATATTGTTCGCTCCTGACGATAAGCAATACTCCCGCGCTGCTGCCCGAGCTTATGTCCTGCGCAAATTCTGTGCCGCAGTCGTCCGGCAGTGGAGAGTTAATTATAATTATTTCATAGCTGTGGTCAATGAGAAGGCGTTTTGCTTCACAGATGCTATCAACTATTGTAATTGGGAAAAAAGTACCTGTCGGGAGGAGACTTACAATCATTTCAGTTCCTTTATCGGACGCTGAAACAACGAGCACGGAATATGTACGCTCGTTGAATACCATTGACGGTCACCTCCGTTCAGCTGCAATTCGTCAGAATTCAGAATGATGCTAATAATTTTTCCGGAATATGGCTTTTAATGAAAGTGCTTTCATATGCGGCCCTGCGGGCGTCTTTTAGAGTCGCGGGCAACGTTTTGTATTTCTCAAGAATAGACGCATCCGCGCTGAAAAGGTCAATATCCGCGGGTTCGGGCAGAGGTATCCCGTTTTTCACGCCGTCGATTCCTGCATAAATAAGCAGCGCGAATGCGAGATAGGGATTTGCAGACGGGTCGGGGGAGCGCAGTTCAAAACGCCGGTATATATCCTCCGCCGCAGGAATGCGTATAAGCTGCGAGCGGTTTTCAGGTGACCATGTTATATATTTGGGCGATTTGCCGCACCCCAGCCGCCTGTAAGAATCCTCGACAGGATTGAGAAACAACGTCATGCCGGTGATATTTTCAATAATGCCCGCAATAAAACCGCCGGTAATATCCCTGCCATCGGAGGACGAGGCTGATATATTTATGTGCAGGCCATTTCCGGGATGTGAGGAAAGAGGCTTAGGGGAGAAGTCGGCATAAAGCCCGTTGCGCGAGGCTATTGTCCTTACAACGGAACGGAATGTGACGGCATTGTCAGCCGCTGTGAGCGGGTCGGAAAACCTGAAGTCAATTTCATTTTGGCCGGGCCCCTCTTCATGATGCGACGCTTCGGGGATTATCCCCATCCGTTCAAGAGAAAAACAAATTTCACGGCGGACATTTTCGCCCTTGTCATCCGGAGCTATATCCATATATCCCGCGTTGTCATATGTTTCTCCTGTGGAATTGCCGTTTTCATCCGCCTTGAAAAGGTAGAATTCATATTCGGTTCCGAAGTTCAGCGAATAACCTTCCTCTTTTGCATAGCGTGCCGCTTTTATCAGCAGACTGCGTGTGTCGCACTCAAACTCGCTTCCGTCAGGGCGTCGTATATTGCAGAACATCCTAACCACCCTTCCGTGGTCGGGACGCCATGGAAGGATGGCAAGAGTCGCCGGATCGGGTACAAGAAAGAGATCTGAGTTTACAACGCCCCCGAATCCCCGGACAGCCGATGCATCAATGGAAATTCCATATTTGAACGCTCTTTCAAGCTCATACGGCATGATCGATACGTTTTTTTGCGTTCCGCCGACATCGCAGAATGCAAGGCGGATGAATTTTACATCCTCCTCCCGGACATACTGCATTACCTCATCGACCGAATATCCCATTGTAAGCCTCCTGTTAATTTTATGTTGAAAATATCCGCATTAGCGTTTAGCGGATTTTGCACACTATAATTGACCGGTTATAAAAATATCAGTTCTGAACGTACATCTGCTTGTACGGGTTTTTGGTGTCGGGAGTAATAAGTGTGAAATCGGAATCAAAAATTTCCTTCGCTTCGATCCCGAATACGCGGCAGTACTCAGATAATTGCTTTTCTATTGTCGCAATATCTGATTCTGATGCACGCCGCGCGGTAACCTGAGACGGAAAGGCTATATTGCCGCAGTCGCCGCGGATGAACATACGGCCTCCGTGCATACCGGTACAGGGAAAATCGCCAACGGAGGGCTTTTGCATGTCACGGTCAGTATAATTCAGTCCGAGCACTATTATGTCGCCTCCCGCTTGGTACTCGCCGAGAAAGCTTCCGGTCTTGCCGCCGATGATGATGACAGGAATTTTATCTTTATATGCTTTCATGTGTATGCCAGCGCGGTAACCTGCGTTCCCGCGGATAAAAATGCGCCCGTCGCGCATAGCGTAGCCGGCGGCGTCCCCGATGCTGCCGTGTATTATTATCGTTCCGGCGTTCATCGTGTCTCCGACAGCGTCCTGAGCATTGCCGAAAACCTCAATTTCAGCGCCGTTGAGGTAAGCTCCGAGAGCGTTCCCTGGAACTCCTTTTATTTTTAGCGAAATTCCGCCAAGTCCCGCGGCGATGAAACGCTGACCGAGGCAGCCCTCGAGGACACAGTCTTCTTTTGCGTTCCTTATCAAATCGTTCAGCTCCTTGAAGCCGAGCCGCGATGCGTCTATGGTCATTATACCACACCTCCAAGCGTTTTTCCACGGTATTCTTTACTGAACGCCGCCATGGCCGGCTGCTTTTTGATGAGTTCGAAATCTATTGAATCAAGTTTGATTTTATTACGTATGAGCGATGTGTATATACCGGCGCGCGAGGTGTCGCCGATGATAATAAATCCGGTAAGATAACCGTCCTTTGAAAAAAGGCGTTTTATGCCGCCGCCGCTCGTCTCCTCATAAAGCTCTCCGCCTTCGGCGGGACCAAAATAGCTTCCGGCAGTTGCCACATGCAAACCGAAAAAGCCGATGGAGTTCATGGGGACAGCGTTGCCGAACTCAAGGTCGCCGCCGGCCATGTTGACGCCGGCGCATTCGCCTTGAAGATATGCATTCGGCAGAATAGCAAGTATGCGGCGGCTCCCGTATGAAACATCATAGCTCTCGACGCAGTCGCCTGCGGCATAAACGCACGGCAGATTTGTTTTCATGCGTGTGTCGGTTATAATTCCTCGGTTGACCTCGCCGCCTGCATTCTTTATAATCGCCGTGTTCGGACGCACGCCGACGGCAAGCACGAGAACATCGAAATCGACTGCCGCGCCGCTTTTCATATATGCTTTGTTTATATTAAATTTTGCGACGCTGTCGCCAAGCAGAAATCTTATTCCATTATCCTCGAGCTTTTTTTGAACAATTCCCGCGCAGGTGTCATCAAGGATGCTTGACAGTACGCGCGGCGCAAGGTCGCACACCGTTATGTCGCCGGCACGATTCGCAATACCCTCCGCGCACTTAAGCCCTATTAAGCCGGCGCCTACGATGAGGACGCGCGTGTTTTTTGCAACGAGCTTTTCAAGCGCGAGCGCATCGTCAAGTGTCATGAAAGTACACTTGTTTTTCACTGATTCAAGCCCTTCGAGCGGAGGAACGAACGGGGAAGAACCGGAGGCGCAGCAGAGCTCGTCGTAGCATAGGACGGCTCCGTCGTCAAGAGTCACTTTCTTTGAGGCGGCGTCAATAGATACAGCCTTTCTGCCGTACAGCACATCGCAGCTGTTGGCTTCATAAAAATTATCGGGGCGATACTTCATTTTTTCAAGGTCTGTCTTGCCCTCAAGGTAATATGAAATAAGAGGACGTCCGTATATAAGATGGTTTTCGGCTGATATAACCGTGATTCTGCCTTCCGGCGAAATACGTCTTATGCCTTCGATACATCCTATTGCCGCGATTCCGTTTCCGATTATTACATAATGCTTCATTTGTCCTCTCCTTATCTCTCTTCGTAAACAATCGCGGCGTTCGGACAGCCGGCGGCGCAGGCGGGTGAGCCGCATGAATTTTCAAGGCACAGCTCGCATTTCTGTATTGCGCCAGTTTCGCTGCATGTCACCGCTCCGTACGGGCATACGAGCACGCAGGTGTAACATCCTACGCACTTATTCTTGTCGATGCAGATAACTCCATCGCGCTTTGACAGAGCCCCGGAAATACAGCTTTTCACACAAATAGGCTCTGTGCAGTGACGGCAGGAAACTGCGAAAGTTATATTACCGTTTTCCTCAACTTTAATTCTCGGGAATATTTTTCTGTTACGCAGAGCCTTAACCATATCCTTAATACCGGAGTTGGCAAAGGCGCAATTGTATTCGCACAGATGGCAGCCTATGCACCATTTTTCATTTACGTAAACTCGTTTCATTCTCCTGCATGTGAGATACCAAGTATCTCAAGCTCCTTTTCGTTTAATCCGACGCCGCGCAGCATAAGTCTGTTGCCGCGGAGCGCTTCAATGGAATTGATGCCCATACCGCCCATAAGCTCTTTTATTTCGTGCTGCCATGCAGCAACAAGGTTGCACAGGCGCTTGAATCCGATTTCGGGGTTCAGACGTTTTACGAGGTCAGCCCGTTGTGTAGCGATGCCCCAGTTACATTTGCCGGTCTGGCAGGTGCGGCAGAGATGGCAGCCGAGCGCAAGAAGGGCGGCTGTGCCGATATAACAGGCGTCGGCTCCGAGAGCGACCGCCTTGACGACGTCGGCAGAACTGCGTATGCTGCCGCCGACAACAAGAGATACGTTATTTCTGATGCCCTCGTCACGCAGCCTTTTGTCGACGCTGGCGAGCGCAAGCTCAATGGGAATGCCGACATTGTCGCGTATGCGCGTGGGAGCGGCGCCTGTGCCGCCGCGGAACCCGTCGATTGATATTATATCAGCTCCGGAACGTGCGATGCCGCTTGCGATGGCCGCAATGTTATGAACAGCCGCGACTTTGACTATAACCGGCTTTTTATAAGCGGTTGCCTCCTTTAGAGAGTAGACAAGTTGACGCAAGTCTTCAATTGAATAAATGTCATGATGCGGAGCGGGGGAAATAGCGTCGGTGCCTTCCGGAATCATTCGCGTCCTTGATATGTCGCCTACGATTTTTGTACCGGGCAGGTGTCCTCCTATGCCGGGCTTGGCTCCCTGACCCATTTTAATTTCAATCGCAGCACCAGCTTCGAGATAATCCTTATAAACGCCGAAACGTCCCGATGCAACCTGAACAATAGTATTTTTGCCGTATTTGTAAAAGTCTTCGTGAAGTCCGCCTTCACCGGTATTATAATAAATGCCGAGTTTCTCGGCAGCCCGGGCGAGGCATTCGTGAGCGGTATAGCTTATCGACCCGTATGACATTGCCGAAAACATGACAGGCACATTCAGCTTGAGCTGAGGCGGCTGGTTGTCGATAAGCGCTCCGTCATTTTTGTTTCGTTCAATAATATCCGGCTTTTTACCGAGGTATACGCGGGTTTCCATCGGCTCGCGAAGCGGGTCTATCGATGGGTTTGTAACCTGCGATGCGTTGATGAGGATTTTATCCCAATAAACCGGCAGCGGATTGGGGTTGCCCATCGAAGAAAGAAGCACGGCTCCGCTTTCTGCCTGCTTAATAACCTCACGGATGACTCCCTCGGTCCAGTTGGCGTTTTCTCTGAAAGTGCAGTTGCTCTTAACAATTTTAAGGGCGCGCGTTGGGCAGAGGGATACGCATCTCTGACAGTCGACGCACTTTGTATCGTCTGAAATCATAACGTTTAATTCGGAATCAAAACTGTGCACCTCGTTTGCACACTGCCTTTCGCACACGCGGCAGCGGATGCAGCGGCTGTCATTCCTGACCACTTCAAATTCGGGGTAAAAATAATTTATCGCCATTAAAATTTACCTTCCTTTACTCTTACGATGACAGGCTCTCCGCCGGCAGGAGCCCAGATTTTATCCACGCCCGGATTCATGCAGCGTATCGCGCATTCCTCGCTTGCAAAATAAACCATGTCGTCTTTTTCGCCGACTACCATTGAACGCAGTTTAAGACGGTCGCCAAGCGCCATGAGGCCTCCTGTAAAGCCGAGAAGAATCGAAAAAGGGCCGGTGATGAGCAGACTGGCAAAAGTGTTGCGCAGATATGTAAGACGGACACGCTCATTTTGCGGCATTTTGTCGATCGCGCTCCAGAAGGGAGCCGCTATCACAGCGGCTGTTTCCTCAAGAGTAAGTCCTTTTTTGCGGACAAGGTAATCGCATATGTATGTAATAACCTCGGTATCGGTAAGAAGAGTACATTTATATCCGAACATCTCGATGAAACGGCGGTTAGCGTCGTAAGATGAAATCTCACCGTTGTGCACGATAGAATAGTCGAGCAGCGCAAAAGGATGAGCGCCGCCCCACCAGCCGGGAGTATTTGTTGGATAACGCCCGTGCGCCGTCCATGAATAGCCTTCGTATTCATCAAGGCGATAAAATTCGCCGACATCCTCCGGAAAGCCTACCGCTTTGAAAACGCCCATGTTTTTTCCGCTGGAGAAAACGTACGAGCCTTTATAATCGGTGTTGATTTTAATCACGGCGCGCGCAACATACTCGGCTTCGTCAAGCTGGCTGTCCGCAAGGCCGTGATGATGAGGTGTGACAAAATAGCGCCATACAAGCGGCTCATTTGTGATTTTCGGGGACTTCCGAACGGGAATTTTTGAAAGGTTGATAATTTCAAACTTTTCGTCGATGAATTTTTCACATTCTTCTCTTGCAGTTATGCTGTCATAAAAAATGTGAAGCGCGTACAGATCCTTGTACTGCGGATATATGCCATAGCCCGCGAAACCTCCGCCGAGACCGTTTGAACGGTCATGCATTGTCGACATACACCTGACTATTGTTTCACCGGACATCTTTTTACCGTCTTTTGAGATTGCTCCGGCAATAGCGCAGCCCGATGGTATGCGGATTTGGCCTTCCTTCAGATTCATTTTTTTATTCGTTTCCTTCCTTTGGATATTATAAAGAGAGTTAAAAAACAGGCGTCCATCATGGCATAGCTATGCCATAGATGAACGCCTTTGTTCCTGCTATTATAATTTATCATAATAAAAGAGTATTGTCAACGGTAAAATGAAAGAATTAAAATAATTCTTGCAAATTAGTCAATAATTAAAGATTTATGCGCGGGAAATTTGCGCAATATTGCAGAAATGAAAAATCCTAAATAAAAATTCAAAAAAGGTATTGACAAACGGATTTTTATGGTGTATAATTCCGGCATACACGGCAAAGGTGCCGCAGGTGTTCCTGTGCGCCTTTGCTTTTTTATTAAAAAACTGGATTTCTGAAAGGAAAAACCAATATTATGTTCAACATACCGGAGCATTTCGGCGAGTTAGTGTTTGACGACAGGGCAATGAAGGCACGTCTGCCCAAGGAAACCTACACTGCAATGAAAAAGACAATTGAAGAAGGCAGATCGCTTGATTTAGGCGTTGCAAACGTAGTTGCAAACGCGATGAAAAACTGGGCGATCGAGCATGGAGCAACGCATTATACTCACTGGTTCCAGCCGATGACAGGAATAACCGCAGAAAAACATGACAGTTTCATTACTCCCACGGCTGACGGCAAAGTGCTGATGGAATTTTCCGGCAAAGAGCTTGTAAAGGGCGAGCCGGATGCTTCCTCCTTCCCATCAGGCGGTCTGCGCGCTACATTCGAGGCCCGCGGATATACCGCGTGGGATCCGACGTCATACGCGTTCATCAAAGGCAACTCACTTTACATACCAACGGCGTTCTGCTCTTATGGAGGACATGCGCTCGACAAGAAGACGCCTCTTCTACGCTCTATGGAAGCTATCAACAAGCAGGCGCTCAGAGTACTTAAGCTCTTCGGCGATAACGACGTGACCTGCGTGCGCACATCGGTCGGTCCGGAGCAGGAATATTTCCTAATCGATAAAGAAATGTATGATAAGAGAAAAGACCTTATCTACACCGGACGCACACTCTTCGGCGCAAAACCGCCGAAGGGACAGGAGCTTGAGGATCATTACTTCGGTTCAATCAAGCCGAGAGTCGCAGCCTTCATGGAAGAGCTGAACGAAGAACTCTGGAAGCTTGGCATTCTTGCAAAGACAGAACATAACGAGGTCGCTCCCGCACAGCACGAGCTTGCACCTATCTACACTACTACAAACATTGCCTGCGACCACAACCAGATAACAATGGAGCTGATGAAGCAGGTGGCGTCACGCCACGGCCTTGTCTGCCTGCTCCATGAAAAGCCGTTCGCAGGCGTTAACGGTTCCGGAAAGCACAACAACTGGTCGATAGCGACAAATACCGGCGTCAACCTGCTTTCTCCCGGCGATACTCCTCATGACAACGCACAGTTCCTGCTCTTCCTTGTGGCCGTAATTCAGGCGGTTGACGATTATCAGGATTTGCTTCGCATTTCGGTTGCTTCAGCCAACAACGACCACAGGCTCGGAGCAAACGAGGCACCTCCCGCCGTCGTTTCGATATTCCTCGGCGAGGAGCTTACCGCTATTCTTGACGCTATTGAAAGTGATAAAGCATATATTTCTGCAGAAAAGACAGAAATGAAGCTTGGCGTGCTTGCGATTCCCAAATTCCAGCGCGATACGACCGACCGCAACCGTACGTCACCCTTTGCTTTCACCGGGAACAAATTTGAGTTCCGCATGGTCGGTTCGTCAGACAGCATCGCTTGCGCGAATATTATGCTCAACACAGCTGTCGCCGAATCGCTGCGCCAGTACGCGGATATACTTGAGGCCGCTCCGGATTTCAACAAGGCGCTGCATGATCTTATCAGGGAAACAGTAATCAAGCACAAGCGCATTATATTCAACGGCAACGGATATGACGAGAGCTGGATTAAAGAAGCTACCGAAAAGCGGGGACTGCTCAACCTGAGAACCACGCCCGACTGTCTGCCTTACCTTATCTCAAAGAAAAATATCGATATGCTTACATCTCACGGGGTTTACACTGAGACCGAGCTTAAGTCAAGATATGAAATAATTCTTGAGAATTACTGCAAGATTATAAATATCGAAGCGCTGACCATGATTGACATGGCCAAGAAACAAATTCTTCCTGCTGTTGAAACATATACGGCTGAGATCGCAAAGACGGCGGCGGCAAAGAAGGCTGTTTCAGCGGATATCGACTGCAGATACGAAAAAGATATGCTTAACAAGCTTTCAACTCTCACGGCTGTTATTGCCGACAGGACCTCGGCGCTCGAGAACGAGCTGCTCAAGCTCAAGACAATTGAACGTATAAACGAACTTGCATGCGCATACCGCGACAAAATTATCACAAAGATGAACGAGTTGCGCGCAGCCGCCGACGAAGCGGAAACTGTTACCGCTGAAAAGTACTGGCCGTATCCGACATACGGGGATCTGCTTTTCGGTGTAAGATAACATTTATAATTCATTTGTTCAAAAAAGGATCTGGCTTCACTGTCATCGGCTGATAAATGACGAATGACGGAAAAGCAGATCACTTTACTGAACACAAATTCATGCAATAAAATAACCGGTACAAAGGCGTATCGGCGGCAGGGGCCGTCAATACGCCTTTTCCGCTGATGCCTTCCGGATAAATAATATGGAAGGAAATTTGTTATGGATAACATTTTACAGGCAGCAGCAGAGGCTGCAAGCAATACTGCGTTTGGCATCTGGTATCTGATAGGAGCCGCTCTGGTCTTTTTTATGCAGGCCGGATTTGCCATGGTAGAAACAGGCTTTACGCGAGCGAAGAACGCCGGGAACATCATAATGAAGAATCTTATGGATTTCTGCATAGGCACAGTTGTTTTCGCGCTTCTTGGCTTTGGAATTATGATGAGTGAAAACTATTTTTTCGGAATCATAGGGCTTCCGGATTTCAAGATTTTCACTGATTTTGGATACTTTATTGAAAAAGAAGCGGCAAGCTTTGTTTTCAACCTTGTGTTTGCCGCAACCGCCGCCACAATAGTTTCCGGAGCTATGGCGGAACGCACGCGCTTTATTTCATACTGCATATATTCGGCGGTAATTTCGCTCGTGGTATATCCTATTGAAGCAGGCTGGGTATGGAATCCGAACGGCTGGCTTTTCAAGCTCGGCTACATCGATTTTGCAGGATCGTCAGCGATACATATGGTCGGAGGTATGTCGGCTATTATCGGCGCGATTATTCTCGGTCCGAGACTTGGCAAATATGTCAAGGATAAGACGGGCAAGGTAACGAAAGTCAACGCTATTCCCGGACACTCGATCACGCTCGGCGCCCTCGGCTGCTTTATCTTATGGTTCGGGTGGTACGGTTTCAACGGCGCTGCCGCGACCTCAATCCCCATGCTCGCTTCGGTCTTTGCAACGACGACAATAGCTCCATCTGTTGCTACTGTGGTCTGTATGATATTCACCTGGCTGCGCAACGGCAAACCTGATGTTTCGATGTGTCTGAATGCGTCCCTTGCCGGTCTTGTCGGCGTCACGGCAGGATGCGCAAGCTTTGACGCTGCTGGCGCTGCGGTTGTCGGTCTGGTCTCGGGTTTTCTTGTCGTATTTGTTGTAGAACTGCTTGACCTTAAACTTCATATAGACGATCCGGTAGGCGCGGTTGCCGTTCATCTTGCCAACGGCCTGTGGGGAACGCTCGCGGTTGGTCTGTTTGCCACATCAAAGGCTCCTACTGGAGTCGACGGCCTTATTTACGGCATAATTCACGGCAACATAACAGAAGGCGTAAAATTATTCGGTATTCAGATTCTCGGCGTAGCTTCGATATGCCTTTACACCGCAGTTCTTATGACTTTGACATTCTATTTGATAAAGAAAACAATCGGCCTGCGCGCTTCAGAGGAAGAGGAGATTACGGGGCTTGATATTACCGAGCACGGTTTGCCGAGCGCATATCCGGACTTTGCTCCTGCGGTGGAGAAATATGCCGGCGTTGCCGGACCTGAGGGGGCTATTGCCGCGACTGTTGATACACCTCCCGCAAAGACAATCCAAATAAAGAATGACCCTTTGGTTACAAGCGGAAAGGTCAAAATGACTAAGGTGGAGATAATCTGCAAGGAATCAAAGCTCGAAGCGCTTAAAAACAACCTTATGGCTATTGGTATTACCGGCATGACTGTTACCCATGTCCTTGGCTGCGGAATGCAGAAAGGACAGCCAGAATATTATCGAGGCGTTCTGGTTGAAACAAATCTTCTTCCAAAAGTTCAGATATCTGTTGTCGTCAGCAAAATTCCGGTCGGAACAGTTATTGAAACCGCGAAGAAGACGCTTTATACAGGCCATATCGGCGACGGTAAGATATTTGTTTACGATGTTGAGAATGTAGTCAAGGTGCGTACCGGCGAGGAGGGTTACGACGCACTTCAGGATGTAGAATAAGAATACAAATTTAAACGGGAACGGCTTGCCGTTCCCGTCTTTGTTATATGAGCTTTTTTTCAGTAACTGGTTAAATACCCGAAAGAAGCAATATCTGTCCTATTGGATAGAACCACCATATCAGCTTGCTGAGAGTTTTTGATTTAATTCCGCATACGTCTTTTAAGATTATAAAGCAGTCTGAAATTAGGAAACTTAATATGCCGGCAGCAGATATTATGCCTTTCCCGCCTGCTGAAAAGGCATAAGAGTAAACAGTCGCGCAGTTAAGCGAGATAACAAAAAGATATAAAATGCAGGGAATTATTAAATTACGGCCGCTGCTTTTGCGGATTAGTGATATTGCGGCGAAAGCAACCGATAATATAATAAAAGTAAAGGCCGCAATATAGAAACCGGTATTGATATAAACATAACCACCAACGAAAATTTTGTATCCGAACGCGGCTATGTAGAGCAGATGAGAGAGCATGAACAAGCTCGCTCCTGAAAAGGAACCGTGAAGATGGAGATGACTGGTTATTGGCTTATAATCCATCAACACGATATCGCCGAGAGAGCTGAGCAGCATCGCAAAAACTGCAATATAATGGGGAACATTACGGAATATTACCGCAAGAGTAACAGCGTAAATACTCATCAGAGTCGTGAGTACAAGGCTTCCGGGAAGCCCGAACCATCTAAAAAATCTGTTCATAGGTCATTTCTCCGCACGTCTGATTATTTTGTATTTGCTTCTATCCATTGCATAGAGCGGCCGACAGCACGGATCCAGCCGTGAATTTTTTCCTTGCGGAGTTCTTCGTCCATCATCGGAGTGAATTTACGGTCAATATTCCAATGCTTTTTGATTTCATCTGTCGTCCCGAATACTCCCGCGGCAAGTCCGGCAAGGTTTGCGGCGCCAAGCGCGGTTGTTTCTATACACTGAGGGCGTATGATCGGAAGATTCAATATGTCCGACTGAAACTGAAGCAAAAGGTTATTTGCTGACGCGCCTCCGTCAACTTTAAGGGATTCGAGCGTTATTCCGGATTCCTTTTCCATAACCTTGAGCACATCTGCCGTCTGGTATGCCATAGATTCTATAACGGCGCGTATGATATGATTCTTTGTGGTACCGCGTGTTATGCCGAGGATAGCACCGCGAGCATAAGGATCCCAGTATGGTGCGCCAAGACCTACGAACGCCGGAACAACATATACGCCTCCGGTGTCTTTTACCTTCATTGCGGCGTCTTCACTCTGTGACGACCTTTCAAGCATTCCGAGTCCGTCGCGCAGCCACTGGATTGCAGCTCCGCAGATAAAGACAGAACCCTCGAGCACGTAGTTGACTTTCCCTCCGATTCCCCATGCCACCGAGGTTATCAGTCCGTCCTTTGAAAGGATAGGCTTCTCTCCGGTGTTCATCAGCATGAAACCGCCTGTTCCGTAAGTGTTTTTAACGCCGCCCGGTTCAAAGCAGCACTGCCCGAAGAGAGCTGCCTGCTGGTCGCCGGCAACTCCGGCAATCGGTATGTTCCCGCCGAAAAGGCTGAGTTCGGTATATCCGTATATGTTTGACGAGGGAAGGGCATCCGGAGCCATAGATTTCGGTATCCCGAACAAATCAAGCAGCTCCTTGTCCCAGTCAAGGGTGTTGATATTGAAGAGCATCGTGCGCGCAGCATTCGAATAATCGGTTGCATGAACTCTGCCGCCGGTGAAGTTATATATGAGCCAGCTGTCAATAGTTCCGAAAAGAAGGCGCCCGGCCTCGGCTTTTGCACGTGCTCCGGGGACATTGTCGAGAATCCATTTTATTTTTGTGGCAGAAAAATACGAGTCGATAAGAAGTCCGGTCTTTTGCTGTATCATGTCAGAGTATCCAGCGGCTTTCAGCTTTCCGCAGTAATCCGCTGTGCGGCGGCACTGCCAGACTATCGCGTTATATACCGGCTTCCCGGTGACTTTATCCCAGACAACAGTGGTTTCGCGCTGGTTTGTGATGCCAATTGCAACTATGTCGGCAGCCGTTGCCCCGACCTTTTCCATCGCCTGCCGGCATACGAGAAGCTGGGTGTACCAGATTTCGACAGCGTCATGCTCAACCCATCCCTCATGCGGAAATATCTGTGTGAACTCCTTTTGCGACATCGCGGCTATATTACCGCAAAGATCAAAAAGGATGCATCTTGAACTCGTGGTTCCCTGGTCAACAGCCATAAGATAAGCCGGCATAAGCAAACCTCCGAAAAATAATTCTTTATAATTTTAACATAAAAATTTTGTCAAATCAAGAGAATAAGCTCAAAATAATTCCATTATTTAGATATATCAGAAGCTGGCGATTATTGCGTCAAGCGTCAAGATAAATCCGCGGGGGATATCGCCGTCGAAGATATATCCATATTCACTGCCGTTATTTTTGTTATTATTAACGTTAACGCTTTTTTCGCCGTTTTCGACATTGTCGACGTTTTCAACGTTGTCGACATATTCGACGTTGTCGAGTGCGTTTGACAGCCTGCCGAGATATCCGGGTAATATATTAACCTGAAGGTTGCTGATTGTTTCAGAAAGCGAGATGTATTTTTTCACCAGTGCGTTTGTTTTTTCAACGAAATCAAGCTTTTCGCGGTCTGACAAAACGCAGGATGCGGATGAATCGTCGCGCAATATAAAAAGGGAAGTCATATCAAAGACAAGCCTGCTTAAAATGGGTGTTTGCACGGTTTCATAGAGCTGCGAAATATACTTGAAACAGAGAGCGCGGCAGTCGTCGTCATTTGCTTTTGTGCGGTTTATATGAGTAGCAAGCGCGCAATCATCAATATAAGCTGTGGTCAGCTTCCTTATCTGTTTAATATAGTCTGTTATTTCGGAAAAAATAACGGAATATTCCTCCTCGCACTTTGAAAGACGGTTTTCAAATAAGCTGATTTCCGACATATGATAACCTTTCTCAAATATAAAAGGGCAGCGCTATACTGCCCTTTATTGGCAAAAAATCACTTGATTTCAACATTCACCTTTTTACCGGAGGCGTTGCCGGCCGCTTTCATAACGGTTCTGATAGCCTTGGCAATCTTGCCGTGTCTGCCAATAACCATGCCCATGTCATCGGGAGAAACGCTGAGAACGAAATTTAAGGTGTCTTCGGTTTCGGACTCCAGGACGACTTCGACCTTGTCCGGGCAATCGACTATCGCTTTGGCTATGTCGACCAATGTTTCCTTGAGATCCAGCATCGTAACTCTCCCGGAACTGCTCAGTTAATAACGCCGGACTTCTTCAAAAGAGCCCTGACTGTTTCTGTAGGCTGCGCTCCTTTGCTGATCCAGGTTTTTGCTTTTTCCGAGTCAATTTTGATCTCTACCGGATTTGTAAGGGGGTTATAGAATCCGATATCATCGATAAATCTGCCGTCGCGTGGAGCGCGGCTGTCTGCGATGATCACATGATAGAAGGGTGTCTTTTTTGTTCCAAGTCTTCTGAGTCTCATTTTTACTGCCATTTTGTTTTTCCTCCGAAAAATATATAATTATTTTATTAAAATCCGCTATATTAAGCCGGCTGTGCTTCGGCGTTTACGCCTGCAGTCTTTGCCGGAATAATATTCAGAACGGAATTTTCATCTTTCCTTTTCCAAACTTTGCAAGTTTGCCGGGGTTTGAGAACTGCTTCATAAGCTGTTTCACCTGATCGAATTGCTTTAACAGTCTGTTTACATCCTCGACTTTTGTGCCGCTGCCCGCCGCGATGCGTTTTTTGCGCGATGCTCCGATAATTTCCGGTTTGAAACGCTCCTGCTTTGTCATGGATTTTATTATGGCTTCCTGATGCAAAAGCACTTTTTCATCTATTTTGGCGTCTTTGAATGCGCCGGGTTTCATGCCGGGCATCATGCTCATTATCTGTTCGAGGCTGCCCATGTTTTTTATCTGCGAGAACTGTTCAAGGTAATCGTCAAGAGTGAATGTCGACTGTCTTATCTTCTGTTCAAGTTCTGCCGCTTTCTTTTCATCGTAAGCAGCCTCGGCTTTTTCGATAAGCGAAAGCACATCGCCCATTCCGAGGATGCGGGAGGCCATTCTGTCGGGGTAGAAAGGCTCGATAGCGTCAAGCTTCTCTCCTGTTCCGACAAATTTAATCGGCTTGCCGGTTACATATCTGACCGAGAGCGCCGCGCCGCCTCTTGTATCTCCGTCGAGCTTTGTCAGTATTACGCCGGTAATATCGAGAAGATTGTTAAAGGTTTCGGCAACAGTCACCGCGTCCTGACCTATCATGGCGTCGACGGTGAGGAGTATTTCTGAGGGGTTTACTTTCGCTTTGATTGCTTTAAGTTCATTCATCAGTTCTTCGTCGATATGCAGGCGCCCTGCTGTATCGATGAAAACCATGTCATAACCCTTCTGGATTGCATATCTTACGCCGTCTTCGGCAATTTTTACCGGAGACACTTTATCACCGAGCGAGAAAACCGGCACTCCGATTTTTTCGCCGACAATCTCAAGCTGTTTTATTGCGGCCGGCCTGTAAATATCGCAGGCGACGAGAAGCGGGTTCTTGCCCTGCTTTTTATACATTCCGGCAAGCTTGCCGGCGTGCGTGGTTTTTCCGGCGCCCTGAAGACCGACCATCATGACAACGGTCGGAGGCTTTGGAGAAATGGTGATCTTGGCCTGGGTTTTTCCCATTATATTTGTCAGCTCTTCATTCACTATTTTAACAATCTGCTGTGCGGGGAGGAGCGACTCCAGAACTTCGCTTCCGAGCGCTCGCTCTGACACGGAATTAACAAATTCTTTTACAACCTTGAAGTTAACGTCGGCTTCGAGCAGCGCAAGTTTTATTTCGCGCATGCCAACCTTTATGTCAGCTTCGGTGAGCTTACCCTTGCTGCGGAATTTTTTGAAGGCGTTATTAAGCTTTTCTCCAAGACTTTCGAACATTTATCCACCTTCCTTCTTTGTTAAAAATAAATATATGCCACATAAGGCTTTATAGGTGCTGTTGCAAGTACTAAACATAAAAAATTACTGCAAAAGCTTTGAGAGCTTTTCGATTTCCAATTTCAGCTCTGCCGGAATTTCCTTGCCGCAGCAGAGTTCGGCGATACGGTCGGATGTTTTTTTCAAATCCTTGAAACGCTTAGCAAAACCGAGTTTTTCCTCATAGAAGAGAAGTTCGCTGCCGGCCTTTTTAATTATGTCTCGGACACCCTGACGTGAGATTCCTATGACCTCCGAAATTTCCGCAAGCGATAAGTCCTCGTTATAATACATGCAGAGAACATCACGTTTGTGATCGCTAAGGATATCACCGTAGAAGTCAAGCAGAAAACCTACGTTCAAATCCTTTTCAAACATCGCCGCAGCTCCTCAGAAAAAACTGTGTAAAGCAAATCACTTTACACAGTATATCATGAATTATATATTATGTCAATAGCGGACTGAAAAATATTCCGGCATTATTCAACATCGTCGTCGTTCTCGGCCGGTCTCAACAGAATAGTTACTTTTGTTACGCGCAAGTCGTCCATTTCCGAAACAACGGCAAAAAGATTTTTATAAGTGAAGGTATCTCCGATATGAGGATTTGCGTCGAGCATCTCAACCGCCCAGCCTCCCACCGTTGAGTATTCGCACTCAAAATCCTTGGCAGGTATGTCAAGCTGTTCGAACAGGTCGTCTATATTCATGTCGCCGTTGACTTCATAAGTGTTTTCACCGGTTTTATTCAGCATAGTGACTATTTCGTCGGATTCGTCCCATATGTCGCCGACAAGTTCCTCAAGAATGTCCTCCATTGTAACGACGCCGAGAGTGCCGCCGTATTCGTCTATCACTACCGCCATATGCGTTTGTTTTTCTCGCAGTACGTTGAGAGCTGCCGGAAGCCTCATAGTTTTATGTATGAAGCAGGGCGGCATAAGTATGTCGCGAAGTTCCGCTTTTTCGTTTGAAACCGCATTTTTATAATAATGGTTGAGATAAAGCACGCCGATAATGTCGTCAATTGAATCTTCATATACCGGTATGCGTGAAAAATGAGAGCTTTCAATAATTTTCGCTATTGCTTCCGGGTCGTCATTAATGTCGATTGAAATTAAATCTATTCGGGGAGTCATGATTTCTTCAACTGTGGTTTCGGGGAAGTCAAGTGTTGACTGAAGCAGCTCGCCCTTGTTTTCATCTATGACACCTTCCTCCTCGACCGTATCAATAATAGAAGAAAGCTCTTCTTCGGTCACTGTCGGAACATCGCCGCCGTTGTCCCTGCCCCAGACTTTTCTGAGCAGATTTATTATAAGCATAACAATGAACACGACCGGATAAAGAATGATGGTAAGGATTCTTACAGGGTAGGCAATCCAGCGAACCACCTTGTCGGCATGCTGTTTTGCAAGGATTTTTGGCACGATCTCGCCGAAAATCAGGATAATTACCGTCATTATCGCGGTTGAGATTGCGGAGGCAAGCGTGTCGTATCCTTCGTCAAGCCCAAGCTTGATAAACAGGTTAACCGCAAATACTGTCGCAACCGATGAAGCGGCGATGTTCACAAGATTGTTTCCGATAAGAATAGCCGACAGCGCAGTCGTGAAATTTTCGCTTATTTTATGTGCCAACGACGCGGTTTTATCGCCGGATTCGGCGGCTTTTTTCAAACGGAGTTTGTTGGAAGCGTTGAAAGCGATTTCTGAGCCCGAGAAGAAAGCAGACAAAACAAGTAAGAGGACGATTGTTAAAAATGGCCACATATATTAAACAATCTCCTTTTTCTGCGGCTGAACACTCGCTAAAGCCGCCGGGCTCTGAGACTGCGTCTGACATGCGGCTGGTGCCTGTGCCTGGGCATGATGAGCATGGATCTGGTCGTTATCAACCTTGAATACAACGTTGTTGATTTTTCCGTCCTCAATCTCCTCGACAGTAACTTCGATATTTTTATATCTGAAGCTGTCCTCTTCTTCCGGGAATTTTCCGAGAGTTTCGATAACCCACGATATAACCGGAGAGGAGGCCATTGATTTATTCGGGCAAGAAAGACCTATACGGCTGAATACATCGCCAACAAGCAGGTGAGTGTTAACAAGGAATCGGTTGCCGCCGAGTTTTACAAAATTTTCATCGACGACATCATCCTCATCCCAAATCTCGCCGACAAGTTCTTCGAGAAAGTCTTCGATTGTAACTATACCCAAAATGTGATTTTCTTCGTCCGTGACAAAAGCAAGATAAATCTTTTTCTGGCGCATGGTTGTTAGAAGATCGTCGATTTTTGAATTGCTGCGGACAAAGAACGGGGATGAAAGGAGCTTTCTTATATCAACCCCGGGATTTTTTATATATTCCTTAAGGAAATTACGGATCTGAAGAGTGCCGAGCATATTGTCAAGGGTCCCGTTATAGACAGGCAAGCGGGAATGATTGTTTTCAAGTATAGCCTTGACTATCTCGGAGTTCGGCATATTGACGTCGATAGCGCAGATATCATTTCGCATTGTCATGATATCGGCGACTGTGGTGTCGGAAAATTCAAGCGCCGATTTCAAAAGATCGCTCTGATCCTCGTCCATGACCCCTTCTTCTTCAATGGTGTCTATTATATCATAAAGTTCGTCCTCGGTTATAGACGGGGTTTTATCAGCCGCAAAGAGTTTTGCTACGGCGCTGCTGATACGCGAGAAAAAAGCCACAAGTGGAGCAAATATCTTCATCAGCATACGCAAAGACCCTGCGTTTGCAACCGCAATTGTCTCACTGCGGTCATTGGCAAGGGCTTTAGGTATCATTTCGCTGAAAAGAAATACTATCACTGTGGTTATGACAGTGCATAAAATAGTCATCATCTCGTCGCTTATATTGCCGAATTTACCCTCATGGTAAAGACGCAGCGCAAGAATAGTCGCGACAGAAGAGGCTGCAATATGCGATATATTATTTCCAATTAAAATTGTTGTTATTGCTTTTTCAAAATTGTTGGCTATATAATATGCCTTTTTTGCTTTTTTGTCTCCGTCGTCAGAGCGGCTTTTGATGCGGATTTTATTCATGGCGCTAAACGCGCTTTCGCTGCTTCCAAAATATCCGCCGCATAAAACAAAAACAATAAAAAAAAGTATTAATAACCAACTACCGTCGCCGTCCATCCGACGTATCATCTCCCATTCTAACCGGTGCATTCCGGGCTTTTATATATTTTTATAAATATAATTATATACAGATCTCTTATATTTGTCAAGATGGGGATAATACATTTTGCAATGGAATCATTATGTATCTTTTTCGGCTGAATATCTTTTCAGAACGGTAAAAATATGCTATAATCACTTGTATGTAATGATTTGCGACATATTAACTATGAAAAAAGATGCGAGGACATCAGAATTGAAAGAAGAATCACAAAATAATAATTGTTATAATATATTAAACACAATTAATTCTCCGCGTGATGTCAAAAGTTTAACGCGAGAGGAACTGATTAAGCTTTCGTCGGAAATACGGGATTTTTTGTTGAAAAATGTCAAAAAGACCGGCGGGCATCTTGCCTCAAATCTCGGCGTTGTGGAATTGACGGTGGCGCTTCACCGGGTGTTTGATGCGCCGCATGATCATATAATCTGGGATGTCGGGCATCAGAGCTATGTTCATAAAATACTTACCGGAAGACGAGAGAGATTCGGAACGCTGCGGCAGGGAGGCGGGCTGTCGGGATTTACTTCACGTGACGAAAGCCAATACGACTGCTTCGGAGCAGGCCACAGCTCTACATCTCTTTCCGCAGCTCTGGGATTTGCCGAGGCAGACAAGTTGAGCAAGTCCGACGCGTACACAGTCGCTGTTATCGGGGACGGCGCCTTTACCGGCGGCATGATTCACGAAGCTCTTAACAATTGCGACAAAAATCTGAAACTGATTATAATTATCAACGAAAACGAAATGTCGATCTCGAAGAATACGGGGCGTTTTGCAAACAGTCTTGCCAGACTGCGTTCGCGCCCCGGATACTTCCATACCAAAATGACAACCGGGCGGATAATTAAGAGGATACCCCTTGTCGGCGGAGTGCTGTTCAGAATAATAAGAGATGTAAAAAAAGCTCTCAAAAATCTTATTTACGGAAGCAATTATTTCGAGGACATCGGACTATACTACATCGGGCCAGTCAACGGAAACGACGAGGAAAAGGTCGAAACGGTTCTGCGCGAGGCAAAAAAATTGGGCGAGAGCGTAATAATACACATAAAGACAAAAAAAGGCTGCGGATACGAGCCTGCTGAAAAAGAACCTCACTTGTATCACAACCTGCCGGCGTCTACCGATAAAGTCAACGAGCGAACATTCTCATCCGAGTGCGGCAGGATTCTCTGCGAGGAGGCGATGCAAAACAATAATATTACGGCGATAACCGCTGCAATGAGCTACGGAACAGGACTTGAAAATTTCAGAAAAGCATATCCCGAGAGGTTTTTTGACGTCGGAATAGCCGAAGCTCACGCACTGACCTTTGCGGCAGGACTTGCCGCCGGCGGGAAACTGCCGGTTGCCGCGATATATTCGACATTCCTTCAGAGGGGATTCGACAGTATTTTACATGACATAGCGATTCAACGTCTGCCGGTGGTAATGTGCATAGACCGCGCCGGGATAAACATTCGGGACGGTATAACGCACAGCGGAGTATTTGACGTTGCGTTTATGTCCGGGCTGCCGGGAGTCAGAATTTATACTCCCGCAACATTTGACGCACTGAAAAGAACCCTTCATGAGGCGCTTGGCGCATCTTGTCCGTGCGCGGTAAGATATCCGGCCGGAGCGGAAAGCACGATAATTATTGATGAGTTTTATATGAATAAGGCTGCCTCTTATGTAATACCCGGACGAAATATGCCGGTTTGTCCCGAGGTGGCAATAATTTCTCACGGAAGAATAGCCGAGGAAGCGGTGAAGGCGGCGGAAATATTGAGGGAAAAGGGAATAAAAGCCGGTGCAGTTCTTCTCGAAAGACTTACGCCATATGATGAAACAGCATCTGAGCTTTCAAAAGCGCTGCGTTGCGCGCCCGGAATTATGGTATTTCTCGAGGAAGAGATAAGAGCCGGGGGAATGGGAATGATGCTTTCCGATTCGCTGCGCCGCGGCGGATATTTCAAAGAAACGGAATTCATTATAATAGCGCTTGAAAATCCGTTTGAAAAGCAGAAGGAAAATACAACAGCGTTTGAATCATACGGCCTTGATGCAAGGTCAGTGGCGAATAAAATTTTGAATTCAATTAAAGTATAAAAACCGGTCCGCCGCGGCGGACCGGTTTTTATTTAGTCGTAGTTGCTGCGTTTCTTCTTCTGTATTACCTTAAAGACGATAAAGGCTGCGATTACAAGAAGAAGTATTCCGCTTCCGATATATATAGCCGTACCTGCCGAGCTGCTTTCTATCTTAAGCTCTTCCCACAGGCTGTTTATCATTTCAAGCTTTTCGTCGGTGAGATTTTGATAGAAAGAAGTCGGGACGCTGTTTGCGCTGTAGTAAAGAATATTCATCGCGTCGGGATTGACGGAGGAAATATAATCAATGTATTCCTGCGAGGATGTAACAAGAGTATTCGGCGTTGCATAATAAGTGTACTCTGCGTTGGCGATGGCGATTTTCTCTGAGAGCATAAAGTTTATATAGCGCTCAGCGATTATTTTGTTTTGAGAACTTGCCGGCACGCACATGGCGTCAACGAATATATTTGTGCCTTCTTTCGGATAATAAAACGCAAGCGAATTGTTTGCTTCATACATTGAAAGGAAGTCGCCGGCGTAATATGCTGCCACGGCCGCCGATCCACCCTTCATTTTGTTGAAGATTTCATCCATAACATAACCCTGTACGATGGCTTTTTGCGTCTTGAGCAGCTCAAGGGCTTCCTTCCATTGGCTCTCAGTGGCGCTGTTTACATCATATCCGAGGTAGTAAAGCGCTGTTCCGAAGGCGTCGCGCGAATTGTTGAACTGAAGGATATTTCCGGCATAATCCTTGTCCCACATAAGCGACCAGCTGCCGATATTCTGGTCGTCTGATTTAATCAGCTCGGTATTATAAATTACGCCGACCATTCCGTAAAAATATGGAACCGAATAAAGATTATCTGGATCGTAATACGCCTTTTCTCCCTTAAAGTTACTGTCTATATACTGATAGTTCGGAATATTAGAAAAATCAAGCTTGGCAATGAGATTTTCCTTGATAAGCCGCTCGATCATATAATCGGACGGGATAATGACGTCATAATTTGCCGCGCCGCTTTTTATTTTTGCATACATATCCTCGTTGCTCGAGTAAGTTGAATAGTTGACGGTTATCTTCTCGCCGTATGTGCTGTAATAATATTCTTCAAAAGCTTTGTTCACATCAAGCGAGTCCTCGGAGCCGTCCGAAATATATTCGCCCCAGTTGTAGACATAAAGCGTCTTTCCCGCGCTGCCGCCGGAGCAGGATGCAAAGCTTAGCGCCAACGATGCAAGAAGTATAACAATAAGGGCAGATGACAGTATTCTTTTCAATTCTTTACTTCCTTTCTTATCGAAGCAATTTTATTTTTAAGGCCGAAATTACCTGCAAAGTTGATTATAATCAGAAGCGCAAGAATGGTCAGAATCATAAGCGTACAGAGCGCGTACATACTGTATTTTACCTCATGCGCAGTTTGGTTATAAATATACAGCGGCAGCGTCTGAAAGTCCGGAGAACTGACAAAATGGCTGATAACAAAGTCGTCGAGCGACAATGTGAACCCCATAATAAGCCCGGATATAACGCCCGGAAGAATAAACGGAAACTCAACCTTAAAGAAAGTCTGCGCGGGAGTGCAGCCGAGGTCAAGCGCCGCTTCCGTAAGGTTTTTATCCATTTGTTTGAAACGGGGCGACACCGACAAAATCACATAAGGCAGATTGAAGGTCGTGTGGGCGATTATCATGGTTGTGCGGCCGAGCGGAGAGGCGAAGCCGGCCACCGCTGCCGCTGCGACGAAGAGCAGCATCATTGACACTCCGGTCACAATATCCGGATTCATCATCGGTACATTTGTAACCGAGGTGACTATGGCTTTAATATATTTTTTCCTCATTCGGTCGATGCCGAGCGCCGCAAATGTGCCGATGGCGGTTGCAAGCAACGAGGAAGTTACTGCGAGAAAGAGTGAATTTTTAAGCGCGTCGAATGCTCTTGAGTCGTTGAAAAGCTGGCGATACCAGTAGAACGATACCTGAGTGTAATTGTTAAGATCGCCTGAGCGGTTGAAGGAAAAAACGACGAGCACGAGTATCGGAGCATAAAGCAGAGCAAAAATAAGCCACATATATATTTTCGACAAGGTCTTCATACGATGATGCCTCCCTCGCTGTCGGAAAACTTGTTCATAATAGCGATTGATATTATGATCAGTATCATCATGACAAGCGAAATGGCTGCTCCGACATGGTATGTGGCCGGGTACTGGAACTGACGCTCTATCGTATCACCTATAAGGTCAAAGGAGCCGCCGCCGAGTTTCTGCGATATATAGAATGTGCTGATAGACGGGACGAATACCATCGTAATTCCCGATATAATGCCCGGGACCGAGAGAGGCAATATCACCTTCAAAAGAACCTGAAGGCTGTTGCAGCCGAGGTCGCTCGCCGCTTCTATATAGCGCTTGTCCATTTTGGACATAACTGTAAAAATGGGAAGCACCATATACGGGAGAAAGTCGTATATCATTCCAAGTATAACCGCGTTTCCGGTTCCGATTATCTTTAGCTTTTCAAAGCCCATTTTTACAAGCAGAGAATTGATAAGCCCGCCGTTGTCAAGCAGAGCCATGAGAGAATATGTGCGGATAAGAAGGCTTATCCACATAGGAAGCATGAGCAGGACAAGCAGCAGCCGCTGTGTTTTCGGTTTGGTTTTCGACATGAAATATGCAAGGGGATAACCAATTAGAAAACAAATTACAGTGGCTATAAATGCGAAGCTTATGGAAAGCAGGAAAATATTTGAGTAATCCGATAGTGATGTTATATTTTTAAGCGAAAAATTACCGTTCGTATCGGTAAAGGCGAAATAAATTACAATAATCAGCGGCGCAACGATGAAAAGAGTTGCCCAGACGATATGAGGAGCCGCTGCGGCCTTTTCAAGCAAAGATTTGCTTTTGATTCTGCTTTCCATGTCAATCCTCCGATGGGGATTCTGACACGGTTTCCTCTTCTGCGTCGGAAAGGCGGTCAAGTTCCTCGCTGTATGAGGAATAGTCTCCGAACCGGTCGGAAAACTTTGATTTTTTCATAACATGAATGGCATCCGGCTGAATGAATATCCCTATGGTTTCTTCGGGAGCCACATAATCTGTCGTCTGTATCATCCATTTGAATCCGCCGATGTCGACGATGATTTCATAATGAACGCCCTTGAATGTCACCGTGGTGACGGTGCCGGTCAGCATTCCGTCGGCGACCGGAACAACGTCGACGTCTTCGGGACGGATAACGATGTCAACCGGCTCGTTTCTGGCAAAACCCTTGTCAAGGCATTTGAACATATGTCCGGAAAATTTCGCCTTGAAATCATCGGCCATAATTCCGTCAATAATGTTGCTTTCGCCGATAAAGTCGGCGACGAAAGCATTCACTGGCTCGTTGTATATATCGACAGGAGAACCTATTTGCTGTATGCAGCCCTCCGCCATGACTACAATCGTGTCAGACATAGAGAGCGCTTCTTCCTGGTCGTGCGTTACATAAACGAAAGTTATACCTGTTTCCTGCTGGATATTTTTGAGTTCGTTCTGCATATCCTTGCGGAGTTTGAGGTCGAGTGCGCCTAAAGGCTCGTCGAGAAGCAGGACTTTCGGGTTGTTCACGAGCGCGCGGGCGATTGCGACGCGCTGCTGCTGCCCGCCGGAAAGCGTTGACACCGAGCGTCTTTCAAATCCGCACAGGTTGACAAGCTGGAGCATGTCCTTTACTTTTTTGCGTATAACATCTTCACTGGTCTTTTTGACTCTTAAGCCAAAAGCAATGTTTTCGAACACATTCAGGTGCGGGAAAAGCGCATACCGCTGAAAGACTGTATTGACCTGACGCTTATAAGGCGGCAGGTCGTTTATCATCTGTCCATCAAAAAAGACTTCGCCGCTGTCGGGAGTTTCAAAACCGGCGATTATTCTGAGTGTCGTGGTTTTTCCGCAACCCGAAGGGCCAAGCAGGGTGATGAATTCTTTGTCGTGGATATCAAGATTTATATTGTCAAGCACGGTTTCTCCGTCAAACGACTTTGATATGCCCTGCAGCTTTATGAGTACAGATTCTTCTTTCATTACACATAAAAACTCCTCTGGCTGAATACTCGGTTTTCTGGCGGAAAACAGTTAAAACTGAAAAAACGGATATGTGTTTCCCGCAACATATACCCTGCAGAACATTATATCAGAAAATAAGGAAAATGCAATATATTTTACGAAAAATGCGAAAAATAACACTAAAATATAAACAAAAAGTACTCTTATTGCGAAAAAGCCCCGGGGTCAAAGAAAAGTTCGGCGAAAAGTGCCGACGAGAAGACAAACATAGTTAATGAGGAGCCGACTCTCAGCATAAGATAAAGCGACATAGCCCAGATAATAAGCACAAAGATAAAAGAAAGAATTTCAGTGATTTTTTCAGCGTTGTACAGTCCAAGCGTTGGCGCGGTGACACATAGAAGCATCCTGCCGCCGTCGAAATTTTTAATAGGCAAAAGGTTTAGCGCAGCAAGGAAAAACGAAGCAATGGCAAAGAAAAGCACATACTGAACATTATATGTGCCGCCGTAAATTCTGTATATGTAGTAAGCTATGCCGCCGCTGACGATATTTGCCGCCGGGCCCGCGGCTGAGAGCAGCCATTCGCGCCTGTATGAATACAGAGGCACCGCAAGGCCGAGTCGCGCTCCGTAAAGACTTAGCGAAAAGCTGCCTATTTTCACTTTTAACAGAGCAGCCGCGATGATATGACCCGTCTCATGCACCGCAGCCGCCGACAAAGCAATCAGAGTATAAACGCTGTCGTCGCCAAAAATAAGCACAAGCAGCATCAGTACGCCGAATATGCTGATGCGAAGCTTAATTTTCAATATATCGTACCCGTATAAACGCATCCTACAAAATCAAGTGGATCGACACACTCGCCGTCAACCCGTATTTCAAAATGCAGGTGAGGCCCGGTTGAGCGTCCGGTGCTGCCGGCGACGGCTATGCTGTCTCCGGCCCTCACATTGTCGCCGGCCGCGCAGAGGAGGGAATCGCAGTGGGCGTAAAGCGAAACAAAAGACTCATGTTCTATCATTATATATTTGCCGTAGCTTGAATCGTATCCGGCAAATATGACGACACCGTCAGCGCATGCCCTTACGTCCCGGCTTCGGGCAGCCGAAATATCTATTCCTCGGTGAAACTCGCAGGCAGGAGTCCCGCCATCCGCGGGGTTGTAAAAAGGATCGGTCCGGTAGGCGAAAAGAGAGGTAATATTGCCGTCAAGAGGGAAAACGATGCTGTATGTTTGCAAGGCGGAGGTATCCGTATCATAAAAAATATTCTTTTCTGCCGTTTCTCCAGTAACTTCATCTTCAGTGACTTCATTATAGCAGTCGCCACGGTCGTTGTAATCAACGCACCCCACGGCGCCGCGCTTGTCAGCATTTTCTTCCGCCGCTTCGCTAATAAACGACAAATCGGAAGGAATCTGCATCTGCGAATATACCGCAGTAATGCAGCAGACTATTGAAATCATTATTATGAGTACTGTAAAAAATGCAAACAGATATTTATTATCAGGACATAAGTCTTTTTCTGCCATAGAAATCTCCCGCGCCAGAGGCTGCTGTGATATTATTTTTATCGTTTACTATTTATATGCAGAAAAACCTTGAACAATACATACTCCGTACTTGATTAAAAGGCACTAACATGATATAATTAAAAAAAGATGAAATTTATGAAAATAATGGGTTCGTATTTATTTGCCAAAATATCGCAAGAATGCTATTGACAATCACGTGACCGCGTATTATAATATCAGTAAGATTATAAGGCGTGCTGATTATACCCGGAATGCGGAGCGGGCATAATCTCAATGCCTTCTGTAAGAAAGGGCAATATGTATGAACGTACAGTTAAATGAACGTTTAATTCCCGGAACGATTCTTGAAAAAGAAAAGATGGGGAATGTAACCGGACTTGACTTTCTGAAAAAGGTTTTTTATATTACCGACGGAATAATGCTCTCGCAGATACGCGAGATATCGGGGATTGACGGCTCGACTCTTCAGAACTGGACAAAACGCGGCTGGGTTGAAAACTCAAAGCTGAAGAGATATAATATCGACCAGCTTGCTCATATACTTATTATCAACATGCTGCGTTCCTGCATGCAGCTTGACAGAATTGCGTTCATTATAAATTACATAAACGGCAGCGCGTCGGACGGAAGCGATGATATCATCAGATATTCGGAGCTTTATGATTATATCTGCCGGCTGCTTGACGGCCTTATACTCGAAGAGTCGCCCGGGATGACTCTGCAGAACTGCATAAGGAAAGTGACTGCGAATTATGAAGAAAGAATATCAGGTGCGCACAGACGGCTCGACACCGCGCTTGAAATCATTATAACAGCATATTATTCAGCACTGTTAAAAAAGAGCGCCGACGAAAAGCTCGCGGCTTTGATGAGAAAAAAATAAATGGCAGATTGAGTCCGTAAAAAGAGGGGGACTATGCTGTTTTTCAAAAAATTCAGCCAAAATTAAGGCCGTTTATTTCAACATAATATATCAGCCGAATAAAACGGCACGGGGGTTTATATGATTAGCTGGTGGAATTCACTGATACTTGCGCAACAGATATTTGCTCTTATCGCGATACCTTCAACAATTGTCATACTGATTCAGACGGTATTGCTCCTAATAGGGTTAGGCGACAGCGGCGGTGACGGCAGCGGGGATTTTACACACGACGGTACCGCTGATATTGATCATGATGCAGGCGGTCATGGTGGTACTGACGACGGTCTTGCTCTTTTCTCGGTCAGAGGAATCATGACGATGCTCGCCGTAGCCGGCTGGAGCGGAATGGCATTGCTTGAAACAAGTCTTCCGAGCTGGCTGTCAATAACGATTGCAATTCTTCTCGGAGTTGCTATGCTTTTCCTTATGGCATATGTTATGAAGCTTGTTTCAAAGCTTCAGTCATCGGGAAACATAGATGTAGGGAACGCTATCGGCAAGGTAGCTCAGGTCTATATACCGATACCTCCTGCGGGAACAGGCTCGGGCAAGGTTACGCTGACTCTTCAGGAAACATATACCGAACTCAACGCAATCACCACCGCGTCCCAGACACTTAAGACCGGTTCGTATGTCCGTGTTGTGTCAGTAGACGATTCCGGAACCCTTGTGGTCGAGCCGCTGAGCAGCGCAAGTTCGGAGAAATAATATATTGTTTATTGTTACTTTCGCGCTGCCGAAGGCGTCCACGGGAATTAAAACAGAAATGCAGATAAAAATAAATACATATGAAAGGACAGAACACAATGGCAAAACACATCTATTTTCTCGCGGCATCGGAAGGTATTTCTCCGTCGCTCGTGGGGCTGTTCGTCGTACTGGCAATAGTGATTTTTACTCTTTTTATCGTCGTAATATCACGGTACAAGAAATGCCCGTCTGACAAAATAATGGTTATCTACGGAAAGGTGGGCTCGAACAAGGACGGGACACAGCGTTCCTCGAAATGTATTCACGGCGGCGCCGCTTTCGTTGTGCCTATTTTTCAGGCATACGAATACCTTGACCTGACGCCGATGTCGATTTCAGTCGACCTTACAAACGCGCTGTCTCACCAGAACATCCGCGTCGACGTTCCTTCAAGATTCATGGTCGGTATTTCGACCGAAGTAGGAGTTATGCAGAACGCCGCCGAGCGTCTGCTCGGACTTAAGCTCGTTGAAATTCAGGAACTTGCAAGAGATATCATTTTCGGCCAGCTGCGTCTGGTTATCGCCACGATGGACATCGAGGAGATAAACACCGACAGAGATAAATTTCTCGACGCAGTTTCCGGAAACGTTGAGACGGAGCTTAAGAAAATCGGCCTTCGTCTTATAAACGTCAACGTAACCGACATCAACGACGAATCCGGATATATAGCCGCTCTCGGAAAAGAAGCCGCTGCAAAGGCTATCAACGCTGCAAAAGTATCTGTCGCCGAAGCAGACAGAGACGGTTCTATCGGCGCTGCAGACGCAGAGCGCGAACAGAGAATCCGCGTGTCAAAATTCAACTCGGACGCAATCACGGGCGAAAACGAAGCTAAAATCAAAATTGCGGAATCCGACGCAAACCGCCGTATGCGCGAGGCGGAATTCTTAAAGCAGGCGATTGCCGCGGAAAACATTCAGGCGGCAAAAGCCAAGGAAGAGTCATACGCAGCTCAGAAGCTTGCAGAAAACGCGAGAGCCACCCTTGAACAGGCAAGCCAGGAGGCCGACATTCTTGTCAAGGCCGAGATAAGTAAAAAGCAAATTGAAATTCAGGCTGAAGCACAGGCCGAACAGGTCAGACGCCAGGCGCGCGGCGAAGCAGACGCAATTCTTATGAAAATGGAAGCACAGGCGAAAGGTATGCGCGAAGTGCTTACCAAACAGGCTGAAGGTTTTGAACAGCTGGTAAAGGCGGCCGGCGGCAGCGCGAACGAAGCAATCAAATATATGATAGCCAACAAGCTTGAGGAACTGACAAAGATCCAGGTCGAAGCTATCAAGAACCTCAAGATCGATAAAGTCACCGTCTGGGATTCGAACGGAAACGGAAGCGCCGATGGAAAGACTGCAACTGCTAATTTTCTGTCGGGAATAATGAAGGCTGTGCCTCCGATGAGCGAGATGTTCGACATGGCAGGCATGAAGCTGCCGGAATACCTCGGTCAGAAGGTTGAAGAAAAATCAGCCGAAGAAAAAAAGTAAACAGACACGCCCCGCTGTAAAGCAGCGGGGCGCGATTGTTTTACAGATGCTTTTTAAGAAGCAGGTGCAGCTTTCAAATGGCAATATAGTATTAACAGAATTTTATTTATGGCTTAACTTTTTTGCGGTTTTGCTTTTTCCTTGCCGGTCTTTGCCTTTCCTTGTATCTCAGGTACAGGCGGCATGTCGTTCTTTGAAATATGAGTTATTTTATTGCTTTCGGTTCCGTGCGGTTCTTTTGGATCCGGACGGCGCATTCCTTGTTTTGCCATATTTCTTACCTCCTTTTTTGAAGACTGCGGGGATTGCGCCTGTTTCGGCAAGCGTGATATTGCGGCATAAGGCATTATATGACCGCAGTGCGCAAGGCTCGCATTTTAATTTATTCAGTAATATTTCCTCTCACAGATAAGTATTTCATAGGATTGCGCGGATATTCGTGATTTGAAGCAAAAGCGGCCGGCTTTTTGCGTGCGAGAGCACATGAATATTTGAAATATTTATTGGCATATGACGGCAAATTGATTATAATGATAATGAGCATATATGAAATAAACCTCCCAACTATTATTACATTAAGTTATTACATAATCTGATAAAGGAGGATTATATATGCCATTCAAATGCGGAGAACCGTCAGGCCAGTGGTCTGAAAGAGCTCCCGGAGGATGCGGCGGAGGAATACCCGATCCATGCTCTGGAGGCAGACAGCCAGAGGTAAGACCGGCAGACGGCTGTGGTAAGAAGCACAGAAGACCTGATAATAACTGCGAGCTGGGTGTCGGCGTTCTGATCGGTCTTGGACTTTGCTTCTTCTGCGGCAGAGGATTCTATCCGAGGCGCGGCTGCTGATAAATAAAATCATACTTCAAGGCAGGCTCAGACCTGCCTTTTCTTCAATTTAACATGTACTGAAGAAATGTCTGGCAAATGTTTAGCTTAACTTATTGACATGCCGGTTTATTTGTGTTATACTTTCATGGAACTATGAAGTATAACACATAGCTTTGAAATGAGGTGTTTTTCATGAAAAGAATCAAGACAATCAAAACTCGCGACTTAAACGAGAGTACAAAAAACGGCGGCTGCGGCGAATGCCAGACCTCCTGCCAGTCTGCATGCAAAACATCATGCGGCGTTGCAAACCAGCCGTGTGAAAATAAGAAAGCCAAGGAAAGCAAGTAATTTGCACCGTGGTTTTTCCGGGATAAATATTACCTATTCCGGGCAAACATGCAAACATGCCGCCGGTTCGCTGCCTGCATTCCGGGCGGAGCGACCGCGGCAACAGTCGCAAATAGGCGCTGAAATGACAGAGAGCTTGCGTATGGTTTCATGCACAAGCTCTTTTCCGTTGAAAGTTGAAAGGATAATTTAAGTGGTACATCAGTATAAATTAAACGGTTATAATATCGTCCTCGACACATGTTCGGGAGCCGTTCACTCGGTGGACGAGGTAGCATACGATATGATAGCTTTATATCCCGGTCATACCGAGGATGAAGCGGTTTTTCAACTGTTAAATAAATATAAAGAACGGCCGGATGTCACAGACGCCGAGCTGCGCGAATGCTGGAGCGATATTGAGGAGCTGGTAAAGGAAAAGAAGCTTTACACGCCGGACGTGTTTGAAAATCTGGCGTTTGACTATAAAAAAAGAAGCAATGTAATAAAAGCCTTATGCCTTCATGTTGCCCACACCTGCAATCTCAACTGTGAGTACTGCTTTGCAAGCCAAGGAAAATATAAAGGTGAACGCGCGCTGATGAGCTTTGAAGTCGGGAAGAGAGCGATTGATTTTCTCATTGAGAATTCCGGCACGCGCAAAAATCTTGAGGTTGACTTTTTCGGCGGAGAGCCGCTTTTGAATTGGGATGTTGTCAAGCGTATTGTTGCATATGCGCGCGAGATTGAAAAGGCAAACGGTAAAAATTTTCGTTTCACGCTTACAACTAACGGCGTCTTGATTGACGACGACGTCATAGATTTCTGCAACCGCGAGATGAACAATGTTGTCTTAAGCCTTGACGGCAGACGCGAGGTCCATGACCGTTTGCGCAAAAATTACTCCGGGCAAGGAAGTTACGATATAATCGTGCCGAAGTTTCAGAAATTTGTAAAGGCGCGTGGAGATAAAAGCTATTATATCCGCGGAACATTCACACACAATAATATTGACTTTACAAACGATATACTGCATATGGCCGATCTGGGCTTCAAAGAACTGAGCATGGAGCCGGTGGTGTCGGCGCCAGGAGAGCCTTACGCGCTGACCGAGAGCGATCTGCCTGTTCTTCTTGAACAGTATGAAAAATTGGCGGTTGAAATGATAAAGCGCCGCCGCGAGGGAAAAGGATTTACATTCTACCATTATATGCTCGACCTGACTCACGGGCCATGCATTTACAAGCGCATATCTGGCTGCGGCTCCGGGACGGAGTATATGGCGGTTACCCCGTGGGGAGAGCTTTTCCCCTGCCATCAGTTTGTGGGCGATTCTAAATTCAGTCTTGGCAATATTTGGGACGGAGTAAAAAACGAAGCCGTTCGCGATGAATTCAAATGCTGCAATGCATATGCGCGCCCTGAATGCGCCGACTGCTGGGCGAAGCTCTATTGTTCGGGCGGTTGCGCCGCAAATGCGTATCACGCAACCGGAAACATACGCGGCGTGTACGAGTACGGCTGCGCACTTTTCAGAAAACGCATAGAATGCGCTGTGATTATGAAGGTTGCGGAGGACGAGGAGAAACACTGATTGCAGCGCAGACATCTTGCACGGTAAATTTATTATATTGAGGCTGCCGCTTAACAGACTTAACAATATTAGGGCCATGGCGGAGAGGAGTGAAAAGGGAAAAATGGAAACACCAATTTTTGATTTTGCAAGAAAATATCAAAAATCGGGTACTGCAAGGCTGCATATGCCGGGACACAAGGGTGTTTCATATCTTGGCTGCGAATCTTTAGACATTACCGAAATAAACGGAGCAGATTCTCTTTACGAAGCCGACGGCATTATTGCAGAGAGCGAGCGGAATGCCTCAGGGCTGTTTGGCTTCGGGCGCACATTTTATTCGACCGAAGGGTCGTCGCAGTGCGTAAAAGCCATGATGTATCTCGCTGTTCAGTATGGTATTCAGCGGGGGAAGACCGGCCGCACGGTGCTGGCGGCGCGAAATGTCCACAGGTCTTTCATACACGCCATGGCGCTGCTTGACCTTGAACCCGAATGGATATACCCAGAGGACGGAGCAGTGAATTCCGTCGTCAGCTGCAGGGTCGAAGCTCAAACGGTTGAAAACCTGCTTGACAAAAAGCGAGATATACCGCTTGCCGTTTACCTTACCGCCCCGGATTATCTCGGCTACAGTCCGGATATCGCGGCGATTGCTAAGGTCTGCAGGGCGCGCGACATTCCTCTGCTTGTCGATAACGCGCACGGAGCATATCTTAAATTTTTACCCGAATCAAAACATCCGGTAGACCTCGGAGCCTTCATGTCCTGCGATTCTGCCCATAAAACCCTGCCGGTGCTTACCGGCGGAGCATATCTGCAGCTGTCGCCGGATGTCCCGAAGCGTATTACTGATGAAGCGAAAAATGCTCTCGCCCTGTTCGGCTCGACAAGTCCGTCTTATCTTATATTGCAGTCGCTCGACCTTTGCAATAAATATATTTCGGAAGGCTACCGTGAAAAGCTGGCGGAATTTCTGACATATGTCAGCAGAACAAAACATAAATTGTCATCAGCCGGCTGGCATATTCTGCCGAGCGATCCGCTGAAAATTGTTGTTGAGACAAAAAATATGGGATATTCGGGCAGTCAAGTCGCCGGACATCTTCGCCAAAACGGCATTGAATGCGAATTTGCCGATTTATATGCGCTTGTCTTAATGGTAACGCCGGATACCGGCGTCAGTCAGCTTGAACATCTTGCGGAGGTTTTTGCAAGTCTGCCGCGGCTTGCGCCTCTTTCCGTAGCTGAACATCCGATAACGCATAACAGGCGCGCAATGTCGGTGCGCGAGGCTTTATTTTCGCCGCATGAAATTATACAAACCGCAGAGTCGGCGGGAAGAATCTGCGCATCTGGAACTGTTTCCTGTCCACCGGCCGTTCCTATTGCGGTAAGCGGGGAAGTGATATCGGAGGAATGCGTCAAATTGATGGAAGACTATGGAATAAAGCACATCGATGTTGTGGCCGAATAGAAAAACGGTACTATATTTATAAAATTACAGAAAAAAATCTTGACAAAATCAGTTATTTTTGTTATTATATTTATGAAAACAATTTAATACGAAAAGAGCAAAAATTCCGTGAGGAATTGACGCAAAGCTATAGGGGTTCATAAAAGAGCCAGCCAGTTGCCGTAGACAGAAGATTGGTTCTGTTTTGCGGCATTTTTTATTACCGTAATAAAAGTCGATGGCTTTCAATACCCGCAGACTCAATCATGAACCGTGAGGTTTTATATGAAAAAACAGCTAATTGTAACGCTGGCTTTCCTGATTGTCAGCGTTTCGGTGCTTGGCATGGCGTCTTATGCCTGGTACTCAAATAATACAGTGGCAAAAGCCACCGGCATGGCGGTATCTGTGGTTATGCCGATAAACGTAATGGCGTCGCTTGACGCGCCAGATAGCGTCACCTCGCTTGAAGGATTCACAACATATTTCGAGTTCGGCTCGTCCGATACTCTCGACGGCCAGCTTCAGATATCCGAATATGATATGCTGGTGCCTGTGACGTGTTCTGACGGAATGAATTTTGCATATCTGCCGTTCCGTTATGTAGGAGCCGACGGATGCCCGAAAGCAGGCACGACTTTGTCTGATTATCAGATAATTCCGGAAACGGTTCATGTGGGATACTTCATCGATATTCCGCTCCACATCACAACAACGACGCCGCTCGACCTTAAGCTATATGTAAAATACATAAATATCAGCGACCCAATGGGAGATAACGCAATCACAGGTGCGGTTCGCTGCGCGGTAATAACAAAAAACGAAGGCTCATACAGAAAGGTTTTTATAGCGAAAGACTCGTCGGCATCCCCGCTTGTGTCCGGCGACGGGCTTACAACTTATTATCCGATGATCTGCGACGGAACGAGCATTTCATATGCAAGCTCAGACACGGCAAGCTTTGAAAGCGAATATTATGTCCTGCACCCGGAGATAAACAGCCCGTATGTGCCTACGGCGGAGAATTCGTTTATGTTAAGAGCAAGTGAAACTGTCGGAAATGTTACCACATATTACACAACAGAAGTTCGGCTGAGACTTTGGGTTGAAGGTACCGACAGAAGCGCTGTATTTTCAAACGCAGGCGCTTATTTCACGGTTTCTGTGGTTTTGGCGGTCGAAGAAAACTGATATTAAAATATTTCGATGGGAAGGATTAGAATATTGAGTTTATGAAAATAAAAAGGATTATTGCCATTATTCTGAATATCCTGTCTCTTATTTTGATTATTATTGCCGTCGCCGTCACCGTTATGATTTTTGCCACAAAGAACCGCTATTCCGAGCCGGTGTTCGGCAACACGATGCTGCTGTCCGTCAGAGAAGACAGTGTAACGGAAAAAAATGAGGTCGGCTCGCTTGCGCTTATTGACCTCACATACATGGCAGACGGCGGCGGATATTATGCCACATTCATCGGAAACGCTACGAGAATTTCAAGGGATCCGATGGGCTGCATAGGAACCGTCAAGGGGTATATACCGTTGCTCGGAAGCATTATTGACTTTTTCAGGGATCCGGCGGGCTTTTTTCTTGTCGTCGTCCTTCCTCTGGCCGCTATGGTTATATGGTACATAGTCAAGGTGGTTCTGATAGTCAGAGGCGGCAAGTCTGGGAAAGGCGGGGATGAATAATGCTGAAAAAAAGCTCGTCTGTTAAGAGTATAATCTATCTTTCAATATTATCAATTGTTCTTGTCTTTTCTCTTTACAACCTTTTTTCGGAGGATGCAAGATCTTGGTTCGCGATTAACAAGATAATTTCAGTAAATCCCGTATATGGGCGCGTGCTGACGTCAGGCGCGGGGCGCAACCTTTCCTCTTTCAAGAACAATGACGCGGGAAATCTCAATCTTATTATAGTCGAGGAGTCGGGAGACGAGACGGCGACCATAAGAATGGTACCCGGAGATATAGTGCACTTTGTTTTTCTGGTTTCGGTTGCAGATCCGTCGATATTTGACAATTCTACGCTTGTGCTGAACGGAATCTACGGTGACGATTCTCTCCGCAACGACTGCACGATAAAGGCGAATGACATAAAAGTATCATCTGTTGCGGTAACTGTCGACAATTCATCCGGAACACCTGTATATAATTATGAACATTCGGAAACATGGCAAACGCTGGCAAACTCGGCTGTATCAACGCTTTATACTACGGGGAATGAACTATCAATAGATTTAGGAGTATCGAATGTCACCGGAACGCCGGTGGATACAGGTGCATATGCAGGAACATACCTTTTCCTTGTTGACGTACCGGCCCTTTACAAAGACACAGGCGTAAATCAGAACTATCAGAAATGCGCTTATGAAACGACAACCGGAGGTATCTGGGTGCCTGTTCAGGGCACGACAACGGGCACTCTGATAATCGAACGGTGCATTATCACCAAGATAGGATAAATTATCCGGAAAGGAGGGTCTTATGAACGATTATAAAATAAAAAAGCTGCTGCTCGGCGGTATGAACGTTTTCTTTGCGGGCCTTATATTGTCGCTTTCAGCGTATGCATGGTTCTTTTTTCCGCTGACGCAAAACACTTCGGTCTATACTGACGGCGTTACAGAGGTACGCGCGGCTGCATATATATATAATCATTCTGAAAGAGCATTCGGCGGCAGCATAGCTCCATCGGGAGACCCCGCCCGTATCCCGCTTGATTTCCGGAATAATAACAATGAGGTTGTCAGCCCTTACTTTTTCCTCTGGGGAGGAGAATACACGTCAAACGACCAGTATCAGACGTTATATAAAATTGTTGTGACATACGGAAACGAAGCGGGAGCATATCCGACATATCTGAAGCTTTACGGAAATTTCACCTTTGATTTCTGGTGCCTCGGCAATGAAGCTGAAACAATCGATATACGATTCATGAAGCTTTCATATTTTATCCCGACTGAGGCAACGAAGAATGATTATTTGAATACTGCCGCCTACACTGCTTTCACCGAAAGCGATTACGAATCCGGCTGCACGCTTGATCTCGGCATGGCTGATGGGAACGCTACGTTGAGCGGGACATATGCAATGACGTTTTATCTGCTGCTTGAAACCGACCTTGACGCGCTGAACGAGAAAGCAGCTCTTCTCAACAATGAATACGGCCTGCTTGATTCCGGTTATTCAATAAATGTAAATCTGTATTGCCGTACTGTTCCGGCAAATACATACTCCTGAAAAGGAGAATTTTTTCAAGGTATGAAAAACAGGGCATATGCTAACATTGTAAACTGCGCTCTGACGCTTTTAATTGTAATCACATTGATTTCAGCCGTTTTCATGATATTCTTCAGAATGTCGGGGTTTGACATCAATATCTGCGGAATGCATCTTTTCAAGATTGTGTCAGGCAGTATGGAACCTACATATTCAGAAGGTGACTATGTTATATCGGTCGCGAAGAAGGCAGAAAGCCTTAATCCCGGAGATATAATAGCCTTTGTGTCGGAAGAAGATGGTACTAACGGCGAGGTTATTGTCCACAGGGTTGTTTCGGTCGCGGAAGACGGAAATTTTATCACCCGTGGAGACGCAAACCCTGTCGACGATTACAGCACCGTCCGTGCGGACCAGCTGGTGGGGAAGGTGTTCTTAAGGCTGACTTTTTTGAAATATACCGACAAGCTGTTCTCAAGCATAGGTGGTTTTGTTGCATTGATAGTGCTTCCGCTGTCTTTTATGATAATAAACGAAGCGCTTCATCTTGTCGCCGCAGGTAAAAAGCGAAGGGATATACATATTATGATAATAAAATATGGTCTTGACCCTAAAGATGAAAGATTATACGGAATAGCCGAAAGATACGGAGAAGAAGCGGTCAGCTTCATCGCACAGAATAAAGCGGCGAATAAAAACATAGCGGATAACCCTGTGAAAGGAGAAAAAACTGATGAAAGGCAATAAGTGGCTGTTGCTGATATGCATCTCGCTTGCTATATTTATGCTTGTCCCTTTAGGACTTGCATATTTTGAATATATTGCGAATTACGACGTTTTAATAAACGGAGACGGGACAATAAACCAGAACGCCTTTGGCGTCCTCAACAGTGAAAGCTATAGAGATCCGCAATACAATTACGGGACGTCTCCCGAAAATCCCTTTGTCATCGACAATCTTGACAGACTTTACAATCTGATAAGGCTTAACAATACCGGACGTCTTGTCAAGTCAAAGAAATCAGGGGATGTATATGAAATCCCGCAGTATTATTTTGTGCTTGATTTCACAAAAGAAAAGCTGCCGCAGGTGCTTAACCTGAACGGAATCGTCACGGCGTCGGTTGGAAACAACGAATTTCCTTTTGTCGACAAACTGTCGGGGCTGATTTACGCTTACTGCTATGATGACAGCTCGTATATTTATCTCAGCGGCTTGATTAATCCCGTCGAGGTTGTAGTCAATCAGTCAACAGGCGTTGTGACCATCGACGGCGTTGCGACAGAGGTGATGGGAAGCAGCGTTGCAAGCGGCAAGTATATTAAAGTCCCCAGCATGTATGTCGAATTTGCCGGCGACGACAAGATAACTGCCGGCAGCAATGTTTATGTGCCGCTCACAAGCCTCAAGCCTATACATAATGTCATAGCGAACGCCACTGTGGAGGTGCCTGACGAGCAGGTTGACGTCGGATTTTTCAATACCATCGCCGCCGAAACGGTTACGACATCGAACGGCAGCGTTCCTGTTCAGGGAAGCGTGAGCAATGTCATATTCTACAATCTTACTGTCAACTGCATAGAAACAGCCGAAAACAATGTCATGACGGCTCTCGCTTCTGTATGGAGTTCTATATTCGGAAGCCACAATTTTGAGACCACATATACATATGATCCGGTAAATAATGTATATTATGAGCGCCACATAGGCCTTTTTGCAGGACATATAGATGGCGCGGCGGCAAACATAACCGTGGCAGGGAACTGCAATATTCATATAAACAGCAAGGATGTGAATTATTATTCTGCTTTTACAACCGTCGGATATATAGATAACAGCGCTGTTATCGGCGGCATACCGTACTCCGAACTGCTAAGTTCCGGAGAAAATGTTGCTGATATAACCGGATGTATGTTTGCCGATTCCATTTACGCCGTCGCCGAAAACGACCCGAACAGCTCTTCATACATGCAGATATCAGGCGGGCTAACACGTTATTTATTGAGCAGCATACCCGCTTCGGGAACCTGGAAGGGAGTATCAGACACCACAAACGGGCATGATAAGAGCTTTTCATATGGTTCCTTCCATTTTATCCTTTCGGACGGCAACGATACGGTGAGCAAAATCTGGAGCGGCCAAAGCACTGTAAACCTTCTAAATACTGAAGGTTATGTAGCCTCGCAGTCTGTGCTTTACTGCAACGATGAATACCGTTACAGCAGCTCGGCACAATCGGGCGGAAGCCTTGTGGCAGGCGCCGCTTCCGCAAATGAAACGCAATATCAGGGAATACATACGCTGATAGCTTCAGGCAGCACGCTTGACAAGGGCAAGTATATTATATGCGCAAAAATTCCGACGACATTGGACGGAGTCACCGTATATCATTATTATGCGCTCAAGATTATCGCCGAGGTTACTGCCGGAAACCAGATTGTTTATTCATTTGATAATTCTGAAAAATGCGACATTACGGATTATATAAATGATACTTCCGGAAATACAAACATATATTCAAGCGCGCTCTGGCAGACTTCGCAGGACTCATCTACCCCGACTTTCCGCAACACGCGTTTTGATACGCAGTACCTGACCGTGAATATCGCTGGCAGCAGCGTAACAAAAGAGCTGACAACATCATCCGCCAGCGCCGCTAAATTCAGATGCAGCGTTCTTGACAGCACTTTTACATACACTGTGACACAGACGACGGAAAACGGCATCGTATCCACAAATTATTATCTTAACTATAATACAACAGACGGATTTTATTTCAGTACAGTTAAAAACACAGTTATCGAGTTATACAGACTTTCCAACGGCTTTGGAATCGAGCTTGTTGACAGCGTCGGAGACCTTACCGGATATGATGACTATCTCATCGTCGGGAAAGACGGAACCTCGTATTATCTTCTTGGAGAAAGAATACTTGAAGAGGCTGGTTCAACTACGGTAACAGCAACCGGCACCTTCTGCGCCGATTATAAATTTACTTCCATGCCGACGCTCTGGTCGATGCAGGAATATCAGAATTTCAGGCAATATATATGGTACGCAAAATCAGCTGCAGTATCGGGCGGCACCGCATCGCTTTTATTCAGCGAGAAGGTGAGCGGGACTTATTATCTTAATAACTCGGAAGGGCAGCTGTCGATGACGCCGGCTGTTCCGGCCTACCAATGGGTATATACCCAGGGAAGCTCAGGCGGAACCTTGAGCAATAATATGTTTTATCTCAGTTTCAATTACGTGTCGCCGACCGAAACAAATTTCTCGCTCGGATCGTCGGCGTCAACAATATATATCTATAAAATTGTTCCGAGAGACGAAGACCCCAAATATACAACATACCTCGGGGCAAACCTTGTCACATCGGACAGCTCTTCTGTTGAGAAGGCACAGTATCTGATCTCGGCAGACATAGGAACTGAGCTATCCCCCTCATTCCGCGCGCTGACGCTCGACGTGAACGGAAACATAATGTCGACAGATGTGACGGCATTTCTGACCGGTTCGGCTGTCATGGATCCTCCGACTGATATAGGAGACACATACGGCCTTTATAAATGGTCGGTTGATACGACAAGCACAACCCCTGTTTTACGCAACTCGGGGCTGAACTCCTGCCTTTCCGCTTCGGGAACGGCGCTTTCCATATCAGGGTCCGGAACAAACTGGCGGTATAACGCCGGTTCCGAACGCCTTTACTACGAAACGACCGCCGGCGGGAGCACTGTCAGATATTATCTCTGCTACAATACTTCAGCAGGATGTTTTGCGCTTACCGAGGGAATGCTCTCAGGCGGGAACTATGATTACGATATCGGACTTTATAAAGTCATATACACCTATACATATGTCAATGTAACTGAGGTGTCCTCACTGACTGCGGGCCACTCGTATATGATAGCGACACAGCCCCTTGACAATCTTGCTACCACCGCATCATACGCCATCGGCTCTGAATCCACTCTGCTCGGCTCTGACCCTAAATCACTTCCGCTGACCCCGTCGACAACATCATATTCCGGTACGACGCTTATCACAACGGTTGACCTTTCTTATTACAAATGGAAATACTCATATGATGCCAACTACTGGAATATTTTCACTAATTTCAAAAACAACGGTCTCAACGGAACAACTGCAACCTATCTTTCGGTATCGAGCGCAGGCGGAACCCGTACTTTTGCGATCACAACAATACTAAACAATGCCCAGAACAGTTCGTATTACAACAGCAGCTATCCGGTAACGCATTTTGAGTATGCCGACAGAACGGTCGGCGGCTCTATAATCAAATTCCGCGGTACATCATATTACTATTATCTGTATTCTGCTCCGGTACCGGGTTTTGTAAAAATCTACAACGGCGGAAGCAACGGCACATATACAAATTACTATATATATCTTTATGACCTTTCGAACTATTCTACATCCGTAGGATTCGAGCTTTTAAGCAAAAAAGGAGATAACCTTGAGCCGAATTCGCATTATATGATAACCGTGCGCACAGGCGGTGAAAGCGACCCTCTCGCTCAGTATTATGCTTTGAGCGAGTCGGTCGGGGATGACGGCAACCTATATCTGACAGGTATAAACGTCACCTCGCAGGCCGAGGCAATAAACAACAGTTATGTGGTTTTGGGAGAGGAAACGCAGTATCACAGCACCGACGCTCAAATAATGGTGCCGCTCGATTCGGACTGGTTTCAGACCAGCTCGACAAAGGCGCTGCATTTTTATCATTCGGAATATTCGACAGATGCTGTACGGAGCTACCTCGACGTGTCTTCAACCGATTCAACACGCATAAAACTTACTGAAATACCGACAGGCTCAAGCCTGACGTCGGTGGACTGGTATTACGACGAGGTCAACCATTATTTCAAATATTACATAGGAAGTACGGCGTACTATCTTGCATATGACAGAAACACAGATACTTTTTCGCTGACAACAGAACAATCGTCAGCGGCGCCTGTGTTCGTATACCGCTTCAAGCCGACGTATATTATTACTCAGGTAACCTCTCTTGCCGACGACAGCCTGAAAAACGGATACTTTATAATTTCTGCGAAAGATTCAACAACAAACCAGTACATAGCTCTCGGAATGAACAATACCTCGATTACCGCAGAAAATATCACCAGTTATCTCAACAATGTTAACGCCTCTACCGGAAATATCGAGATGACCGAAACGCAGTATGAAGAACTGCTCCAGTTCATATGGTACCAGAGGTATTATGATTATTACAGCAGCACATATAACAGCTCCGGCACAAGCGCAACGCTCCTTCTGTTCTCTCAATATGCAACCGGCGGATTTGTCGCAAACAGCAGCACGGAGGGCTTCGGGCCTGCCAGCTATCCTATGGAATGGCTTGCAACGTCGGCTTCCGGAGGGACATGGACGATTAAGAATAATGAAGTCAACGGAAGCATCACAGTAGGCTCCCGCGGGATTCTGTATAACGGCTTAACAAGCTATCTGCAGATTGGGGACGGATACATAACAAACGGAAGCTACCTAAGGTCCAACGCCGCTTTTTCAACGTCAGGTTCGAATTTTTATCTCTGCGACTTGAATGGAAATATCATAACAAGCACAGCCGACCTGAATTCCTCGTCATCATATATTATTCGCGGGACATCAGGCGGAGTGGCTTTCATGGTCAAGAATTCAGGCGGAACCATATCGCTTGTACCATATAATCCCGGCAACACGAGCGACTGCTTGTGGAATGCAAGCCTGGCTCCCGGAGGATTTATCCTTAAGAGCGGTTCTTATTATGCGGCAGCCAATTCAAGCGCAGCAATTACCGCATCAACCACTTCATCCGGCATATGGTATTTCGGAAGCGGAGGATTGCTTGCCTACGCATCCATGAAAATACCTTACCGTTCCAGCAGAACAGCCATTTCCTTCACGACAAACGCAGGCCAGTACTGGGCAAAGCTTTATAAATACACATATAAAGAAGGAGTAACTACTCTTTCTCCCGCAACTTCTATTATCACAAGCGATTCATATATGCTTGTTATGTATAACGGAAGCGCATATTACGCCGCATACGCATATTCAAATACAGCATTCAGACCGTATCAGATTTCGCCGACTGTCTCCGGAGACAACCTTATAATATCTGGACAACTGTCCAATTATAGCTACTATCTTCTGTCGGCATCTACAAACGGCAGCTATTACAGGTTTTACAATACCCAAAGAGGCCGTTATCTGTATACAGACGGATCAACCATATCTGCCTCGACATCAACATCATCATATTTCTGGTCTGTCGACAGCTTCGGATATTTTTATTACGGTATCGGAGTTACTTCGTACACTCCAAAGCTGCAGTATACCGGAATCGGCGCGTCAAGCTCAGGCAATCTTGAGATATATTTCTACATTAAAAACGGAGCCGATTATATACCGCTGACGGGAGAGCTTTCGCCTGGAAATAAATATGCTGTCGTAGTATATAACCAGAGTACGTATAATATCATTGGACACACCGGTACTTCTTTGAGCGAAGCAAGCCTCGGCGCATCTCTTCCAAGCTCACTGACCACGGCTCAGGTGACAAGCGACAGGCAGTTCACTTCGGTCAGCAGCGAGTGCGGTGTATACCTGTATGCCGAATCAGCCGAATATTATATGAATGTCTCAGGTTCTGAAATAGTATTTTCCGCGAGCCAGTCGACAGAGTGGAGGTATTCCTATAGTGGGCTGAGCCTTTATACGGTGTCTAAAACCACTGTGCCGACAAGCTATATCACGCGCGGAAGCTTATCCGGCGGCGTTTACAGCATAGCCATGACCTCAACCGCGACACAAACATACATTTATACAGCGGTTCCTGCCGCAGGCGGAGGCTACACTCTTCGTCCTATATCCTCAGCGCTGCTGACTGCAGGCAAGGATATCATTATAGCAATCTACTACAGCGGCAGTTACTATGCCGTTCAGCACAGCGCGGGCGCGGTTAACGCAGTGCAGCTGACATTGAGCGGGGGCGCCATTGACGGGTCGTCAGTCACCTCCAATATGGTCTGGCATTACGACGGAACATGTTTTACATTCGACGACCAGGGGACGACGAAATATCTTCGCAAAAACGAAAGCGGTCTTTATCTTGACACCGCGTCGGGGTTCTTTACAGCCAAATATACTACGACAGCGTTCACTGCGACATCAAGCACGTCTTCGAACTATTACATTTATAAGGTCGAGATGAGCGATGAGCTTGATATGGTGACCGATACGGACACCATGCTGTCAAGCAGAGTTAAGCTGACGGCATCAATCAGCCTACTTGAGTCAAGCAGGTATGTAATAGTCGCCGAAGTGGACCGCAACGCCGATGCAACAGTCGACAAATACTATTCGCTCGGTATGATTGATGCTAATAACTCTCAGTCAATTGACATTACCGACATTATTAAAAAAGCCGCCGGGGGAGGAGCCGTGACTCTGTTCGATACCTGTGTGTGGGAGCAGAAGGGAAGCGACCTCAGCCTGATTTTTGACAACTGCGGATTTGAGGATACATATTACCTTACCGGCGTTCTTGGAAACCGCGACAGCATGGAGCCGAAGGTCGTGCACCCCGAAACTCCGCCGACAGATTTTTCCGACTTCATATGGCGCACATATTCATTTGAGGACGGTTCATATCTGTTCGGATATACAGAGGTGTCGGGCGCTGTCGAACAGATTTATTATCTGTATTTTGACACGACCGAGCTTGTATTCAAGCTGACCTCTTCGGTAACCACAGCAAGAAATTCGTTGTGCGTCGTTCAGCTATATCAGCTCGGCGCCGAGACAGCGAACCAGCCGTATTTTGAAACTCCTGTTATCCAGACTGAGAACAATATCATAATTTCATATCCGCTCAATCTGACCGAATCAAAGGCCGACTTGAAAAAATACGCCGTTCTTGATCCTGGCGGCACCGGTGTTACGGCGGTTCAGGGAGAATATCTCATAATCGCCGTGAGCGGGGTTCATTACTACGCTCTTACACTTGACAGCTACGGCGCTCTCTCATATGTGGACGTTTCGCCTTATTTCAGCGGCAACTACAGCTACGACGATAACGATAATCTCTGTCTGGCTGTGAACTACAATTATATATGGCGTCAGATGAACGATGTTTCCGAACTGATGAATGTGCCGTCGCTTTCGTTCTGCAATTCAATGACAGGCGCATATCTTGGCGGCATGGCAGCTGATGTAAGATACGATTTTGATACCCGCACGCTGTCGTATACATCCGGGACAACTATGAGGTATCTGAATTTCTGTGTGGAAAACGGTTTCACTTTCGACAGCACCTCGTCCGGATATCAGATAATGATTTATTCTCTCGGAGCCCACGGAACTGATACCGGCGACACAGGCACGCTAAATTACACCTATTACAGCACGCCTTTGTCCACCTCTCTCAACTCAAGCGTAACCTTTTCAAACTTCGAGTTCAACAAGAAGCACATGTCGGAACTTATAAATTATGCGGTCGGGACCAACGGTTTTATTGAAAAATCTATTGGATGGAGTCTAACTTCGGCGGGCGGAAAGCTTTCGGAGATAAATTCATCGGTATTTTTTACAAAAGGATATACCTATGACCCGTCGGCTCCGGATACTGTTCTGGCATTTTCCGAGGAGTTCTCTCAGTTCGTCAGCCCGTACAACGTGTATAATCAGGCGACTGGTGAAACAATAAAAGGCAGTTTTACCTACTATGCTCCGTCAGGCACGGCTGCGTTCGTCATTGACGAGGCAAGCTCGGCGGCTCCGGTTTTTGTCAACATCGTTGTGTCGACGCAATTTGACATTGAGAGTTCGCTGGATGAGAACTACCTGCGTTATCTCGCTCTCTGGCGAGTAGCTAACCTTTCATTCACATCAGGCACCGCAACTGCTCTGAATACATATAACGGCGGCGACGGAACCGGCGTGCTCGACTACGCATATACATTTGAACAAAAGCTGAGGAAACCGGATTTTGCGATACCGCTGCCGAATAAATACGGAAGCGCATCGAGCGGTGCGTCGTATGCCTATGTGGACGGTCAGGGTTATGTCCTGAGTGACGCTGCATATGGCGAGGATTACTTAATAGCGCACACCTTTGTTATATCTGAACCCGGAGTTTATTATCTCGGGGCTACATACGGCTCGGTTGCAATCTGCTATATTTCAATAGATAATATGGCGGAAGGAGAGGCCACGGGCGGCGTGGGGTTCGGCTCGGACTTCAGCATTGACTTCTGCTACGGCGAAATCGAGCTATCCGAAACCGCAGTATTTGACGCGTCTTTATCGGATGAGCTGCTCAACAATCTTACATATGTCGGCAAAGATGACTGGTATCACAGCAACATTTTCCCGATGTTTATCAGCGGCAGTTCGTCAAATATGACAGATATGCTCGACATCAATGTGGTGCGTGTCCTAAATAAATTGAACAACACATCCAGCGTGAATGTAATCGCACACACAAAAGCGAGAATAGCAAAAGATATACTGTATATCAACAACAACAGCATTTCACAGCGCGCTGTGCGCAAGGTTTCCTTTAATGTCTTTTGCGATGGTCTTGCCGCGGGTGTGTATCTCGGCGACAGTACGGTGTTCTGGACCGCTTCAAAGGATGAGAGCGCCGAGCGTTACCGGCTGTATTCAAAGTACATTTTTAACGATAACCTTGCATGCAGCTTTTTCCTTAACGCCGATTCTGAAGGTCCGTCGCTTAGCGCCGCGGGCGTCTTCTACTGGACTTGCGACGCAGGCGGCCGGCTTGTGACAGACGACGGCAGATATCTGATATACAGCGGCGGCATATATTCGCTTTCACCTGTGCCGACGGACGGCTGTATATATGTATACAGGTATGAAGGAGGAACGCCAACTCTGTCGACGTCAATGACAAACGGCGGGACATACTTCCTTATCACAACGGGTGCAAACATGATTGTTATTCGCCCCGATTGATAAAAATCTAATAAAATAAACAGGTCTTTACACAGCTGTGTACGGACCTGTTTTATTTTTATATATATTGCAGACAAAAAATACAGTAAAAATATTAGGCATTGATACCTGTTGACAAAGCCGCTGACTGATTATATAATAATATTATTGTAATTGGAAAGGATGCCATAAAATGCTGGCCGTATTGAATGAATCGCTCAAATATGATAATATTATGTCAGTATTTCGCGCTGTTGTCGACGAAGGCTGTGAAACCCGTAGCGAAATTGCGGCATCCACGGGGCTCAGCATAGTTACCGCCGGCAAAGCGGTGGAAGCTTATCTTGACACGGGAATATTCATCGAACGTGAAAAGCAAACGAAAAATGTTGGGCGTCACGCCGGAAGAATACGGCCTAATCCCTGCAGAAACCTGACAGTTATAGATATTTCAAAAAGAAATTTTCAGATGCACATATACGATCTGAGGCTCAGCTGCATCTACTCAAGTGAATATGAATTCATCGGAGATTTCAGCTATCAGGAAAATTTATGTATGTTTCTGCACCGTGTCAAGGCTTATATGCTCGGAACAAAGGGAATTAAGTATAATGCGATAAGTATTATAGTCCCCGGAAACTATGACAGCGGCAGCGATACGGTATCGGAAAGCGGTGATTGTGAACTCGACAGAATAAAAGTCCGAGAGTTTGCAAAAACAATGGCGGGGATGCCGGTGGATATTGTCATCGATCATGTATCAGCAGCCGTAAGGTACTGTTCTTCGTTCTGCAGGCAGGATGAAAGTATTCTATACATAAATAACGATGTGGGAATTGATTCAAGGCTTATTGTCAGAGGAAAGGCGTTGAAACGGAATTCGGCTTGCGGCGCGACTGTTGTCAGCGAAAGGGGAATTATCGAGGATATCTGCGGCATTATCAAGTGCATACGGAACATTGCCGGAATCAATGAAGTTATTATCGAGTCGGAAGAACTGCGCAAGACAAGCAATGCAGCTGAATTGATAATTAAAACACTTGAAGGCTGCAGCCGGCAAAATCACATTATACCGAAAATCAGCTTGAATTTGCCGGTAAAATATGCATGCAGCGGTGCCGCGCTGATTTCAAGAAATTACTGGCTTGAAAAAATATTGCGATGATAATTATTTCTCAGGCTTAAAGCCGGCGCTGAATTTATTATGTTTTCTGCGTACAAGAAGAAACACTGTAAAAACGAAGGCTATGCCGGCACATGCGCCGGAAAAATCGAGCAGAACGTCAGTGAACTGGCAGGATCGTCCTGTTGAAAACAGTTGCAGCAGTTCGTCTAAAGACGCAACAATAAATGCGAAAAAAGCCGCGAAGAAAGCGTATCGGCATCTGATTTTGGGCGCTGAAATCGTCAGAAATGTAAGCGACAGAAGGACGCCGAGTATGGCGAATTCGGTGAAATGAGCAGATTTGCGTATAAAATGTTCGGTAAGTTGAAAATATGGTGATATTTTAGTTAAATTATCATTGATTACTTTAAGAATTGCCCCGCTGGCTTTTCCGGATTCCGCGGCGGATTTCATCGAATTGCTCCAAATAAAAATGGTCCACAAAATTGACCCTGCTGCATATATGATTTTTTGATATTTATATTTCATGATTGCTCCATAATTGATAAAAAGCTATTGAAATTAAAAAAAAATGTGATATAATAAATAAGCTGCGCCTCCATATGTTAAACCATTTAACTATGGAGTCTTCGCCTCCATATGTTAAACCATTTAACTATGGAGTCTTCGCCTCCATAGTTAAATGGATATAATAAGCCCCTCCTAAGGGCTAGTTACGAGTTCGATTCTCGTTGGGGGTGCCATGGACATAGCACAAGAACACGCAAGAGCGTATTCTTGTGCTATTATAATAACATGACTGTCAGTATTTGTCAATCTAAAAAAACATTAAGTAATCTAATAAAAAGCTATTGACATATTTATTGTTATCATGGTATAATATACTGCCGCATAATGCAGGCTTAAGTGCTTAAGCGCGTAAATGCTTAAATGCGTAAATGCGTAAATGCCGCCTGCTTTAGCGAGACTTATTTGAAAGAGAGGTGCTTTTCGTGTTTGCAATAATTGAAACAGGCGGAAAGCAGTACAAAGTAAACGAGGGCGACGTGATCTTTATTGAGAAGCTCGATGCCGCCGAGGGTGAAACCGTAAAATTCGATAAGGTAAAGGCTCTGTCCACAGGAGACAAGCTTGAGGTCGGAACACCGACAGTCGAGGGAGCGGTTGTAACTGCAAACGTCGTCAAGAACGGCAAGGGCAAAAAAATCTATATTCTCAAGTACAAGGCAAAAAAGAACGAGAAGAAGAGAATCGGCCATAGACAGCCCTACACAAAGGTTCAGATCCTGTCCATAGCTAAAGCATAATGACCAAAATCAGGTTTTTCAGAAGCGGCGGAGTTTTTTACGGCTTTGAGGAGCTGAATCACACCGGTTACGGTGAATCTGGCGACGACGTGCTTTGCGCGGCGCTGTCGGCAATGACGATGCTGATTGTCAATACCATCGAGCTGGCCTACGCTTCAGATGTCGATTATACTGTCGACGAAGGCGCGGTTCGTATAGAAGTAAAGTCAAAAGCGGCGCTTGCCGAGTTTGAGGACGATGAGAAAAAGAGATATGCCGTTTCGGGATTATTCCTCGCGTATTATTATCAACTGAACGATATGCTTGAGGAATATTGTGATTACCTTGATGTTGAAATCATCGACTGCGATTACAAATGACCACGTCGGTATTTTAGACAGCAACGCAAATCAAAATGTAGAATTTAACGGAGGATATAATAACTATGTTCAGGATCAGTTTACAGTTCTTCGCTCACAAGAAGGGCGTCGGTTCCACGAAGAACGGACGCGACAGCGAATCAAAGCGTCTGGGCGTTAAGAGAACTGACGGTCAGAACGTTACCGCCGGAAACATAATAGTCAGACAGAGAGGAACAGCCATCGTGGCCGGCAATAATGTCGGCGTCGGCAAGGATCATACGCTGTTTGCACTTATAGACGGCAAAGTAAAGTTCGAGTACAAGACCAAAGACAAGAAACAAGTCAGCGTTTATAACGCAGAGTAATTTTATGTGAACAATAAAGCGGCGGCGGTTTTTCTGAAACGAAAGAGCGCCGCCGTTTTATTTTTATCATAAGTTGACTTTTTCGCAGCATCATGATATACTTTAATCATAAGAAAAAAATTCCTACATCGGCCGCATGATTTATCAAGCGGACAATCGTATGAATTGCAGGAATTGAAGAAAGAAGTATAATATGCCGTATGTAACGACTTTTGACATGCTCAGACGCGCGCAGTGCGGAGGGTATGCCGTAGGAGCTTTCAATTTTGAAAACATGGAGATGGCGATTGCGATTGTTGAGGCTGCCGAGGAGCTTTCGTCGCCTCTTATCATGCAGACCACTCCGTCAACAGTCAGATATGCGGGACTTGATATTTTCCGTGCCAACGCATACGCGCTGGCGGCGAGGGCAAAGGTTCCGGTTGCTCTGCATCTTGACCACGGCGACAGCTTCGAGCTTGCCGTGGCCGCCATGAAAGCGGGATATTCCTCTGTTATGATCGACGGTTCGCATAAACCTATTGAAGAAAATATTGCACTCACGCAGAGAGTAGTGTGCGAAGCCGGTACAAAAGGCATTCCTGTCGAAGCCGAACTGGGACACGTCGGAGGCAAAGAGGATGACCTTGAAAACAATGTCGGATATACCGAGCCGGATGACGCTGTAAAATTTGTAAAACAGACTGGCGTAAGTTCTCTTGCCGTTGCTATCGGCACAGCGCACGGTTTTTACAAAGTCGCTCCGGTGCTTGACGTGGCAAGGCTGAGCGAAATAAGGAAGCAGCTGAAAAAAGCCGGATTTGATATTCCGCTCGTACTGCACGGAGCGTCGGGGCTTTCAGATGACGCTGTGCGCAAATGTATTGAGGAGGGTATCTGCAAGGTCAATTTTGCGACCGAGCTGCGCGAGGCCTATACATCGGGTGTAAGGGAGGTTCTGACCGACCCGGAAGTCTACGACCCGAAAAAGTACGGCAAAGCGGGTATGGCTAAGCTTAAAAATGCGGTTATGGCAAGAATGAAGGTCTGCGGCTGCGCAGGACGTGCGTAAATTGTAATTATTGCTTTTTAAGCTCGTAAAACTATTGACAATATCAGTTTGATGTGTTATTATAATTTAATAATGGCTGAGAAGAGAGAAGTAGCTTTGAAGTTATGTCACAGAGAGCCGCGGGGTGGTGCGACGCGGTACGGCTGGAAGCGAATAACACTCGGAGCCGACGAAAGAAAGCCGTAAGGCAAGTAGAATCGTCCGTTGACAGATGACAGAGCGTTAATCTGTGAGAGCGAGTCGTTCTGACTAATTTGGGTGGTACCGCGGAAGATGTCTTTCGTCCCTGATTTATACGGGAGAAAGACGTCTTTTTTATTTATCGTGGAGGTAAAAATGCAGATAACAAAAGAAATTGTCGAGTATGTGGCGGAGCTTTCAAGGATCAAGCTTGATCCGGAAGAAACCGTGAAAATGCAGAAAGAACTCGGCGCGATAATCGAATATATGGATATTCTCAATAAGCTTGACACAGAAGGTCTTGAGCCGCTTTCCCACGTGTTTGCGGTCAGCAATATAATGAGGCCGGATGAGATTGCTGCGTCATACAGCCGGAGCGAAATACTCGGGAATGCTCCGGAGCATACAGACGAAACCGTTATTGTCCCAAAAACGATTGAATGAGGTTTACAGATGACTGTTGATATTACAAAGCTGACGGCTCTTGAGGCCGGATGCGCCATAAAACGCGGGGATATTACGTCGGTTGCGGCGGTAGAGCAGGTTCTTGACGCCATTGAGAAAAAAGATCCTTACATTAACGCATTTATCACCGTCTGCCGCGACGAAGCGATAAAACGCGCGGCAGAAGTTCAGAAAAAAATTGAAAGAGGAGAGTTGGTTTCTCCGCTGGCGGGAATTCCGATAGCCGTCAAAGATAATATTTGCACTAAAGGAATAAAGACAAGCTGCGCCTCAAAAATTCTCGGAGATTTCAAACCCGTGTATAACGCGACTGTAATTGAAAGGCTCGAAGCGGCTGGTGCTGTCGTTGTCGGGAAACTCAACATGGATGAATTTGCGATGGGGTCGACAAACGAAACCTCCTATTATGGTGCGGTAAAAAATCCGTGGGATACAAACAAGGTTCCGGGCGGCTCGTCAGGCGGCGCCGCCGCGGCCGTCTCGGCACGCGAGGTTGTCTTGGCGCTCGGCTCCGACACCGGCGGAAGCATACGGCAGCCGGCTTCCTTTTGCGGTGTGACAGGCTTTAAGCCGACTTACGGAACTGTTTCGCGGTTCGGACTTGTCGCTTATGCGTCGTCGCTCGACCAGATAGGGCCGGTTGCGAAGGATGTCGCAGACTGCGCGGCTATTATGGATATAATAGCCGGAAAAGATAATTACGACGGGACATCTCTTGACGTTGGAAAGCAGGATTATCTTGCAGCGCTTGACGGAAATATAAAAGGTGCAAAAATCGGCGTTCCGAAAGAATGCTTCGGCATGGGACTTGATTGCGATGTGGCGGAACGTGTCAGGGCGGCGGCGGAAACGCTGAGGGGTCTCGGAGCGGTTGTTGAAGAAATCAGTCTGCCGTTTCTTGATTATGTCATACCGACCTACTATATTATCGCAGCTGCCGAGGCAAGCTCGAACCTATCGCGCTTTGACGGCGTGAAATACGGATACAGAAGCAAAAATTACGAAAGCCTTACCGACCTTTACAACACCACGCGGAGCGAGGGATTCGGCAGCGAGGTGAAAAAGCGCATATTGCTCGGCACATTTGTGCTTTCATCCGGTTATTATGACGCCTACTACCGTAAGGCGCTTAAGGTAAAGGCACTGATTAAAAAACATTTTGATGAAATATTTGAAAAATATGATTTGATTATCTGCCCGTCTGCGCCGACGACGGCGCCTGAGCTTGGAAAAAGCCTTTCGGACCCGCTTAAAATGTACCTTTCCGACATTTTCACGGTTTCGGTTAATATTGCGGGACTGCCCGGTCTCTCGGTTCCATGCGGATTTGACCGGAACGGAATGCCGGTAGGAGTTCAGCTCATTGGGCAGAGACTGAGCGAAAAAATGGTGCTGAACGCCGGGTATGCCTATCAGCAGGTGACAAATTATCACAAAACTTTTCCCGGAGGTGACGTGAAATGAATTGGGAAACAGTAATCGGTCTTGAAGTTCACGTCGAGCTCGCAACAAAATCAAAAATATTCTGCTCCTGCACAACCGAATTCGGAGGAGCACCCAACACGCACTGCTGCCCGATATGCACCGGAATGCCGGGTACTCTGCCTGTTTTCAACGAAAAGGTGCTTGAATATGCCGTAAAAGCCGGAATTGCGCTCAACTGCGAGATTACGCAGTACAATAAATTCGACCGTAAGAACTATTTTTATCCCGACCTTCCGAAGGCATACCAGATATCGCAGCTTTATTTGCCTTTCGCCCAGAGAGGACATGTTGAGTTTGTAACGCGCTCAGGTCTTAAAAAGTCGGTCAGGATACATGAGATACACATGGAGGAGGACGCCGGCAAACTGATTCACTCGCCGTACGGCGACGTTTCATACCCCGACTACAACCGCTGCGGAGTTCCGCTGATAGAAATAGTTTCAGAACCGGATTTCAGAAGTGCCGAGGAAGTTCTCGCATACCTCGGATGGCTCAAATCGACATTTGAATACCTCGGGATATCGGACGTCAAGCTTGAGGAAGGCTCGATGCGAGCCGATGTAAACCTGTCGGTAAGGCAGGCGGGCTCGGAGAAGTTCGGAACTCGTACTGAAACAAAAAACATCAACTCCTTCAAGGCTATAGAACGTGCCATTGAAGCTGAGTCCCGCCGACAGATAGAGCTGCTCGAAGCCGGCGAAAAAGTAACGCAGGAAACCAGACGCTGGGACGACAACAAAGGTAAAAGTTTTCCGATGCGCTCGAAGGAAAATGCTCAGGATTACCGCTATTTTCCCGAGCCTGACATTCCTCCGATATATATCAGTGACGAAATGGTGAAAAAACTTGCAGCCGCCCAGCCCGAGCTGGCACACGAGAAGAAGGAGCGCTATAAAAAGCAGTATGGTCTCAGCGATTACGAGGCCGGGCTTATCTCAGATCATAAAAAGCTTGCAGCGCTGTTCGAGGACACTGTAGCCATATGTAAAGACGCGAAGGAAACGGTAAACTGGATGCTTGGCGATATGATGTATCTGATGAACGCAAAGTCGGTAGGCGTTGACGAGCTGAAAATCGACCCGTCGCAGTTTGCGGAATTCATCAAGGCTGTCAGGAACGCAATTATAAACAGAACCGCCGCAAGGAATGTTTTCGAAAAAATATTCGATTCGCACGAATTTGACGTAAACGAGTTTATAAGGCAAAACAATCTAACACAGATTGACGACGAGGCAAAAATCAGAGAAATTGCCGACGGAATAATTGCTGAAAATCCGGACAGCGTCGCCGAATACAAAAGCGGCAAAACAAAGGTTTTTGCATTTTTCGTAGGGCAGACTATGAGAAAGCTCAACGGCAAGGCAAATCCTGCGATTGTCAATTCGGTGGTAAAAGAAAAGCTTGATAAAATATAAATGAAAGGATATGCAAAATGGAATTTCTTGATTTTGAAAGGAAAACCGATACAAGCGATATTTCTTATATAATAGAGAAATTTGCTGCCGGAGAACTGAAGGACGGCGATGCGGTTACCGTGAAAGGGTCAATACACAGAATAAAGCTTATGAGCGGGTTTGCTTTTGTGAACATCCGCTCGCCGAGAATTGTTTTCCAGTGCGTCTGGGACGCCGCAAAGTCCGAATGCGATATTAAGGATTATTCGGTGGAGGAGTGCGTCGTTATCGATGGTACTATCGTCGCCGAAGAGCGCAGCCGGCTCGGTTTCGATATTCTGATAAAGAAAATGAAACGCGTTTCCGGAAAAGCCGCTGTTCCTCCGGTCGAGATAGGAAACGACAAAAAGATCGAAAACCTTAACCTCAACACGCTGCTTGACAACCGCGTACTCACGCTCCGCAACCCAAAGGTCCGCGCAATCATGAAGGTCTGCGACGGTGTTCTTTACTCGTTCAGAACATTCCTAAGGGAAGAAGGATTTACCGAATTCGTACCTCCGAAAATCGTTTCTGCCGGTGCTGAGGGCGGCGCGGATATGTTCGAGGTTAACTATTTTGGTCAGAAAGCATACCTTAACCAGAGCCCGCAGATGTATAAGCAGATAATGGTCGGCGTCTTCACGAAGGCATTCACCGTCGGACCAGTCTTCAGAGCTGAAAAATACAGTACCAACCGTCATATCAACGAGTTCCAGGGACTTGACCTTGAGATGGGATTTATTGATTCCTTCGATGACCTGATGAATCTTGAAGCGAGAATGTTCAAGTTCATGTACAAGACGCTCAATGAGCAGTATGCGCCAGAGCTTGAAATGTTTCTTGGGAAGGGAGGAAGGCTGCCTGAGCTTGAACGCTTCCCGAAGATTAAGTTTATCGACGCAAAGAAGCTTTACGCCGAAGCAAACCCGGGAACAAAAGGTCAGCAGGCCCTGCTTGAGCCTGACTTTGCTCCAGAGGAGGAAAAGTGGCTCGGCGACTATGTCATGAAGGAATACGGCTCGCCGATTGTGTTCGTAACACACTATCCGTCTGTCAAGCGTCCGTTCTATGCGATGGATGATCCGGCTGATCCGACATATACGCTCAGCTTCGATATGCTGCTCAACGGCCTTGAGGTTACAACCGGCGGTCAGCGCATACACGACTATGACGAACAGGTCGCAAAAATGAAAAAGCGCCGCATGAACATTGAGGACTTCGAGGATTACCTGACAATGCACAAATACGGAATGCCTCCTCATGGCGGCATGGGACTTGGACTTGAGAGAATAGTCGGCCATATTTTAGGTCTTGAGAATGTCAAGCAGGCGACGGCTTTCCCGAGAGACAGAGACAGACTGAGACCATAATATTGTTTTCGATGCGGGGACATTTGAAAATGTCCCCGCTGATTTTTTAACAATATGCCTGAAAACGGGCTGATCCCTGATTTTGGTTGTTTTTAAGGAAAAATTAAGGTGTAGTTACTGCTAAGTTATGGTATAATATCATTATAATATATAGATTGGAACTTGGCAGAAAGATGAAAAGAATTAAAGCAGTAACGCTTTTTATTTTAATTATTTCGGTTGTATTCTCCTCGTGCAGCGGCGACAGACCGCCGGCAAAACTGCATTCAGCCGATGATAAAGGATATATCCCTTGCGTTGCCGAGCAGCTCGATATTGAGGTTTCATCAGGGCAGGCATTTGTTTATGATATTGAAAGCGGGGAATTTTTATATAAAAAAGGTGAGAAAACAGTAGTCTACCCGGCAAGCACAACAAAACTGCTCACAATTCTTTACGCGCTTGAACTGTTAAGTCCTGATGAAATCGTGGCGCCGAGCAACGAACTTGAACTTGTAGCGAAGGATTCTTCAATAGCATTTATTAAAACATACCACAGATTGAGCGTCGAGATGCTTATTGAAGGTATGATGCTGCCATCGGGGAACGATGCGGCGTATGTGCTTGCTGCAGCGGCGGGGAGAAAACTGACGGACGACAAATCTATTGACGGCAAGGAAGCCGTAAGACTTTTTGTGGACGGAATGAATAATTATGCCAGGGAAATCGGACTTTGCGGAAGCCATTTCACCTCGCCTGACGGATATTATACAGACGCTCACTACACTACGATTGAAGATATTGCTCTGATTTCGCTGCTTGCCTGCCGGAACGAAATTATAATGAAATATGCCGGTATGCAGTATGACGATGTTGTATACGCGAGCGGACATTCAAACCATTGGACAAATACAAATCTTATGCTTGACAAAGACAGCATTTATTACAGCGCATATGTTACCGGGCTCAAAACAGGTTCGGCGGGCGCCGGGAACTACAGCCTGATTTGCACATTTGAACTTGACGGCGGAAAACGGAAATACATTATCGGACTTTTCGCATCCGAAACAAAGGAAGATAGGTACCGCGACGCAAAAAAAGTCATCGACTATCTCGAAGGCAGCCGCCAGGTGAATAATATGCATTAATAATCGCATAATTATACAACGATAAATCAAATAATACGTAAAACTGCACAAGCGTGCTTGCATATAAAACAGTAAATAAAATAATAATGACAAATATTCAGAAATATTGAAAAAGGTATTGCAAATTTATTCATTTTAGTGTAATATATATTCATTATAAATGTTAAATTTTCGGAGGATAAAATCATGGACAAGAGTAAAATTAAAAAAGTTGTACTTGCGTATTCCGGAGGGCTTGACACCTCTATTATTATACCGTGGCTTAAGGAAAACTACAACAACTGCGAAGTTATCGCGGTATCCGGAAACGTCGGTCAGGGAGACGAGCTTGAAGGCCTTGAGGAAAAAGCTCTTAAAACGGGAGCGTCAAAGCTGTATATTGAGGATTTAACGAAAGAATTTCTTGAGGAGTATGTGTTCCCGCTGGTTCAGGCAGGGGCGCTATATGAAGACTATATGCTCGGCACCGCCGCTGCGCGCCCGCCAATTGCAAAGCGCGTCGCAGAGATAGCGATCAGGGAAAAAGCAGACGCAATCTGCCACGGCTGCACTGGTAAGGGAAACGACCAGGTCAGATTTGAACTTGCTATCAAAGCTTTTGCACCGAACATTCCGGTTATCGCACCGTGGCGCGAGTGGAACATCAAATCCCGCAGCGAGGAAATAGATTACGCCGAAGCCCATAATGTTCCGCTGAGAATCAGCCGCGAAACAAATTATTCAAAAGACAAGAACATATGGCATCTCTCGCACGAGGGTATGGATCTCGAGGATCCGAAAAACGAGCCTAAATATAATAAAAAAGGCTTCCTTGAAATGGGCGTTTCCCCCGAGATGGCCCCTGATAAGCCGACATATGTGACAGTGCATTTTGACGCTGGCATTCCGACGGCTGTAAACGGAGTAAAAATGGACTCTGTAGAACTTGTCAAAACGCTCAACAAGCTGGGCGGCGAAAACGGAATCGGGCTGCTTGACATCGTCGAGAACCGGCTTGTCGGCATGAAATGCCGCGGCGTATATGAAACTCCCGGCGGAGCTATACTTTATCACGCACATAAAGTACTCGAGAGCATTTGCCTTGATAAAGAGACCTCTCACTACAAGGCGATTGTGGCGCAGAAGCTTGCCGAGCTGACATACTCTGCACAGTGGTTCACACCTCTGACGGAGGCGATTCTCGCATTCGTAAAGACGACTCAGAGATACGTAACCGGCGATGTCACCCTTAAATTATATAAAGGAAATATGATTAACGCCGGCGTTTCGTCGCCGTATTCGCTCTATGACGCGGATATCGCCACATTTGACGAGGATAATGTTTACAATCAAAGCGAAGCTACAGGCTTCATAAATCTCTACGGACTGCCCACAAAGGTATATGCCAAGATGAAGGCAATAAATAAAATCAAGTGATTATGAGCGGAAAGGAAAAAATGTGGGCAGGGCGCACAGCGGGAGCGCTCGACAGGACCGCCGACGACTTCAACTCGTCGATACATTTTGATTCGAGGATGTACCGTCAGGACATAAAAGGCTCCATGGCGCACGCCGCTATGCTTGCCTCAAGAGGGATTATCTCAGAAGATGAGGCGGATAAAATTATCGCGGGACTTGAAGGAATATTAAATGACCTTAACTCCGGCGCGCTTGAATTCGACATGAGTGCCGAAGATATCCATATGTTCGTCGAATCTGTGCTGACGGAACGCATTGGCGACGTAGGCAAGAAACTGCACACCGCAAGAAGCAGAAACGATCAGGTTGCGCTTGATATAAGGCTATATCTTAGAGATGAAGCAGATATTATCATAAGTCTAATAAAGCAGCTGATGAAAGCGATACTTGCGCAGGCTGAAGAGAACAAAGACGTGATAATGCCGGGATATACTCACCTGCAGCGCGCGCAGCCGATAACATTTTCGCATCACATACTCGCATATGCAAGTATGTTCGAGCGGGATATTGACCGGATTCGTGATGCCGTGAAACGGATGAACTGCAGTCCGCTCGGCTGTTGTGCGCTTGCCGGAACGACATATGATACCGACAGGAACATGACTGCACAGACTCTTGGTTTTGATGGTATTTCAAGAAACAGCATTGACGGGGTTTCAGACCGAGACTTCTGCATAGAACTGATGGACGCCTTTGCAATTCTCATGATGCATATGTCAAGGTTTTCCGAGGAAATCATACTCTGGTCTTCGTGGGAATTCAAATTTATAGAGCTTGACGACAGGTATACAACCGGCTCAAGCATCATGCCGCAAAAAAAGAACCCTGATATGGCTGAACTTGTACGCGGCAAAACCGGACGGGTTTACGGCAATCTCATCGCTCTTCTGACGACTCTCAAGGGTCTGCCGCTTGCGTATAACAAGGATATGCAGGAAGACAAGGAAGCGGTTTTCGACAGTATCGATACCGTCAAAAAATGTCTTGAGGTGTTTGCGCCGATGATAGAAACAATGAAGGTCTGCCGTGAAAATATGTATGCTGCGGCGCAGCGCGGTTTCATAAACGCAACCGACCTTGCGGATTACTTGACAAAGAAAGGCGTACCGTTCAGAGCTGCTTATAAAACCGCAGGGCAGATAGTGGCGTACTCGATAATGCACGGAAAGGTGCTTGAAAACCTGTCTCTTGATGAATACAAATCATTTGACCCTCGGTTCGAGGAGGATCTATACCGCGAAATCGAGCTCAGCAGCTGTGTGGCAAAACGGATCTCCGCCGGCGGAACCGGCCCGGAATCCGTTGCGGCGCAAATAAAATGGCTCAGAGATTATCTTAAAGATTAACCGGAATATTGTATTGTATAACCGAGGAGCAAATTCACCCGATGAAAAAAGTTTTTATTGACGGAGAAGCCGGCACTACCGGACTGAAAATTTATAGACGTCTTGAAGAAAGAAGCGATATTAAACTTATATCTCTTTCGCCGGAAACACGAAAAGATCCGGTTGCGGTTAAAAAGGCGCTCAATGAAGCTGATGTTGCTTTTTTGTGTCTGCCGGACTCCGCAGCGGTTGAGGCAGTCGGGATGGTGGAGAATCCCGATACTGTTATTATTGACACCTCTACGGCGCATAGAACATCACAAGGCTGGGCATACGGCTTCCCGGAGCTTTCCGGCGCGCATTTTGAAGCGTTAAAGACATCAAAAAGAATATCTGTGCCCGGATGCCACGCAAGTGGGTTCATCGCTCTTGTTTATCCCCTCGTTGAGGCGGGAATTCTGCCAAAGGATGCCGAACTTGCTTGCTTTTCACTTACCGGATACTCCGGAGGCGGCAAAAAAATGATTGCCGAATACGAAACAGAAGGACGCGCCGTGGAATACGATTCCCCCCGCATTTATGCGATCACACAGCAGCATAAGCATCTAAAGGAAATGAAGAAAGTTCCCGGACTTTTGCGAGAGCCGCATTTCACTCCGGTTGTTTCCGATTATTTCTCCGGAATGCTTGTGACTGTCCCTGTTTTCATTAACACGTTTAAGGGCGGCATTGACGACATCACCGATATATACAGACGAAAGTATTCCGACAGCATTGTTCGTTATTGTGATATGATTGACAACTGCGGATTTATCGCCGGCGGGGAACTATCAGGTAAAGATTATATGAACATAACCGTGGCAGGAAGCGACGGCAGAATAAGTCTTTTCGCACAATTTGACAATCTCGGTAAAGGCGCGTCGGGAGCAGCGGTCGAGTGTATGAATATTGCGCTCGGTGTTAAAAAGGAAACCGGTCTTGTATTATAACCAACATCAACATTGAATGGAGCTTACTTAAGATGAAAATAATTGAGGGCGGAGTTTGTGCCGCCAAAGGATTTACAGCAAGCGGAATACACTGCGGCATCCGCAAAAACCGCAGCAAGCGCGATTTGGCGCTTATATTCAGCGAAAAAAAGGCCGCTGCAGCAGCGGTTTATACGACAAATCTCGTAAAAGGCGCCCCGCTTGTCGTAACAAAAAATAATATTTCAGACGGATACGCTCAGGCAGTTATCTGCAACAGCGGAAACGCCAACACCTGTAACGCAGACGGAATTGAAATCGCCGAGATGACCTGCAGGCTGCTTGGTAAGGAGCTCGGCATATCAGAGAAAGATGTGGTTGTGGCTTCGACAGGAGTAATCGGACAAAAGCTTGACATAACACCTATTAAGGAAGGCATTCCGAAACTCGTGAAGGAGCTCGGGAAAAACAGCAGGGAAGCAGCCGAGGGAATTATGACCACCGACACTGTGCTTAAGGAAATAGCTGTAAGCTTTGAGGTCGGAGGAACCGAATGCCGGATAGGCGGCATAGCGAAAGGCTCGGGCATGATACATCCCAACATGGCGACAATGCTGGTTTTCATTACAACAGATACCTCAATATCGCCGAAAATGCTTCAGAAAGCGCTTTCCGAAGATGTTAAAAACACATTCAATATGGTTAGCGTCGACAGAGACACTTCGACGAACGATATGGTTACGGTTCTTGCGAACGGCATGGCGGGCAACAAAGAAATAACCTCCTGCGGCGAAGATTTTTCAAACTTTATGGAGGCGCTGAATACTGTTACTGTTTACCTTTGCCGCATGATTGCCGGCGACGGCGAGGGCGCCACAAAACTGCTCGAATGTTCTGTCGAGGGAGCGTCAGATGAAAATACTGCTAAAACAGTCGCGAAGAGCGTAATATGCTCGTCATTGATAAAAGCTGCGATGTTCGGCGCTGACGCAAACTGGGGACGTGTGCTTTGTGCCATCGGATACAGCGGGGCATCTGTAGATGTAAACAAAATCGACGTTTCATTCAGCTCTAAGGCCGGAAATATAAAAGTCTGCGAGAACGGCGCGGGAATCGTTTTCTCGGAGGATACCGCAAAGAAAATTCTTCTTGAAAAAGAGATAATCATAAAAATCGATCTAAAATCAGGAGCAGCCAAAGCTACAGCATGGGGCTGCGATTTGACATATGACTACGTAAAAATTAACGGTGATTACAGAACATAATAACAGGCGGTATGGCGGCCGGTTTATCACAAATTAAGCGAGGGCAGAAAGATGGCTTGTGAAATAAACAATTCGCAGCGCGCGGAAGTGCTTACCCAAGCACTACCTTACATACAAAAATACTATAATAAAATTATAGTCGTCAAGTACGGCGGCAACGCTATGGTGAACGAAGAGCTTAAGCGTCAGGTAATGGACGACATAATACTTCTGCAGCTTATCGGCGTCAAAGTCGTTTTGGTGCACGGCGGAGGGCCCGAGATTACCGAGGTTCTTGAAAAATACGGCAAAGAATCGGTGTTTATCGACGGATTGCGGGTAACAGACAAGGAATCTGCGGAAATAGTTCAGATGGTGCTTGCCGGAAAAGTGAACAAGAGCCTTGTAAACCTGCTTCAGACAAAGGGCGGCCGCGCTGTCGGCATCTGCGGAATCGACGGCAGAATGATAGAAGCGAGAAAAAAAGACGACATTCACGGGTTTGTCGGAGAAATAACAAATGTAAATGTAAAGCCTATAACAGATCTTCTTCAGAACGGATATATACCGGTTGTTTCGACAGTCGGCTGCGATTCGGCGGGAAATATTTACAACATCAATGCCGACACAGCCGCGGCCTTCATAGCAGGCGCTATGAAAGCTGAAAGGCTTATGACTCTGACTGATATTGCCGGCGTTTTGCGCGACGTCAACGATCCGTCGTCGTTAATAAAATTTATTAGCCTCGACGATGCGAGAAGGATGATAAAGAACGGCAGCATCAAGGGCGGCATGATCCCGAAAATCGAGTGCTGCATCGATGCAATTAACAAGGGAGTTTCAAAAGTAACAATCATCGACGGACGCGTGCCGCATTCACTGCTCATCGAAATGCTGACAGACGAAGGAGCAGGAACCATGATAGCGGAAACCGAGGATTGACTTTACATATTGAAAATTAATTAATTGTTTGTAAACGCGGCGGACATTTAATTGTCCGGGAAAGGGGCGCTGAAATGGGCATTAAAGAAAAAGACGCCGAGTTCATCGCGTCAACATACGCTCGTTTTCCGCTGAACATCGTGTGCGGGAAAGGTTCGCTGGTATATGATGAAAACGGCAAAGAATATATAGACCTCGGCAGCGGAATTGCGGTCAATACATTCGGAGTATGCGACGACGAATGGATAAAGGCAGTCACAAAACAGTTAAATACATGCCAGCATACATCTAATTTATTTTACAGTGATCCGTGCGTGCTTCTTGCCGAAAAGCTCTGCGGTCTTACCGGAATGAGCAAGGTGTTTTTTTCAAACTCGGGCGCCGAAGCCAACGAGTGCGCTATAAAAGCCGCGAGGAAATATGCGGCGGCAAAATATGGTGATGACTGTCATACAATAATAACGCTTGACAACAGCTTCCACGGGCGTACGATAACAACTCTTGCGGCTACCGGGCAGGAAATATTCCACAAGGACTATGCACCGCTGACGGAAGGATTTGTTTATGCAAAGCCGGGTGACACAGCGTCGATAGAAGCGCAGATAAAAACCGGAAAAATCGCGGCGGTAATGTTTGAAATAATAAAGGGGGAGGGCGGAGTTGTGCCGCTTGAGCCCGGGTTTGTCAAGGAACTTGCCGCGCTTGCTGAAAAGTACGGCATCCTGCTGATAGCCGATGAGGTTCAGACCGGAAACGGGCGGACCGGCAAGTATTTCGCATATATGCACTACGGCATTTTGCCGGACATAGTTACGACAGCAAAAGGGCTGGGCGGCGGCCTTCCCATTGGCGCCACGCTGCTGGGCGAAAAATTAAAGGACGTCTTCACTCCCGGCTCTCACGGCTCAACTTTCGGCGGGAATCCGGTTGTTTGCGCAGGCGCTCTAAATATTTTATCGAGAATTGATGAAAAACTACTTGACAATTTGATGAAAAAGTCGGATTATATTATAAAGACTTTATCAGGTGCGAAGGGTATAAAGAGTATTACCGGAATGGGGCTGATGCTTGGAATAGAAACAGAAAAAGACGTTTCTTCCGTAGTCTCAAAGTGCCGCGAAGCCGGTGTTATAGTAATAAAGGCAAAAAACAAAATCCGTTTATTGCCGGCGCTTAATATTCCGGACGAACTGCTGCATAAGGCAATCGGAATACTCAAAGCCGCCTGCTCTGAATGACCGATAGGGGAGATTATGATGAACCTTAAAGGAAAGAGCTTTCTCAAACTGCTTGATTTCACGCCCGAGGAAATCGGCGGACTAATCGATCTCGCCGCCGAATTCAAAACGAAAAAAAAGCAGGGAATTTCTCACCGTATCTGCGAAGGCAAAAATATTGCTCTCATTTTTGAAAAAACAAGCACACGTACGCGCTGTGCCTTTGAGGTCGCAGCGAATGATCTCGGAATGAATACAACCTATCTTGACCCATCGGGTTCTCAGATGGGGAAAAAAGAAAGCATTGCCGATACTGCGCGCGTTCTTGGCCGGATGTTCGACGGAATCGAGTACCGCGGCTTTGAGCAGGAGATTGTAGAGGAGCTTGCAAAATATTCGGGAGTTCCGGTCTGGAACGGACTTACAAACGAGTTCCATCCGACGCAGGTGCTTGCCGATTTGCTTACAATACGCGAGCATTTTGGTCGGCTCAAGGGTATAAATTTTGTTTATATGGGAGATGCGAGATATAATATGGGCAACTCCCTTATGGTTGGCTGCGCTAAAATGGGACTGAATTATACTGCCTGCGCTCCCGCCGGTTATTTCCCGTCCGAGAAGCTTGTTTCGGCTTGTGAAAAAGACGCTCGCGCGTCAGGAGCCAAGCTAAGCTTTATTTCTGATCCCAAAGTTGCTGTTGCTGGCGCTGATGTGATATATACAGACGTCTGGGTTTCCATGGGCGAGCCGGATGAAGTTTGGGAAGAGAGAATAAAATCGCTGCTGCCTTATCAGGTAAATAAAAAGCTGATGGATGCAGCCGGCGGCAAGGCAATTTTTATGCACTGTCTGCCCGCTTTCCACGATATGAAAACCGGCATTGGCAAAAAAATCGGGGAAAAATACGGACTTGACGGGCTCGAGGTTACCGACGAAGTGTTTGAAAGCCCGGCTTCAGTTGTCTTCGATGAAGCCGAGAACAGAATGCATACAATCAAGGCTGTTATGGCTGCAACGCTAATATAATGTACCAGCTCAAAGATGAGATACCGACAAGGTATGCTCATCTTTTAGTTGTAATTATTCAAAATGTTTATTTTAACCCGACGGTTTGGTAGATTCGGCCGCCGGGGGAGAGGATAAAAAATAAATGAAGAAAGCTTATTTAGTACTGGAGGACGGAACCGCATTTGAAGGCGTCAAATTCGGGGCGGATGTGGAAAGCATCGGCGAACTTGTATTTACGACCAACATGTGCGGCTACATTGAAACTCTAACCGACCCGAGCTATTATGGTCAGATTGTTATGCAGACTTTTCCGATGATCGGCAATTATGGGATTATCGAAGAAGACTTTGAAGGGAAATCCTGCGTGCGCGGATATATAGTCCGCGAGGCATGCGACTATCCTTCAAACTTCAGAAGCCAGTACGATCTTGACACGTTTCTTGTGAAAAACAACATCGCCGGTCTTTGCGGAATCGACACCCGGCAGGTAACAAAAATCATCCGCGAGCACGGAGTAATGAACGCAAAAATTTGCGACAGCATCCCGAAGGATACATCACCTATAAAGAATTACATAATTGTCGACGCGGTAAAAAACGTAACCTGCCGCGAAGAAAAAACATTCAAGTCACAAAACGAAAAATATCGAATCACTTTGATAGACTACGGCGCGAAAAACAACATTATCCGTTCGCTTGTAAAGCGCGGATGTACAGTCCGTGTTGTTCCGGCGACAATGACGGCTGAGGAAATTCTAAAATACAACCCCGATGGCATAATGCTGTCGAACGGCCCCGGAGACCCTGCGGAGAACATATTCCAGATAGAGCAGCTGAAAAAGCTGCTCGGCAAGCTGCCGATATTCGGCATCTGCCTGGGACATCAGCTTTTAGGTCTTGCCGCTGGTAGCAAAACCGTAAAACTCAAATACGGACATCGCGGCGCAAACCAGCCGGTAAAAGAAGTATATGGTAACCGCACATTCATTACCAGCCAGAATCACGGATACGCAGTCGACAATTCAACGATAAAATGCGGTAAAATGATTTATGTTAATGCAAACGACGGGACCTGTGAAGGAATCGAGTATCCTGAATATAACGCTTTTTCGGTGCAATTCCATCCGGAAGCCTGTGCCGGACCGCTCGACACATCGTTTTTGTTTGACAAATTTATTGCTTTGATTGAATCTGCGCGTGTGAAAGGAGGGTCAAGATAATGCCGCTCGACAGAAGTATTAAAAAAGTCCTTGTCATCGGTTCCGGCCCCATTATTATCGGACAGGCCGCTGAATTCGATTATGCAGGCGCACAGGCCTGCCGTGTTCTCAAGGACGCAGGAGTCAATGTGGTGCTTGTCAACTCCAACCCGGCTACAATTATGACCGACAGCGCGCTTGCAGATGAGATTTATCTTGAACCCCTTACGGCTGAAACTGTAGCGCGTATAATCGAAAAGGAACGTCCCGACAGTCTTCTGGCCGGTCTTGGCGGACAGACAGGACTTACCCTTTCAATGCAGCTTGAAAAAGCAGGAATACTCAAAAAATTCGGAGTTCGCCTCATAGGAACAAATGTAGATGCGATTGACAAGGCCGAGGACAGACAGCTCTTCAAACAGACCATGAAAGAAATCGGCGAGCCGACAGTCCCCTCGGAAATAGCAACCGATATTGAGCAGGCCGTAAAGATAGCTAACGAAATAGGCTATCCTGTAATCATACGCCCCGCCTTCACGCTCGGAGGCACGGGCGGCGGCGTTGCTTACAACGATGACGAGATGCGCACCGCGGCGGAAACCGGTCTTGACGCTTCGCCAATACGTCAGATTCTTGTTGAAAAATATATATACGGCTGGAAAGAAATCGAGTTTGAGACCATGCGCGACGGAGTCGGAAATGTAATCGCGGTCTGCAGCATGGAAAACGTCGACCCGGTTGGCATTCATACCGGCGACAGCATAGTCGTTGCGCCGACGCTCACTCTTTCGGATAAAGAGTATCAGATGCTGCGTTCGGCTTCACTTAATATAATTTCGGCGCTCGGAATCGTCGGCGGCTGCAACTGCCAGTTTGCGTTGAATCCCGACAGCTTTGAATATTCTGTTATCGAGGTCAATCCGCGCGTATCGCGTTCATCAGCTCTCGCCTCTAAGGCGACAGGTTATCCGATTGCAAAAATAACCACCAAAATCGCGCTCGGCTATACTCTTGATGAAATCAAAAATGAAATCACAGGCAAGACCTGCGCCTGCTTCGAGCCTGCGCTTGACTATGTGGTTGTCAAGTTCCCGAAATGGCCGTTTGATAAATTTTACGGAGCGTCGAGAAAGCTCGGAACACAGATGAAAGCCACCGGAGAAGTGATGGCGATTGCTCCTACCTTTGAAATGGCTATGATGAAAGCTGTTCGCGGCGCGGAGCTGTCGCTTGATACGCTAAACGCGGCCCCGATTTCCGGCAAGGAGCTAAAAGAACGCTTAACTGTTCCGGACGACAGGCGTATATTCTCGATTTTTGAGGCGCTCAAGAAGGGAATGTCAATTGACGAAATTTATAATCTGACGCGCATAGACCGCTGGTTCATAAAGAAGCTGAAAAACCTGTCAGATTATGAAGCGGAAATATCGAACGGACTTAACGATGAGCTTTATCTGAAAGGCAAGAAATACGGATATACCGACGCTTCGCTAAAACGTCTTTCAGGCGCCAAATCGCTGCCTGAGTCCCGCTGTGTTTACAAAATGGTTGACACCTGCGGTGCGGAATTCGATGCTGTAACGCCTTATTTCTACTCGACATACGACACATATTGCGAATCAAGAACAATGAAGCGCAGCGGCAAGCCAGTCGTAATAGTCCTTGGCTCTGGGCCTATACGTATCGGACAGGGAATCGAATTTGACTATTCGTCTGTTCATTGCGTTTGGACTCTCAAGCAACTGGGTTATGACGTTGTTATCATCAACAACAACCCTGAAACTGTTTCCACTGACTACGACACAGCCGACAGGCTTTATTTCGAGCCGCTCACGCCCGAAGACGTCATGAACATAATCAAGGTTGAGAAACCAATAGGCGTTGTGGTGGCGTTCGGCGGCCAGACTGCAATCAAGCTCACCGCATATCTTGACAAGCAGGGAATACGGATCCTCGGAACCTCGGCAGAAGGCATCGATGTTGCGGAGGACAGGGAAAAGTTTGATAAACTTCTTGAAAAATACAATATAAAGCGTCCGCGCGGAATGGGCGTCAACACACTCGAGGAGGCGCTAAACGCAGCAGAGACGCTCGGATATCCGGTGCTGTTAAGACCTTCCTACGTCATCGGCGGTCAGAACATGAAAATTGTGTATAACGAAAAAGAAGTCACAACCTACATGAACCGCATCCTGGCGCAGGGAATAGAAAATCCGGTGCTCGTTGACAAATACATGATGGGATCGGAAATCGAGGTCGACGTCATTTCCGACGGCGAAGATGTTCTTATCCCCGGAGTCATGCAGCATATCGAGCGAGCGGGAGTCCACAGCGGCGACTCTATAGCGGTATATCCTCCTTACAATATCAACGACAAGATGATGAAAACCGTCGTCGAAAGTTCGGAATACCTTGCCAAATCGCTTGGTACAAAAGGGCTTGTCAATATTCAGTATCTTATCTACCATAACGAACTTTATGTCATAGAAGTCAACCCACGCGCCTCGCGTACTGTTCCTTATATAAGCAAAGCGGCAGGAATTCCGATGGTGGACATAGCCGCGAAAGTGATGACCGGAGCAAAGCTGCGCGACATCGGCTACGGCACCGGATTATACAAAACTCCGCCTTATTATGCCGTGAAAGTGCCGGTGTTCTCATTCGAGAAGCTTACCGACGCCGACTCCTACCTCGGGCCTGAGATGAAGTCTACCGGCGAAGTTCTGGGCGTCGGGAAGAACCTTCAGGAAGCTCTTTTCAAGGGAATGACCTCAGCCGGGATGCTGCTCAAATCCAGCGCGTCGCATCGCGACGTCGGCGTACTTCTCAGCGCGGCGTCGCAGGATCAAGCGGAAATTGTATCAATTGCCAAGAAATTTGACGACGTTCATTTCCGCATATACGCTACGCCGGAAACAGCCGTTTCGGTATCAAAACTCGGCATCGAGGTGCAGATTATCGTCAGCATAAGGGATCAGAGAGTGTTCAGACTGATAGAGGAGGGCAAGATCAACTATATAGTCTATACAGGCGCGCTGATGGATTCAACTCTTGACGACTACACGGCGCTGCACCGCAGGGCAATCCTTCATTCAATTCCCTGCATGACGTCGCTTGACACAGCAAACGCTGTCGCAGACATTATAGCAAGCCGTTACAACCAGCAGAACACAAGTCTTGTCGACATCAACCATATGCGCCGCGTACGCGAAAAGCTGAAGTTCACAAAGATGCAGGCGACAGGAGACGACTATATCTGCATTGAGAACTTCGACGGCAGAATCGAAAGTCCCGAATCTCTCTGCGTGACTCTCTGCGACAGGCAGCTTGGCATCGGCGGCGACGGTATCGTGCTGATTGAAAAATCAGATAAGGCCGACGTAAAGATGCGTGTCTACAACCGCGACGGAAGCCGCGGCAAAATGGCCGGAAACTCAATAAGAAACGTCGGAAAGTATATATTTGACAACGGTCTTGTGAACAGAGAGGAAGTTACGGTTGAAACAGACAGCGGAGTAAAGAAGCTTACTCTTTATATCGCCGACGGAAAGGTCAACTGGGTAAGCGTCAACGTAGGCAAACCGGTATTTGAACCTGCTTCTATTCCTGCGCTGGCAAAAGAGCAGGAGATTGTCAATATGCCTGTTGAAGTCGGCGGCAGGGAATACAAGGTAACCTGTCTGTCGGTCGGGAATCCGCACTGCGTTATTTTCTGCGATAGGCTTGATAATCTTGACCTTAACACAATCGGTCCGCTTTTCGAATACCACAAAATGTTCCCCGAGCGTGTAAACACGGAATTTGTAAAAGTGGTCAACAGCAATATGCTTAAGATGCGCGTATGGGAGCGCGGCAACGGCGAAACTCCCGCTTGCGGAACCGGGGCCTGCGCGGCGGTTGCCGCGGCTGTAAAAAACGGTTTCTGCCGCACAAACGAAGATATTACCGTTAAAGTTGCCGGAGGCGATTTGATAGTAAACGATTCGGACGACGGCATAATTCTGACCGGCAGCGCTGTAAAGGTGTTTGACGGAGAAATAGAAATCTGACCACCCGGTATGAAAACAGCCGGCAGCTTTGAAGCTGCCGGCTGTAAAATTATAATTTGAGCCTCAGGAACAAACCGACAATATTGCTAAATTACTAAAATAATTTTTTCAGTCATCTTAATGTCTGTAATTTTGGCATAAAGAATTGAGAATTTTATTAAAATATCTTGACATACAAAATGTGGCTTGGTATAATAACAATGTCACAATATGTTGTTAAACTAAATATTTTACCGCTTGTATATCCCCCGTGAAATGGTCGGGAAGTTTCTACCGGACAGCCATAAAATGTCCGACTATAAGCTGTTTATTGGATATGAAGGGTAAACGTTTGTTTGCCCTTTTTATATTAAATCTTTTGGAGGAATATTAAATGTCGAAGAAGTTTTTATCGGCAGTACTCGCGCTTATCCTTATGTTTTCCGCTGTATCCTTTGTATCCTGCAGCAATGCAAACAGCGATTTCAAAGTTGGCGTAATCCTTGTCGGTGATGAAACCGAAGGCTACACAAAGGCTCATATGGATGGCATCAAATCAGCTGCCAGTGCTCTCGGCCTTAAAGACAGTCAAATTATCTGGAAATATAAAATTGATGAATCGGATAACTGCCTCAAGGCCGCACAGGATCTTGCCGCTCAGGGCTGTTCTCTTATAATTTCCAATTCCTACGGACATCAGGATTATATGAAGCAGGCTGCAGAGCAGTTTCCTGACATAACATTCATTGCAATGACGGGCGACGGCGCCGCTGCAAGCAAGCTCCCGAATCTTAAAAATGCATTTACCTGCGTTTATGAATCGAGATATATCTCCGGAATCGTTGCGGGAATGAAGATCAAGCAGCTCATTGATAACGGAACGCTTTCAAAGGAAAAGCAACCCGGAAGCTTCGACAAAGACGGTAATGTTAAAATCGGTTATGTCGGCGCTTATGCATATGCCGAGGTTGTTTCGGGCTACACTGCCTTCTATCTCGGAGTAAAATCAGTATATGACAAGGTTGTCATGGAAGTTGTATATACCGATTCATGGTTTGACATTGCGCGCGAAGGAGCTGCCGCAGAAGCTCTTATGTCGAACGGCGCTGTCATTATTGGCCAGCACGCCGACTCAACAGGCGCTCCCGCGGCTGTGCAGAAGGCTCTTAACAACGGCAAAATTGCTTACTCTGTCGGATATAACATTGACATGATTCCAACTGCTTCCACCGCTGCTCTCACCTCTGCCACAAATGAATGGAAGGTTTATTATAAATATGCGATAGGAGCGGCATTGAAGGGTGAAACAATTGTCACCGACTGGGCAAAGGGATATTCTGATGACGCAGTCGCTATCACATCTCTTAATACGGCGTCAGTTGCCCCCGGGACAAAGGAGGCTGTTGATTCAGCCATTGCTGCCATCAAATCCGGCACGCTTCATGTTTTTGACTGCTCCAAGTTCACAGTAGGCGGCAAGCACCTTACGACATACACCAATTCATGGGGTATGAACGGTGCGGAAACAATAGTAAAGAGCGGCGATGTATATTATTTCTCGGAGTCAACCATCCGCAGCGCTCCTTACTTTGACATCCGAATCGATGGCATTACCGAGAATGCAACTCATATAGGCGGCTGATAACGTCAGATCAAATGCTGTAAAGGGAGGCTGTTCCAGCTTCCCTTTATAGTTGTTTATACATAAAATTTCGGAGGTATCAAAACCGGTGGAAACAAATAATATTAACGCCGTTGAAATGAGAAATATTACAAAAACATTCGGTAAAGTTGTCGCCAACCGGAACGTCAGCCTTGATATAAGACACGGCGAGATTCTTTCATTGCTCGGCGAGAACGGAAGCGGAAAGACAACTCTGATGAATATGCTTTCGGGTATTTATTATCCGGACGAGGGGCAGATATTTGTAAACGGAAAAGAAGTGTCCATCCGTTCGCCCAGAGACGCATATGTCAATAAAATTGGCATGATACACCAGCATTTCAAACTGGTTGATGTTTTTACCGCGGCCGAAAATGTAATCCTCGGTTATAACAACGGAACGAAATTTGATGTTAAAGCCGTTGAAAGTGATATTGCCCGTATATGCGATAAATACGGATTTGTGCTTGATCCCCAGAAAAAGATATATAATATGTCTGTTTCGGAAAAGCAGACACTTGAAATTATCAAGGTACTATACCGCGGAGCGGATATTCTGATACTCGACGAACCTACTGCGGTGCTAACGCCGCAGGAATCTGAAAAGCTTTTTGCCGTTATCCGCAATATGAAAAACGACGGCAAGGCGATTGTTATTATAACTCATAAACTGCATGAGGTGCTTGCGGTATCAGACCGTGTTTCGATTCTCCGCAAGGGCGAATATGTAGGTACCGTGGAAACAAAGAATGCGACAGAGCTTTCACTGACCGAAATGATGGTAGGTCAGCGTGTAGAGCTTAATATAGAACGCCCGGAGCCGAAAAACCGTGAAAAAAGGCTTGTCGTAAAAAATCTTTCCTGCTACAATTCTGACGGTGTGCTGGCACTTGACAACATATCGTTCACAGCCTACAGCGGTGAAATCCTCGGCATTGCCGGCATATCCGGATGCGGTCAGAAGGAGCTTCTTGAATCTATTGCGGGACTTCAACACACGGCGCCGGGGAGCAGCATTGAATATTATGCTCCGGGTTCCAATAAGGCACAGGAACTCGTAGGCAAAACTCCGAAGCAGATACGCGAATACGGAGTCGCGCTTTCTTTTGTGCCCGAAGACAGGCTTGGCATGGGTCTTGTAGGTTCAATGGGAATGTCGGACAATATGATGTTAAAGAACTACAGCGAGGGATCATCTTTCTTCATCGAACAGAAGGACCCCAAAAAACTTGCGAGCAGAATTGTGGATGAGCTTGAGGTGGTCACCCCTGATATCAGAACGCCGGTGCGCAGGCTTTCCGGAGGCAATGTACAGAAGGTGCTTGTTGGACGCGAAATCGCCTCGGCTCCGAGCGTGCTTATGACGGCATATGCGGTGCGTGGTCTTGATATTAACACTTCGCACACCATTTACCGGCTGCTGAACGAACAGAAGGAAAAAGGCGTTGCGGTAATATATGTAGGCGAGGATCTTGATGTGCTGCTTGCACTGTCTGACCGTGTGCTGGTTCTCTGTGGCGGAAAACTTAATGGAATTGTCGACGCAAGAAAAACCACTAAAAATGAGGTCGGTATGTTGATGACCAACCTTCAAAATGACAGCGAGAGCGAATCTAAAAAAGAAAGCGGAGAGGAGGCGTCTTAATGAATTCTGAAAAAGCTGTTGCAAAAGAGCCTTTTGTCAGAATAGCAAAGCGGGATATGATACCTGCCTGGAAAGGGATACTTTTCCGCTTCGCCGCGATACTTGCAGCTCTGATTTTAGATGCGGTTTTTATATATTTTGTCACCGGACTTGACCCTATCGGCGTTTATTCGGCAATGTTTCAGGGAACGTTCGGCGGGGCTAAGCTGATGCGCTTCAAATGGGCGATAGAAGAGACTGCTAAGCTTCTTATCGTATCTTTGGCGTTGGCTCCCGCCTTCAAAATGCGCTTCTGGAACGTCGGCGGCGAGGGGCAGGTGCTTGTCGGCGCACTCTGGACGGCCTTCTGCATGATCAATTTTTCTGCAATGCCGCCTTACCTGTTGTTTCCGGTCATGGCAGCAGGAGCGATTATTTTCGGAGCGTTATGGGGTCTTGTCCCGGCAATTTTCAAAGCAAAATTCTCAACCAACGAAACGCTTTTCACCTTGATGATGAACTATATCGCCATACAGCTTGTAGCCTTTACGACATCAATCTGGAGAGGTAACAATTCCAGTCTTGGCGTAATAAATATGGATAGTAAGGCAGGCTGGTTCCCTGTATTATTCGGTGACAGAAGCGGAATAAATCTAATCGTAGCCGCAGTACTCACAATATTAATGTTCATATACCTAAAATACAGCAAGCACGGATATGAAATAAGCGTTGTGGGAGAATCGGAAAACACCGCAAGATACGCGGGAATAAATGTATCAAAGGTGATATTGCGGACTATGGCTCTTTCTGGAGCACTTTGCGGCGTTGCTGGGTTTATGATAGTCAGCGGCGGCTCGCAGACTGTGTCGACTGCAAGCGCAGGGGGAAGGGGATTTGACGCGATAATAGTTGCATGGCTTTCTAAATTCAACGCTTTTTATATGGTCCTGACTTCCTTTCTTCTTGTATTCCTTGAGAAAGGCGCGAAGCAGATTGCGTCAACCTACAGCATAATGAACGATTATGCCTCAGATATTATTTCCGGAATAATTCTGTTTTTTATCATAGGATGCGAATTTTTCCTGAATTATAAGCTGATTTTCCGTACAAACGCAAAAGAAAAGAAAGGAACCGGGAGAAATGAGTAATCTAATATCGTGGATAATCCGTGCTGTGATGTTCGGAACTGTCATTATGTTCGGTTCCATGGGGGAGATAATAACAGAAAAATCAGGAAATCTCAACCTCGGCGTACCCGGCACAATGTATCTCGGAGCTTTCGCCGGATTTGCGAGCGCATATTATTACGAGATAAACGCAGAAAACCCCAATGCGATATTGTGCATAACAATAGCTTTGGTCAGCGCTTTTCTGGCATCGATGTTTGGAGGACTGATATACAGCTTTATCACGATAACACTTCGCGCAAATCAGAATGTTACAGGTCTTACGCTGACAACATTCGGTGTAGGGATTGCAAACTTTTTCGGTGTGTTTGTAATGAACGGAGCGGTGTCTACAAAAGCTGAATATTCAAACAGCGTTTTCAGCGCAAAAATCCCTTTTCTTTCAACGCAGCTCGGAACCTTTGGAAAAATATTTTTTTCATACGGCTTCCTTGTTTATGTAGCGATAATTCTTGCGATTATACTGAATAAATTTCTAAACAAAACACGCGCCGGCCTGAACCTGAGAGCGGTAGGTGAAAACCCTGCGACAGCCGATGCCGCAGGCATAAATGTTATTAAATATAAATATATAGCCACCTGTATTGGTTCCGGAATAACCGGTCTCGGCGGACTTTATTACGTTCTTGACTACAACAACGGCATCTGGGCGACCACAGGCGAAATCGAGAATCTTGGCTGGCTGGCTGTTGCGCTTGTTATTTTCACTACATGGAAGCCGATAAACGCAATTTGGGGCGCATACGTATTCGGCATTCTGTACTGGCTGTATCAGTTCCTGCCGAACCTGATGAATATAAATATACCGGCTGACCTTACAAGAATGGCGCCTTATGTGGTTACAATTATCGTTCTCATTATTATCAGCTTCAGAAGAAAGAAGGAGGATCAGGCTCCGTCAAGTCTTGGCCTTCCTTATTTCAGGGAAGAACGTTAATATGCAGACGTTTTGAAAAAAATATTATCTTTCCGAAAAACATAAAAAATGTCCTTCAGCTTTTATGCTGAAGGACATTTTTTCATCAGCCGGCTGATGCGGGTATTGCATCCCCGACGCCAAAAAATTCTTTTATACCGTCGATTGTAATATTTTCAGCGCTTCCGAAATATTCGAGAAGACATATGGCGATAAATCTTGCCTGACCTTCGGTCAATGTTTGATTATAGCTGGCTGAGATTCTCATTATTTCTGCCGCAAGAGCATCGACGCTTGCCATATAATCATTTACACCTGAAATATTTGACAGAGCATCCTCAAGAACAGCCTTAATTTCTTCATATACGGCAGTATCTTCGGCAGGAAACACTGTGATGCCGGCTTCTGCAAGCAACTGTTTTCCCAGTTTTCCCATACTTGAGGTAATCATTGAAGTGTTGTCATTATAGTTGACAGCTATCATTATATCTGAAATTATATTTAGCACACCGTTCGAACTAAAATCAATGCCTTCATTTAAATTGATGCTTATAAACGATGCAATTGGCACCGTTCCGTCGGGGCTGGGTGTAAAAAATGTCTTAAGTATTTCTGCGACATTCCCGGCAGTTGCGCCGGCGAGCATATCGGTAAATGAATTAAACATGAGTTCAGTTGCATAGTCGGAGGTATCAATTGATATACCAAGAAAACTCCCGCCGTTTTTCCAGACTTCGGCCGCCGTATTAAGAATATCAGCGGCAAATGAGGAAAGAAGAGGCGATTGTTCTATATACGGAATCATATTTTGAATAATACTAATTATTTTGTATGTATCGTTTTCGCTGCCGTTTCCGAAAAGTCCAAAGTCAGTGCCTCCGCCCCAATTACTCAAAATATCTACTATTTCGCCAACTGTCAAATTGCCGTAAGCTAAATCATCCAGAAAACCGTCGGATGCGGCATTTAATAAACCCATTATAAATTCGCCCTCGTCCAATAGATTGGACTGTGAACCGCCCGGAATTATCGTTCCCATATTCGTAAGTCCTCCGGCGCCGAGCAAAAAGTTGCCGTTATAGCTTCTGCCGGATAACGATAATGCGGCAAGAGAGTTGACATGCGGATAACTATTTAGCGACAAAGAATAAATTCCGGAACAGGATGTCGTTTTCGCAATATAATTATCATTAGAAACGACATTATTTTTATTAACTGATCCCAAAAGGAAGACAGCAAAGCTGAGCGGCACTGCGAGTACGGTTGCTATTATGTATCCCTGCAGCGCTCCGACGCCGGCTCCCATAAAACGGCTGGACTTGTTCATCGGGTCGCCGTCTTTTTTGAAAAGGGATATTATTTTGCCTGAAGCCGGCTTAAAGCCTATCATTGTAAGTGGCTGGAGGATTATAAAAATCAGCGGTAAAATAACAGGTCCGAGGACAGAGGCGACAAGTCCGCGCATTAACGGTTCAAACATTTTTGAATTTTCTGTTATGCTCTGCAGAGTATCATAATATTGAAGCTGAACCGTTGCAACAATCTGTCCTGAAACAGCTTTTGAAATTATTATTGCAAAAATGTAGGATACAGCGGTTATAATGAATACATATATAAGTCTTACAAGCGATTTTCCGGCTCCGCGCTTATATCCGACAATAATGCCGGCTAATATTACAAGCGCATTGATCGCAATGATTAGAACTGACAAAAATAATATAAGATTCATTGCCGCCTCCTTGATTTTTATAAACGAGAAATTTGTGTTTTTAATTGATACTACTTATATTTTATATTATGTTCTGAAGAATGTCAATAATCAGAAAAAATATTACAGCTGTACGCCGCAAGGGCATCAAGAAGATAAAAATAAATATGCTGCATTATGTCAAATTTTCGAAGTGTGCATAAGATATTAGAGGAGATTGTCTTTTCTCCTCATAAATACTGGAGGTTAATAACATATGGCAGATAATCGTTTTTGTTGCGGATCCTCCGGTTCGTCCGGCAGGGAGATGGTTTGCATTGAAACGAATCGGATTCTTGACTCCTGCCGCGACCGGGATTGCTTCGAGGATGTACGGTGTATACTTACTGATTTCGGCAACGATATCATAGAGCGCACGAACAATGTAAGAACAAAAAGCGCCTGCATAGCGTGGACATACATAAACATCGATCCCGTGCAGTTCAACCGCGGATTCTACACAGTCACAATAAGATTTTACTGCAAGCTTGTCTGCGAGGCTTGCATATGCAATAAACCGCAGGAATTCGACGCCGTAGCTGTCGTCGAGAAAAAAGTAGTATTATACGGAAGCGAAAGCAATGTCAGCATATTCAGAAGCACTGCCGATTCAAGTAACTTCTGTTCTACGCCCGATCCCGTATGCTGCACCAAGAATAATCCGAGCGTAGTTGTTGAGGCCGTAGATCCTATCGTACTTAAAACAAGGGTAATTGATCCTGATGAACACAAAAAATGCTATTGCTGCTGCTGCGCATGCGATATTCCCGAACCGGTCACATACCGTCTTAACGGCAACCTTTCCGATGAAAGCAACAGCCCGGTAAAACGCAATAAATTCCTCGCTGTATCACTCGGTATTTTCTCCGTATGCAGAATTGTCAGACCCGCTCAATATCTTATCAACGCTGTTGAATACAATGTTCCAGACAAGGAATGTGTGCCGGGCAATGATACCGACCCGTGTAGTCTGTTCAAGAACATGGCGTTCCCAACAGGCGAATTCAATCCTCCGTCGTTTGTCAGCAGCGGAAATGTTGAGAAAAGATGCGGCGGCGGAAGCTGAAATTTCCTCAGACAGGTTGCAGAATTTAACAATACCGCATTGGTTTGATAAAAAGAGCGGCTGCATATCCCGGCAGAAAAGCCGCAGGATATGCGGCCGCCGTGTTTTTTACACTTAAACCACATAATAATTGATATTTAATAATTATCAGCTTGCGTTTCTTATAGTGTAAACCGGTTTCTCAGTACCCTTTACACATCCCTCGGTGATTTTTACAGCAGCGACATCGCGCCGGCTCGGAATCTCATACATAATCTGAGTCATGATGCCTTCCATTATGGAACGCAGACCTCTTGCGCCGGTATTGCGTGCTATGGCGAGCTCTGCTATTGCCACAAGCGCTTCGCGGTCAAAGCTAAGCTCTACTCCATCCATTTTGAAGAGTTTTATATACTGCTTTATCAATGAATTTTTAGGCTCGCTGATGATCCGTACAAGAGCTTCACGGTCGAGATCGTTAAGAGTGACAATAACCGGAAGCCGTCCCACAAGCTCCGGAATCAAGCCGAATTTAATAAGGTCATGCGTTATTACATCCTTGAAAATTCCTGTCGCGCGCCGCTCTTCCTTCTTCAGTATTTCGCCCTGAAATCCGACTGTGTTGTTGCCTTTGCGCTTTTCGATGATCTTTTCAAGTCCGTCAAAGGCTCCTCCGCAGATAAAAAGAATATTCTCGGTATTGATCTGGATAAATTCCTGATTAGGATGCTTGCGCCCGCCCTGAGGAGGAACATTTGATATTGTACCTTCGAGAATTTTCAAAAGCGCCTGCTGTACGCCCTCGCCTGAAACGTCACGCGTTATCGAGCGGTTTTCGCTCTTGCGGGATATCTTGTCGATTTCGTCGATATAGATTATTCCGCGCTCGGCAAGCTCAATGTCGTAATCAGCCGCCTGAATCAGGCGAAGCAGAATGTTTTCAACGTCTTCTCCCACATATCCGGCTTCGGTGAGCGTTGTCGCGTCGGCTATTGCGAAAGGAACCTTTAGCGTTTTTGCAAGTGTCTGCGCAAGATATGTTTTCCCGACACCGGTGGGACCGATCAAAAGCACATTGCTTTTCTGCAGCTCGACCGAATCATCATTTGAAGAATTCTGATCTTTATCTTTTTCTTTTGTATTGCTTTGTTCTTTCTGTATGCGGTTGCGGCGGCTGTTTTTTTTGTTTTTGTCGGAGCTTAAAACGCGTTTATAGTGATTGTAAACCGCTACGGACAAGGCTACCTTTGCATCATCCTGCCCGATAACATACTGATCGAGAACGCTTTTGATGTCTGCAGGGCGGGGAAGCGCTTCAAGCGTCAGAGAATTTATGTCCTTGTCTTCCGGTATATTGCTGTAAATCAGTTCTTCGCAGGCGTCGACGCAGAAATCGCAGATATAAATACCTGTGGGGGAGGGAATCAGGAAATTGACCTGATTTTCGTTTCGGCCGCAGAACGAGCAGAAGCGCGAAATAGTTTTATTGTTTTTATTGCTGTTGCCGCTATTAGTATTAGCCATTGTAAACCTACTCCTCGCCGCAATTGCTTAAGCGCGATGTTTCATAACAGTATCGATAAGCCCGTAGTTTTTTGCCTCATCGGCGGTCATATAATTGTCGCGGTCGGTATCGCGAGCGATCTGCTCGACTGTCTTACCTGTGCGCTCCGACAGAATTGAGTTGATATTATCTCTTATGCGGAGAATCAGCTCAGCCTGTATCTTTATATCGGTCGCCTGTCCCTTTGCGCCGCCGAGCGGCTGGTGAATCATTATAAGGCTGTTGGGCAAAGCCGCACGCTTTCCCTTAGTACCGGCTGCAAGAAGGAAGGCTCCCATACTTGCGGCCATGCCGACGCATATTGTGGCGACATCGCACTTGACAAAATTCATCGTGTCGTAAATTGCCATGCCGGCCGATATTGAGCCGCCGGGACTGTTGATATAAAAATTTATGTCCTTATCCGGATCCTGAGCCTCGAGAAAGAGCATCTGAGCAACGACCAGAGAGGCAGTCACATCATTGATTTCATCGGAGAGAAATACAATGCGGTCATTGAGAAGCCTGGAAAAAATATCATATGACCTTTCTCCTCTGCTTGTTTGCTCCACGACCACGGGAACAAGAGCATCGTTAAAAAAATTATGACTGAACATGATTACCTCCGGTGTTAATATTTTTATGAATATTGATTGTAAGTTTACTCAAAGATTGTCTCGGCCGAATCGGTCTTCTTTTTTCTTGAAGTTTTTTTAGCTGCGGTTTTCTTTGCTGTATCATCAGAGGCCTGCTTTTCTTCAGAACCGTGCTCTTCGCCGCAGTGGCACTCGGACTCCTTAATTACGGCGCTGGCTTTTACAAAATCAAACGCCTTTTTGACAGCCATATCCTTTGCTATGTCTTCTTTTCTGACAATCTCTTTTACCTTGTCGAGCTCCATGCCGTAATCCTTGACAAGGCGGTCGTATTCGGCGTTGATTTCATCTTCGGTAGCCGAAATATTTTCAAGCTCGACAATCTTTTCAAGCGCAAGCCGTGTCTTTACCTGTGTTTCGGCCTGCGGGCGTACCTGTTTGCGAATATCGTCGAGAGTCTGGCCGGTATATTTGAAATAATCCTTAAGGCTGAGACCCTGCATACGCAGACGGTTGTCGTAATCGCGGACGAAGTTTTCGGTTTCTGTTTCGAACATTGCCTCGGGGATGTCGGCTGAAAGCTTGCTCATAAGAGCCTCGGTGATAGCGCTGTCAACTTCCTTATCGGCTTCATCCTCATGTCTCTTTTGGATTTTTGCCTTTACGTCGTCGCGGTATTCAGTAAATGTGTTGAATTCCGAAACATCCTTTGCAAATTCGTCGTCAAGATTAGGAAGCTCCTTCTTTGAAATTGAGTTAAGTTTGCATTTGAAGACCGCTGCTTTGCCTGCAAGTTCGGCAGAATGATATTTTTCCGGGAAAGTGACGTTAACTTCAAATTCGTCACCAATTTTATGTCCTGCAACCTGTTCTTCAAAACCGGGTATAAACGATCCGGAGCCGAGCTCAAGCGGATGATTCTCGCCTTTTCCGCCCTCGAAGGCTGCGCCGTTGCAGAAGCCCTCATAGTTTATATTGGCTATGTCGCCCATTTCGGCGGCTCTGTCGGTTATATTGACTTCGCGGGCATTGCGCTCCTGAAGCATTTTTATCTCTGCGTCGATTTCCTCGTCGGACACTTTGTGGATATGTTTTTCGACTTCTATACCGCGGTAGCCTTCAATTGAAACTTGAGGTTTGACATAAACCTTTGCGGTGAACACAACACCGTTTTCAACCGACTTAACGTCGATGTCGGGACGGCTGACTGCATCTATTCCAGATTCCTTTATGGCTTCATCGTAAGCAGCCGGGAGAATTTCATTAAAAGCATCCTCGTAAAAGAATCCCTTGCCATACATTTTTTCGATGACATGGCGGGGAGCTTTTCCGGGCCTGAAGCCGGGAATATTGATTTTTTTAACCTGTTTGCGGTACGCGTTTTCAACTGCCGCACCGAATACTGCCTGATCAACCGAGAACTCAAGAGTATATAAATTTTTATCGGTTTTCTCAGCCTTAATTAAACTCATTTTTATATTTCCTCCAAGAAATAATTTTTTACAACCTCTTAATTTTACTTCATAATGTCTTTTTTGTCAATAGTTTTATTTATATATAAAATATATATCATATATTTACCGGAACCGGAACAAAGTCGAGAAAATCAGATGAGATAAGTTCAAACGTCACATTTTCAAACAATATTTTTCTATCCACCCCGTAATTTCCGTGTATGTGACCGAAATAACATTTTTTGATATTATATTCATGTAGCAAATCAACAAGCTCGCGGCAGACATAACCGTTCCATACGGGCGGGAAGTGGAAGAATACAACTATTGTTTTATCACTGTTTCCGCTGTCTCCCTGTTTTTTTTGAGCATCGTCAAGACTTATCCGAAGACGTATCGCCTCGCGGTTAACTATTTTGCGGTAATCAGCCTTGTTTTCCGACGGCTGGTTATTGATTTCATTATACCAGCCGCGCGTTCCGGCTGCGATGATATTTTCTACGATATTGGCATTGTTGTGGAGAACGCTTATTGTTTTTATGCCGTTGGCAATAAAAGCAGCATTTAGCTTCGCATAAGTCGGCCACCAGAAATCATGATTACCTTTGCCGATAATTTTACTGCCATTGAGCGAATCGAGAAAAAGCAGGTCCGGTATCGCTTCTTCAAGAGACAATCCCCATGAAATGTCGCCCGGTATAATCACAGTGTCGCCATTACCGACGACATTATTCCAATTACTTTTAAGGCGTGATTCGTAATTCTGCCATCGTGATCCGAATACTTCCATGGATTTTGAGGTATTGGTTGACAGATGAAGATCGGATATAACAAAAACGGACAAATCAGCTCTCCTTTCGGAAAGATAAGAAAAATGAAGAATAAAGAATAACGAATATTTGAACAATATCGGTTTATAATAATAGTATCCCACGAAGGAGTGTTGAATTGATATGGATGATATAAAGAATAGTGAATTCAGCCGGAAAAAGGCAAGCGGTAAAGTCAACAAGTGCATAGGTTGCGATGTTATGAATTGCTATTATCACGATCCCAGCAACTATTGCAGTGCTGAACAGATAAATATCGGCCCCAAAAATGCGGAAACAAGCGCCGAAACCATCTGCTCGACATTCAAGCCTAAAGAAGAATAAAGAATAAATGACAAAAGATAATAGTAATTTGATGAATTCATTGTCCATCAAATATTCTTTCCTGCGCCGTGCCGGCGCAGGTTTCTTTATAGGCTCTTAATTACATAATCCTTCATTTCCGATACTTCAACAGAATTCATGAACCTCACCCGGCGCCCGCCTATTCCGTCAAGCGGGAAGGGAACAGGCACGCCGGTAAGTGCGTTGAGTTCGTCGATAGCCTCAAGGTCTCCGGCAGGGCTTCTGCCTGTCAGCGAACGGAAAACGTCACCTGCAAACTTATAAGGGCTTGCGGTGGATGCAGTGACGATTATTTTATTATCGCCGCTGTCCCTTATATATTTTTCCGCGCAGTCAAGCGCGACTGCGGTGTGCGTGTCTGAAAGATAATTATACTTTTCATAAGCTGCGCGGATTGCCGAAGCTGTCGCTTTCTCATCGGCATAATATCCTACAAAGGTTTCGGATATTTTTTTTATGATATCGTCTGAAACCGTGTACCTGCCGCTTGCTTTTAGCTCTGACATATATACCCGTGTTTTTTCCGCCCCTGCGATGAACCAGAGCAGACGCTCAAGATTGCTGGAGATAAGAATATCCATTGATGGCGACATGGTTATATAAAACCTGCGGTTGCGGTCATATGTGCCTGTGCGGATAAAATCCGTAAGCACATTGTTTGAATTTGACGCGCAGATCAGTTTTCCAAAAGGAATTCCCATAAGTTTAGCGATATACGCGGCAAGAATGTTCCCGAAATTTCCGGTCGGCACGCATACGTTGACGGTATCTCCGCAGCTGACAGAACCGGACGAAATGAGGTCGCAGTAGGCAGAAACATAATAAACAATCTGCGGAGCAAGCCGTCCCCAGTTTATCGAGTTTGCGCTTGAGAAAAAATAGCCGTGGCGGTCAAGTTCATAAGCCGTAGACGCATCTGAGAAAATCTGTTTTACGCCGTTCTGGCAGTCGTCAAAGTTGCCTCGGACCGCACATACATCGACATTGCCGCCTATCTGCGTCGACATCTGCAGCTTCTGCACACGGCTGACGCCGTCCTGAGGATAGAAAACGATAATGCGCGTCTTGTTTACGTCGCGGTAGCCTTCGAGCGCCGCCTTGCCTGTGTCGCCCGAGGTGGCGACAAGTATCAGAGCAGTTCGGTTTTCACCCGTTTTGACAAGCGCGCGGGATAGCAGCCGCGGCATTATCTGGAGCGCCATATCCTTGAATGCGGCTGTCGGACCGTGCCAGAGTTCCAGAATATGTTTATTTTCGCCAAGCCTGACGAGCGGCGCCGGACCGTCGGGAAAGGATTCCGCGCGGTAAGCGGAAGCGCAGTCAGACATAAGCTCATCATAGGTATAATCGGGAAGGAATTTTGAAAGCACGAATGCGGCTTTTTCATTATACGTCATGCGGCAGAGCTTTTTGATATCAGAATTGCTGAGCGTCGGAATTTCATCGGGCACGAAAAGTCCGCCGTCGTCAGCAAGTCCCTTCTTTATTACTTCAGCTGAAGAGTATTTTTTACCGTTTGCATCTCTTGTGCTTTTATACATCATATCGGTTTAATCCTTTAATTTCAATAAGTAATTATATAAGACGCGATTTTAGCGGACGTTGCCTGTGATAAACCTTTCGGCGTTCCTCCAGAACAGCTTTTCTATAAGTTCTTCTTTGTATCCGAGCTGAGCCATGCGATCCGCAATTTTCGTCAGGTCTGAAACGTCGCTTATTCCTTCTGGCAGATCGGTTCCGTCGAAGTCGCAGCCGAAGGCAACTGTATTCTCACCGCCGAGCGAAAGATAATGTTCGATGTGGCGAATTACGTCGTCAATTTTCGCGTTTCCTTCCGGTGCGAGATGAGTATGGCAAAGGCTGATTCCGACTATGCCTCCCATGTCGCGAATAGCTTCAAAATGGCGGTCGCGCAAGTTTCTTGTGTGTCCCAGCACCGCGTGTGAATTTGAATGTGACGCGATGAGCGGCTTGCCATATTTTTGCGCAATTTCTATCATATCGGAGGCTGTCTGTTCGGAAGCATGTGAAACGTCCGGGATGATGCCGAGCTCGAAGCAGCGTTCGGTGACTTTTTTGCCGAAATCGGTAAGTCCTGCCTCAGTGTTATGCGAACCGCCGATGCAGGTTTCGCCGCTCCACATAAGTACGAGGAAGCGTACGCCTTTATCATATAAAACATCGAGCCGTTCAAGCTTACCTGCGAGTATTCTCGCGTCCTCGACCGAAAGTATGGCGGCGTGTTTTTTGCTGTTCCAAACCTCAGTCAGCGTGCGGCCGTCTGTTATTTTTACAATCCTGTCTTTATTTTCGGCCATTTCAGCGGAAAAATATCCGTAAATCTCGTGAAAACGGTTATAGCCGTCCTCATCGGAGAGTTTGTTTGAGATAAAAATGGCCATTATCTGAGCATAATTTTCAAATTTCGCAACCTTATCAAGCGAAATATGAAAATTATTTGATAAAAATATAGTATTTTCTTTATGCATTCGATATGCGGTATCACAGTGGAAATCAATCAGCTTCATATGTAATTAAGTCCTTAAATTAACAATAATTATCTTGCTCCGAAAGCGTTTTCAATATGATTTATTCTGGTTATCTGCGGAAGTTCCGCCTTTTTTGGCGAAAAGTAAACTTCAATAACATCAAGACGCGGCTGTTTTTCGGTTTTATGAGTTCTCAAATACTGTTGTGCGGCAAGGACGAGTAATGACTGCTTCCGTTTTGTAACCGCCGCGCCGGGTCTGCCATATCGGTTCTGGTTAAGCGCGTCTTCAGTGCGTGATTTGACCTCGACAAAAATGAGATGTGCCTCATCCTCTGCAATGATATCTATCTCAAGGTGCGAGCAGCGGTAATTCATTTCAAGTATGCAAAACCCTTTACTTATAAGAAAATCGGCAGCCGCACGCTCGCCGTGGCGCCCTGAGGCGGTGGTGCTAAGCTTGTTTCTTGCCATTTTCTTCATTTTCAAGAAACCTAATAAACTGTTTACGGTGCTCTGGCGTTGCTCCAAGCCTGCGGAGAGCGTCTTTGTGAAGCCTTGTACCGTAACCCTTATGTACAGCTATGCCGTAGCCGGGGTATTTCCTGTCGAGCTCAAGGCAAAGCCGGTCCCTTGTGACCTTTGCAATTATCGAGGCGGCGGCGATGGACGGAGAAATTGCGTCGCCGTAAATGACGCAGCGGACCGGAAGTTCAAACCCGCGGTCAATATTTCCGTCAATAATTGCAAATCCGGGCCTTATACTCAGAGAGGAAATCGCGCGGCGCATGGCAAGGAGCGTCGCTTCAAGAATATTATATTCGTTTATCTCTTCCACCGACGCAAAGGAAACCGACCATGCCAGGGCTTTTTCTGTTATTACCGAGTATAATTCGTCGCGCTTTTTTGCGCTGAGTTTCTTTGAATCGTCAAGGCCCGGGATAATCAGCCCCTCGGGGAGGATACACGCTGCCGCGGCGACAGGACCGAACAGCGGCCCGCGTCCGGCTTCGTCCACGCCGCAGATAATTTTGTATCCGGCTGCTCTGATTTCGTTTTCGACCGTATATTCAAGCATCTTTTTTCCTTTTATTATAAAAAGAATAATCAGCTGTTTTCCGCGTTTGCGTCCCGGTTGTCGCCGGTTTCTGCCGTACCGTCTGTGCTCCTGCTTACAAAATCAAGAGTTATCCTGCCGATTTTTCCGGAGCGAAACTCGTCGAGCAGAATTCCGGAAGTCCGGACCTCGTCGACCTCGCCGCCTGAAACGAGGCAGCCGCGCTTTTTCCCGATTTCAAGAAGCAGCTCATAGTCGTTAAGCCCGCTATATGCGCTCATATTTCCGAGTTTATAGCGCTCGCTGATAAGGTCTGGGTAAAATTTGCGCAGCCTGCGGCAGAGAGCCGAGGCAATCTGCACGTTATCAAGCACTGTATCCTTTATAGCGCCGGTAATTGCAAGATTTTCGCCGACTTTTTTGTCGTCGAACTTCGGCCAAAGCATACCCGGCATATCCAGCAGGTCGAACCCATGTGACGTCGCCACCCATTGTTTGTCAAGTGTGACGCCGGGGCGGTTTTCAACTTTAGCTTTTTTGGCGCCGCATAATTTATTGATGAGGGTTGATTTTCCTACGTTTGGGATTCCGAGCACCATAGCTTTGAGCTTCCGCCCCGACATTCCTTTTTCTTCATACCGCTCAAGCTTATCAGAGCAGAGGCTCCGTATTGCCGGAGCGATTTTCCCAAGGCCTTCGCCGCTTATACAATCGGTGATGATGCAAATTGTTTTGTCATTTGTATATATTCTGCTCCATGCGGCGGTTTGCGACGGATCTGCGAGGGAAGCTTTGTTAAGCAATATTATCGATGGTTTGTCTTCAATTAGATTTACTATTTCCGGGTTGCGCGAACTGTATGGAATTCTCGCGTCGAGAATTTCAATCACCGCGTCGACATTTTTAAGATTTTCGGATATAATACGGCGTGTCTTCGCCATATGTCCCGGAAACCATTGTATAACCTGAGAAGGCATAGCATAATCCTTTGGCTGAAATATTGTTTTTTGATATCAATAAATCCTTCCTGCCTTTGAGAAAGGAGAAATCCTTAAAAGCACCTTGCCGAACACCCGGCGCACGTCAACAAGACCAATATCCTCATAGCGGCTGTCAAGCGAGTTGTTACGGTTGTCCCCCATGACGAATATATATCCGTCCGGCACATATGTTTCCATAACTCCGGACGTTTTCCATCTGCCGGTGTCAAGATAAATATAAGAAGATTCGTCTATTATATCGTTTTCGTCAAATATATTGTCATCGGAAACATATACGACCCCGGCATTGTAATCAATTTTCACAAAATGACGTGCCGTAGCGATAACGCGTTTGACTATAGGCTTGTTGTTCACTGAATTTGAAGTTCCTATCTGATGAAAAACGACAATGTCATTTGCTTCTGGCGAATAGTATATATCCGATACAATCAGAATCTCATTGTTGAATAAGGTTTTTTCCATCGACTCGCCGTCAACTCGGCAGAGCCTGAACGCAAATGTGAAAAGCAGCATAACGGCGCAGACTGAAAACACAAAAATTTCAATGTAGTCAAAAATTTCCGATATTAAAGACAAGTTGCTTTTTGGTGAATTGCCGTCTGAAGCAGCGTTGTTCTCAGAATTTTCGTTGCAGCTGCAGCCCTGACTGTCTTTTGTATTAAGATAATTTTGCCCGTTTTCGTGATTATCCATAACAAACTCCGATATTTGATTTATTCCGGATTACGGCGCCCGGCGACCAGCGACCAGCGTTCAGTGTTAGGTGTTCGGTGTTCGGTGTTTGGCGGGTTGATTATATTATGTTATTGTATTACCGACCATTCACATTATTTAATCGATTTTATTTATCCAGAAATCAAGGAGGTTGAAACCTTCAGGAATATAAAGTCCGGTTGCCAAGGCTGATTTTTCGGTAAACTCAGAAGCGCCGTTTCCTTTTTTCGCGGAAGAGGAAGAGTAGGCGAGGAAGGGAACAGGCTCTGAGGAATGCGTCCTGATTTCAACAGGGGTGGGATGATCGGGAAGCACGAGGATTTTATAATCATCTCCGGATTTTTCAAGATAATCCAAAACGGGGCCGAGTATTTTTTTATCAATCAGCTCAATAGATCTTACTTTATTCTCGGTTTCCGCGCGGTGACCGCATTCGTCGGGAGCCTCGACATGAATATATACGAAATCGTAACCGTCCCGGAACGCCTTAACGGCGGCTTCCGCTTTGCCCGTGAAGTTTGTATGAATATTTCCAGTTGCGCCTTCAACGTTTATCGGCGTCATGCCGGCGCACAGCCCGATGCCTTTTATCAGGTCGACTGCTGAAATCACGGCTGCCTTGAGTCCCCATTTTTCAGAAAATGAGGGCAGCTGCGGCTTTTTGCCGGGGCTCCATAACCAAGCCGAGTTGGCAGGCCGCAGCCCTCTGCCGCGGCGGCTGACGTTTACAGGATGGCGGTCCAGTATTTCATAGCTTGCTTTCATCAGCTCAAGGAACTCGGCTCCGCCGTCGGACCTTTTCGGCAGGTAATCTTTTATACATTTTCCGAGTATGTCGTGCGGGCGCATAAAGTTATACTTATCGTCGCCGTTTTTCCAGATCAGGCAGTGACGATAACTTACGCCGGTATAAAATTTCCGGACTTCGTTTCCGAGCTTGTCTTGAAGAGCCTTTATAAGTATATCTGCCTCGGGCGTCGTTATTTCGTCGGCGCTGTGGTCGATCATTATTTTATTTTCATATTCGCCGTCCTCGGACAATGTTACTATGTTGCATCTGTAAGCGGTTTCGTCCGGTTTCATTTTTATTCCCATGCTGGCGGCTTCAAGGGGCGAGCGACCGCGCGAGTAGGTCTTTGGGTCGAATGAAAGAATAGCCATGTTAGCCGTATCGCTTTCCGGAACCATTCCATCCGGTACGTTTAGCACGGTGCCGACTGTTGAAACGGCGGCAAGTTTGTCCATATAAGGCTTGTTTGCGGCTTCCATCGGTGTTCTGCCGCCGAGAGACGGAATAGGCCTGTCGGCCATGCCGTCGGGAATTAGTACAAGATATTTCATAAATTGCAGAATCCTTTTTTGAAAATCTATTAACCGGGGATGAAAAACCCGTTTTTCTTTGACAAGGAAATATTTATTCAAATTATTATATCATAACGCCGTCGAAACATCAATAGCAGAAAAGGCTTATTTATGAACATTTTCCCGCTTTTCCAAGCTTGCAATATTTGTTTATATGTGATAAAATAAAACTGTTGATTTTTATTTTACGAGGTGCCGATATGCCAGACAACAAGAACGAAAATATGGCGGATACCGGAATTACCGAAATCGGAAGAAAAAGCAGGGAAGAGGCAAAGCGCTCGCACTTAAAGCGGATAATCCTGTTTTCTCTTGCGGGAATGGTTGTCTTTGTGTTTTTGTTTTATGCCGGAGTCTATCTTTATAATAAATTTGGCAGCGATATAATTGAGGGAAACGACGACGTAAATTACAATCCGACTAACCAAACGATTATCTTCTACACACCGGATTACAGTGAAGATATCTTTAAGGACACATACTATATGGGGCTTGACAGGGGTATCTATTATTGCGATCCCGGTACCGGAGTTACTGTTGAAATTATAAAAAATGAATACGATAATTACAATGACGCCGTTAAATTGATGTACGATTTCATAAATTATATTATAGCCGGCGACGCTGAGTCGTATAATGCCTGCTTCAGCGAAAGCTACTACCAGGACGGAGAAAATCAGAAAAAAGAAGCTTTCACCATGCAGAAACTATATAATATTAAGATTACAAAGATTGCCGAAACGGTGTCCGACAGCACCGGCGTCTCCAAATATGTTTATACTCTTGAATACATGATAAGGCAGAACAACGGCACTTTCAGGACCGACGTCGGCAGCGACGCTTCGAGAACCCAATATATCACAATTACCGATACAAGCGGCAAACCGCTTATCGACAGCATTAACAACGTTGTTATAAAATAAAAAACGGACCGGCCTGCGATAAATGATAAATGCAGCTGCCGGATCCGTTGCGAAATATTTTGTATAATGATTTTGTATAATAGCTTATTGAAGCTTTTCGACGATTCTGTGCGCCCAGGAAAGCACCTCGGCCTTTTCGGAGTCGCCGAGCTTTGATAAGAACGGTAAACCGCCTTTCACAAAAAGCACATCGTTGATTAAATTCGTACCAGTCTGTGACAGGATGTCCTTTATGTATTTTGCGCCTTTTTCGTTGCCGTCTATGATAAGGGCTACGTTCTGGGCTCTTTGCTTGGTAAGCTCGTGGCAGAAGAGTCTTAACTGATCTTCGGGCTGATCGTTGATAGAAATGCAAAGGATAACTATTCTTTCCTTATCGCAGGAATAAGCCGGCGGGATAACATCAACAGAGTTAAGGCTAAGCTCAAATTCATTCTTGATAGCGTTTGCGATGGTTTTAATTTTTGCTTTGTTCGACCAGTAAAGAACTCTCATTTTTATAGGCATTTTATTTTTCCTCCAAAAATTTTACCGATTGTTTTTAATTATATCATATTTATTTTACGTTGCAAATATATTATCTGTTGCCATAATTATTTTTGTAGCATATTACATATTAGCGGAATATTATTGTTGATTATCCACAATACAAAAATGTTCAAAGATATCCGCACCATGGCATACAATAATTTTTCGCATTAAAACAACAGCCTGTACGGTTATAAGTATATAATTAAGCCGTTTTTCTTCGAATCCGCTCCCTGCATTATACAAAATTTGCATTTTGTATAATTGTCTTTTTTATTAAAGTCATATATTCCCGGCTTTCCTCATGCTTTCAGCTTCTTTTTTTCTTAGGCATCTCCGAATATTTTTTCTTTGTGGCCTCGCCGCCGCGCAGGTGCCGCTCGCGTTTGTTTATTTCAAGAACCTTTTTAACTTCAAAATACATAGGCTTATTGACCTGCCGCAGTATTTGAGTTACGTCTTTATGTACCGTGCTTTTGCTTATCCCGAATTTTTTTGCCGTATTGCGAACGGTTGAATTGTTTTCAATCATATATGCTGCGAGCTGAACGCATCTTTCTTTATTTCCGGATATGTACATCATAATCATAAACTCCGATATAAGATTTCACTAAATCTTATGTTGGGCGTCGCAAAAATATAATTGAAGGTGTCTTTTTTTATGGATTGCCAGAATGAAAATTTCACATTTGTCGTTGTCGAAGGAATGACCTCGCTGAGCGCTCTCATAAAAGCTATTGAGCTTGGCATAAACAACCGAAAAATAATACGTGTTCTTATTACTGCGGAATCAGCAGCCGATAAAGCGCGGGAGTTATCCTTTCTTCGCAAAAAATCCGAAGCGCTCGGATTTGAAATTCATATTGTTTCCGCGGAAAAATTGGCAGATATTGCCACAGGAAACACTCATGGCGGTATCGTGGCTCTCTGCACGGAACGTATGTTCTCCAAGCTGTCTGCCGATAAAATTCCGAAAAGCGGATTTTTTGCTCTGCTTGACGGTATAGAGGACCCGTACAATTTCGGGTACACAGTGCGTTCGCTTTACGCCGCCGGGGCTGACGGAATTATTCTCGGTCAGAGGAACTGGATGACAGCTGCGGCGACGGTCATAAAAGCCTCCGCTGGCACGACGGAACTGATTGACATCTATACGGAAGATATGATCGCTGCAGTAAAAAAATTAAAGTCGGCCGGATACAGAATAGTCAGCGCCGGAATACGGGATTCGGTTTCAATATATGATGCCGAACTTAAAAAGCCTCTTTTGCTGATCATAGGCGGCGAGAAAAGGGGTATATCTCGTTCTCTCCTTGAGCTTTCGGATGAAATCGTCCGTATTGATTATGGACGTAAATTCATGGGATCGCTCACAACGGCATCCTCCGCGGCAGTCATTGCTTTTGAAATAATGAGACGTAACTCCTGACATATTTTTTCTTTTCGGCTTCGACGTAGATGTAATGGATAAATCCATATCATTCCTCATATTATTATAAAAAACACATATGAGGAAGGTGAATATATGGATGCGGCAGCCAAAATAGATTTAGAAAAAATCAGGCAGCTTAACAGGCCCGGATACGCGCGGACAAGACTGACAGTCATATATATAATTATATTTTCAATATCAGCATGTCTCGGTTCGCTTTTGAATTCATATATATCCGAAAACCTGCGAAACGGTATAGTAGATAGGATCT
>CAZMZJ010000001.1:0-94383 GCA_964570825.1 uncultured Lachnospiraceae bacterium | reverse complement strand
CGGGATGTTCCTCCCTGCTCCGGCGGGTGATTTTTCAAACGAACTTATCTATGAAATTATTTTTAATTCGGTTGACATCTTCAAAATATCGTTTATAATATTATTATCTGGTTTTACATATATTTCTGGTTTAATTAACCGCGCCGCGGCGATGCTGACCGGTTTTTATTACGGGCTTTCCGCGGCACTCTGCATCGATTTCTTGTTATGCCGGAATTATTATCCGGGCGGAAAAACATGGCTTGTAACAAGCTTGTTTGCATTGAAATTTTTAATATTCTGCCTTATCGTAATATCCGGATGCGTAATGTCTGAAATGTACTCGGACTTCTGGAAGCGCTGCAGGAATATATATGCAATCCTTAAGTCCTGGCATTTCTGGAAATACTGCATAATGTTCTTAATATTATTCGGTTATGTTATACTTGCTGATGCTGCATATCGATATATCTTAAAAATCATTTTGTAAAGGATTATAAAAATTTGAAGGACAATAATAAATTCACGTTTGCTAACCTGTTCAATCTGAACCGGAACGGGAAAGGCGTTGAAAAAGAAGATGAAGGGCCGAAGAACCTGAAAAATTTTTTCAAATATTTCGGCAGGAAGTGGAACAAGCTGCTGTCCGTAAATCTTCTGATGATATTTCTTGTCTTGCCGATTATAGTGGCGGTCTTTATATATTTCATGGGACCCACGACCAAAGCTCCGGTCAATGTTCTGTACCCGACGGTTTACAGCGCGGCGTTTATATCAAATTCGCCGGCCGCCGACCTTATGCTCTCTGTTATGAGCTTTCAAATGAACCCGCCGGCGTATAACTCATATGTATTTTATATCATTGGTGCAATAGCCATATTATATTGGCTGACGTTCGGATGGCAGAATATCGGGGGGACATACCTGCTTCGCGGCCTTGTGAGGGGCGAACCCGTCTTTGTTATTTCGGATTATTTTTATGCTATACGTAAAAATTTCAGGCAGGGCTTTTTCATAGGCCTTATTGACGGTTTAATCATATTTCTGCTTTTTTACGATTTTCTCTTTTTCTATTATAAAGTCAGCTCGTATATGATGGACGTCATGTATGTCGTTACGATTGCACTGATAATCATATATACCATTATGAGGTTTTATATTTACCTTCAGGCTGTTACCTTTGACCTTAAAATATGGAAGATATTCAAAAACTCGTTTATTTTCACGGTGCTCGGAATCAAGCGGAATATTATGGCTCTCCTCGGGATATTCGCGATGGCTGCTTTGAATTTCTGCCTTATCATGCTTTTAATTCCGTTGAATATAATAGTTCCTCTTATACTTCCGCTCTTTTATTTCATGGCATTTTCAGGCTTCATAACTGTTTATGCCGCATACCCTGTTATTGAAAAATATATGATTGAGAGCGGTCCGGCCGAGGAGAATGGCAAAGGCGGAGAAGATGGTGACAGCAACGGCGACGGCGATAGCGAATCGGTAATCTAATAAATAAAAGCGATTCCAAAATTCCGGAATCGCTTTTTTATTCGCTCCCGATCAGTTCGCTTACTGTTACAAAAACATACCCCTCCCGAAGAAGGTACGGGATAATGATTTTCAGAGCTTCGGGGGTTTTGCTGTTGATGATATAGTCGTGCATGAGAATTATCTCTCCGGACGATATGCTTGTTTCAACAGTGTTGACCATAACACTTACCGGAGTATGCGCCCAGTCGCGCGTGTCTATGCTCCAGAGTACGACAGTATAATCCTCCCTTGCGGCGTATCTGCAGATTTCGTCCGGCAAGATACCCTCGGGAGGGCGGAAAAGCTTTGTCTTGTATTCGCAGATTTCATAGATTGTTTTTTCGCACAACTGGATTTCCTTCTTAATCTGGTATGTCTTCATTTCAGAAAGATGCCGGTGATAATAGGTGTGATTTCCGATTTCGTGACCTTCGTTCACAGTTCTGATAATTATTTCGGGATAAAGGCTTGCGTTTTCGCCGACCACGAAAAATGTTGCCGGAATATCATATTCGAGAAGAATATCGAGAATTTTTTCGGTATAAACCGGATGAGGGCCGTCGTCAAAAGTAAGAGCAATTTTCTTTCCTTTATTCTCTTTTTTTGTATAAACAGCCGCCATTTTTTTTTGTGGTGCATTAAAAGCCGGCATTGACGGCTGTTGAATCAGACATATTGCTGCTGCAATACAGGCAAACGCTTTTTTGATATGCCTATTGTTCTTTTTCCTTTTGAAGAGAAACATTTATTTTGTCCTTCATTCCGCTGTCAGCTCGTCAAGCGTACCGAAACTGTAGCCTTCTTTTTTAATGGCGTCAATCAGACGGCCGAGAATGTCGGCGTTGGTCTTTGATGTCGGGTGAAGCAGAATTACCGCTCCGTTATGAATATTATTCATGATCAGGTTAAAAGCGTACTCAGGATCCGGCTGCCTGCAGTTGTCCCAGTCGGCATATGCAAAGCTCCAGAATATTGTTTTATATCCGAGCTCCTTTGCAAATTTCAAATTTTCTTCGCTGAACATCCCCTTTGGCGGCCGATAATAGCATGATATCTTCTGACCTGTGCAGTCCTTATAAACACATTCAAGCTTTTTAAGCTCCGCGCCAAACTCCTCGAGAGTGTGGAATTTTGTCATATCCTTGTGTGTCGAGGTATGATTGCATACGATATGGCCTTCTGCTGTCATACGCTTCACAAGGTCGGTGTTCTTTATAACCAGATTACTGAGAATAAAGAAAGCCGCGGGCACCTGCTTTTCCTTAAGAGTATCGAGAATACGTTCGATATTTCCGTTTTCGTATCCGGCGTCGAATGTGAGGTATACTACCTTTGAAGAACAGCTGTCGCCGTGTTTTTTGTCAATATAATAGCCTCCGTAATCTTCAATAAAACTCATATTGCTGTCGCAGCGCGGCTGCATATGGCCTTTTACACGCTTGCAGTACCAGTTGAAAACCTCGCATGATGCGTCGGCAGACAAAGAGAATATCAGAATTATGCAGCATGAAATAAGCAGTAAAAATGTTAACTTTTTTTTCATTATAACTTTAACCTCCCGGACGCAAAATACCGCGGTATCATTTGCTCCGGATATAGTTTATTGTTTTTTAAGATATAATAAACTAAGCAATTATTGGAGGAGGAAGCAATAAAAAATGCAGGGATTAAATCTCCCTGCATTTTTTGAAATTATTTTAATATTGCCTTGTCTTTAAGCAAAATACTAATGACCTCGCCGTACCCGACATCCTTTGCTTTGATTCCATGCTTCACGGCGCAGGCGGCAAGGGTTCCGGCGCCCTGACCTATCGCCATACAGGTGGGCATGACGCGCATAGAGCCGAGCGTTTCATGGTCCATAGAGATGCACCTTCCCGAGAAAAGCAGATTGTCATAGTCGGCGCTTATCACAGAGCCGAGCGGTATGCCATACGGCTCCTCGACCTTTTTAAGAATTGTTCCCTCGCCGTTGCCGTTATGTATGTCAATCTTGTATCCGGCAAGAGCGATTGTGTTTTCCGGCTTGTATCCGGCAAGGACGTCTTTGACAGTGACCTTCTCAAGCCCGCGAAATCTCCTTGTTTCGCGGATTCCTATCGACGGACTTATCGAATCAAGCATGACATTTTCAAAGCCGGGAACGTATTCCTTGAGAATTCTTACAATACCTTCAATCTGTAGCTGGCCTTTTATTTCGCCGTCCGAAAGGCTTTCTATATTCGAGCCGTCGCAGCCCGGTACGCGCACAGTGTTGACGTATATCTTGCCGGGAATTGTCGAATTTATAAAAATTATATTTTCGCGCAGAATCGGGCAGTCGGTTTTTTTGCGTATTTCATCAAGATATGCCTTCATTCCGACAAATACGTAGTTCTCCGTGCTGCGCCAGAGCTTGGTATTATAACCGCTGTCGATTTGAACCGATTCAAGCTGACTTAAATTTTCAGGATGCTCGTCGATGAAGCGCATGAATTCTTCTTTTTCAAATCCTGTAAGAGAAAACATAACTGTTGGAGGCTGAACCGTGCCGTTTTCGGCAGCTCCCTTCTCGTATCTTGCGCCGGCGATATATCCGAGGTCGCCGTCTCCGGTTGCGTCTATATAAACGTCTGCTGATATTTCAACCTGTGTTCCCTTGCCCGTCACGGTGACTGTCCTAAGACTTCCGTTGTCGGTCATAGCTCCGGTGACCTCTGTGTGGAACAGCACCCTTACTCCCGCTTCAAGGCACTTTTTAAGCGCCAGAAGGCGGAACATTTCAGGGTGAACAAGTGTTATCGAATTGTGCATCGGACAGCGCGTGTGCCCGAAGGAATAACCATCTTTCATCAGGTCGTCGATAAATTCCTGCGGTATTCCGCCGATTATCTGTCTTCCGTTCTGCGACAAAAAACCGAGAAGCGGCAGCCCCATTGCGGCGTTCCCGCCGAGATGTCCGTTGCGTTCGCATAATATTACTTTTGCACCGTGCCTTGCCGCGGCGAGAGCAGCCGGAATCCCGCCCGGCCCGCCGCCTATCACTGCCACATCGCATTTCATGATGCGTTTGTCCATCTGTAAGCCTCATTTGCATATTTTTATTGAATTTTTTATATTAAAGCCATGCATATTATATCATTGCCGGACACAAGTGTCAATAATAACAAATGTTATTGCTTTCTTGCGCCTAAATTTAAGCTAAACAAAGAAAATATGCAACTGCTATTGATTTTTCTTTCAAATATTGTTATAATATTGACGATTGGAAATCTTGTAAAAACTTTAAAAACAAGGAGATACAAATGAATTACGCTGTTGAATCGCTCAAGAAGCATGCCGAATGGAAGGGCAAGATTGAGGTAATCACAAAAGTTCCGGTTGCCACAAGAGAAGATCTTTCGCTTGCCTATACCCCCGGCGTTGCTCAGCCCTGCCTTGAAATCCAAAAAGACGTCAATCTGAGCTATGAGCTCACCCGCCGCTGGAATCTTTGCGCAGTTATCACGGACGGCACCGCAGTTCTTGGTCTCGGTGATATCGGACCTGAGGCCGGCATGCCAGTTATGGAAGGAAAGTGCGTTCTTTTCAAAGCTTTCGGCGGAGTTGACGCATTTCCTCTCTGCATCAAGTCAAAGGATGTTGACGAGATCGTGAGAACGGTATATCTGCTCTCTGGCTCTTTCGGCGGCGTCAACCTTGAGGACATCGCCGCTCCCCGCTGCTTTGAAATTGAAAGAAAGCTCAAGCAAATCTGCGATATTCCGATCTTCCACGACGACCAGCACGGAACGGCTATCATCACTCTTGCCGGAATGACCAACGCTCTTAAGGTTGTCGGCAAGAAGAAGGAAAATGTAAAGATAGTAATCAACGGCGCAGGTGCTGCCGCAATATCCATTACCAAGCTCCTTCTTTCTGATGGATTTAAGAATATTATTCTCTGCGACAGAAGCGGCGCCATATACAAGGGCCGTACCGAAAATATGAACTGGATAAAGAACGAGATGGCCGAGGTTACAAACCTTGCCTGCCAGAAGGGTTCGCTCGCCGATGTGCTTGTCGGAGCTGATGCCTTCATCGGCGTGAGCGCTCCGAAGATGGTCACAACCGAAATGGTCAGAACAATGAACAAGGATGCAATTGTATTCGCCTGCGCCAACCCGACGCCCGAAATCTTCCCTGACGAAGCAAAGGCAGGCGGAGCAAAGGTTATTGCTACCGGACGTTCCGACTATCCGAACCAGATAAACAACGTTCTTGCATTCCCTGGCGTCTTCAGAGGCACATTCGACGTACGCGCTTCAGACATCAACGACGCCATGAAGATTGCGGCTTCACGGGCTCTCAGCAGCCTTATCAGCGATGAAGAGCTCAGCGCCGACTATATCATTCCCGCGGCATTCGATAAGAGAGTCGGTCCGGCTGTTGCAAAGGCAGTTGCCGAAGCGGCGCGCAAGTCTGGAGTCGCAAGAATATAAGCTGAAAAAAACAGACGCATTTAGCTGAAACTTAAAAAACAGTCAACCAAATAAATCCAAAGCGAGGCGGACGGTTAAATTAACCGTCCGCCTCGTTCTCAATATTTCCCTTTCAAATAACAAACAAAAATTGCTTAGTTCAAGTAAGTTATTGTGCACGTCTTGCTGTCGATATTGTAAATAACCTTAAAGCTCTTCCCTTCAATATTTTCGCCGTAATATGAAAGCTCATTTCCGACAGCGTTAGAAATTATATTCTGGCTGAACTCGCCTGTAGAAAGCCGGTATATAAAGTCAGTGGCGTCGTTATACATTACATCAGAATAAAGGTATTTCAATCCTCCGCTTACTCTTGTAACGCTTGTCAGCGTGCCGGCAGGAGGTTCGATCCCGCCCATTTTGTCTGTATCCCAGACTTTTGCAGGCGCGCATGCCGGTATTGTGAAAAAAATAGCGGCGATCATCAAAAAAATAATAACCTTTTTCATTGTACTTGCCCCCTCGCATAAGCTGTAATTTTTACAATCACTATTGATTTCTTTTATCCGCACTTGAAAATTATTTATCTGATTCCGTCATATCCTGAATATTAAAATCCCGTATCACCTTATATTATGCGGCGGTACGGGATTGTTTTGTTTTGGTGGAGCATAGGGGATTCGAACCCCTGACCCCAACACTGCCAGTGTTGTGCGCTCCCAACTGCGCTAATACCCCTAAATATATTTAATTGATTTATCTTGCATTCAGTTAACCATAGTATTATTGACGACCCGGTTTATGGCTGGTGGAGACAGCAGGGCTCGAACCTGCGACCTCACGGATGTGAACCGTGCGCTCTGACCAACTGAGCTATGCCTCCGAAAAAGGCTTTGATTTATTGTCTGTTATGAATTGCGGCACGGCGGATTCCGAAAACCGCCGTGCCGTTATTATATCATATCGACAGACCAAATGCAATAGAAAAATTAAATTTTATATATTAAAAACATAAATACATCAAAACGATATCGTAATCTGGTCGGTCTCAGACAGGTTGTCAAGCACGCCGTTGCGCCGCAGGATTTCTATCACGCTTTTTGTAAGTCCGGCGCGTATGCGCAGGTCTTCCACTGAAAAAAACGGTTCTTTTTCTCGTTCGGTGATAATATTCTGCGCGGCGGTTTCACCGAGGCCGCCGAGAGACGAAAACGGCATTCTTATCGCTCCATTTTCAGGGAGGAAAGCGAAAGCGTCGGATTTTTTCAGATCGACTTTGAGAAATTTGATATTGCGCGCAAAGCACTCGTTAACCAGCTGAAGAGTCGGGATCATTCCCTCCTCTTTTTGCGTTACAGTTGAGTCGCGGCTCTTTTTGCGCTTTTCAATGTCAGCAATCGTGTCGACGACAGCCCTTTTGCCCTTCATAACAATCTCGGCGTCGAACCCGCCCGGAGCGACAGTAAACATAGCGCAGTAGAAAGCCAGCGGCATGTGGACTTTATACCAGCCGAGCCTTATCGCCGACATTACATACGCCGCGGCGTGAGCCTTAGGGAACATATATTTGATTTTGCGCAGGGAATCAATGTACCAGTCGGGAACATTTTTTTCTTTCATGGCGGCGACCATATCGTCCGGCAGAGGCTTGCCCTTTTTATTTTTTCTGACAAACTCCATTATTTTGAAGGCTTTGCTGTTTTCAAGGCCGTAACGGATGAGGTCGAGCATGATGCCGTCGCGCGTTCCTACGACTTTTGATATCGTACAGATATTGTTTTTAATCAAATCCTGCGCGTTTCCGAGCCACACATCGGTCCCGTGAGTCAGTCCCGATACCTGCAGCAGGTCGGCAAAATTTTTCGGCTTTGATTCAATTACAACAGGCTGAACAAAGCCGGTTCCGAACTCGGGCAGACCGAACGTGCCTATCTGGGATCCTATATCATCAGGCTTGACTCCGAGCGATTTTGTGGACGCGAAGAGCTCGTACACATCCTTGTCGTTCATCGGAACATCCAATACGCTTGTGTTGCTGAAGCGCTCCAGCCATTTGTATTTTGTCGGAATATCGTGCCCGAGCTCATCAAGCTTCAGGATTGTGTCATGCAGATATGAAAAGGCGAAGTGAGTTGTTATAACATCGGATTTCGGGTCGTCCGCCGGGTGCTGTATGGGAGTGAAATCATATACTTCATATTCACGCGGAATTACTATGATTCCTCCCGGGTGCTGTCCCGTGGTACGCTTGACGCCGACGCAGTTGTTCACAAAACGGTTCATCTCGGCGCGCGGGATTGATACTCCTTTTGATTCAACATATTTCGCCACAAATCCGTATGCCGTCTTGTCGGCAAGAGTTCCGAGAGTTCCGGCGCGGAACACGTTGTCAGATCCGAAAAGCTCTTCAGTGTATTTATGCACCTTTGCCTGAATGTCGCCTGAGAAATTCAAATCGATATCGGGAGATTTATCGCCGTAGAAGCCGAGAAAGGTTTCAAAGGGTATGTCATGGCCGTCTGCGTTCAGCTTGCGGCCGCATCTCGGACATATTTTGTCAGGCAGATCGAATCCCGAGCCGACTGAGCCGTCGGTGAAAAATTCGTTATATCTGCAGCCCGGACACCAGTAATGCGGCGGCAGCGGGTTGACTTCTGAAATGCCCGCCATCGTAGCGACAAACGAGGAGCCGACAGAGCCGCGCGAGCCTACGAGATACCCGTTGTCCTCGCTGAATTTTACAAGCCGCTGGGCTATAATATAAAGCACCGCGAAGCCATGTTTTATAATTGAAGTAAGCTCCTTGTCAAGACGCTTAGACACAATTTCAGGCAATTCGTCGCCGTACATGCTGCGCGCGCGCTTCCAGCACATATCCTGGAGCTCTTCCTCCGCGCCTTCCATGCTCGGCGTATACGAACCCTTTGGAATCGGGCGGACGTTTTCTATCATGCCGCTAATCAGGTTGGTATTTTTAACGACCACTTCATAAGCCGCCTCACTGCCGAGATAAGAAAATTCCTCAATCATTTCGGCGGTGGTCCTCAGATAGATATGGCAGTCGCGGTCGGCGTCCTTGAATTTCATTCCGGTAAGCAGAATTTTGCGGAATATCTCGTCTTCCTCGTTTATGAAATGAGCATCACAGGTGGCGACGACAGGTTTGCCGAGTCTTTTGCCAAGCTCGTATATCCGGCGGTTTATATCGCGTATAGCGTCGTCGTTCGGGAGTTGTCCTTCTTCCACCAAAAAATGGTTGTTTGAAACAGGCTGGATCTCAAGATAATCATAAAATTCGGCCAAGCTTTCAATTTCACTTTCAGGTTTGTTTTCAAGAAACGCCGAATATATTTCTCCGGCCTCGCAGGCAGACCCCACAATCAAGCCGTCGCGGTATTTTTCAAGCAGCGTTTTGGGGATGCGCGGAGTCCGGTAAAAATACTTAAGATAGCTTTCCGAAATAATCCGGTAAAGATTTTTAAGCCCCGCCTGATTTTTTACAAGTATTATTTGATGGTAGGTCTTTAGCTTGAGAGGATCAGAGTTTTCGCTCATCTCCCGCGCCAGTTCTTCAAAGTTATGAATATCAAGCGAGCGCATTTTTGCAATCATGCAAATAAAAATCTCGGCGAGCATTGACGCGTCATCATATGCTCTGTGATGGTTGAATTCTCTAAGGCTATAATATTTTGCGAGCGTGTCGAGCCTATGGTTTTTCAAGTCCTTGTTGATATATCTTGAAAGCGCTACTGTGTCAAGATACGGGTTTGTGAAAGAAATACAGTTTTTTTCGCACACCGTGCGGATAAATCCCATGTCAAAATTAGCGTTATGCGCGACAAGCATTCTGTCGCCGGTAAATTCAAGGAACAATCTTACGGCATCTGCCTGCGAAGGTGCGCCTGAAACCATTTCGTCGGTTATCCCGGTGAGTTTTGTGATTTCCTCTGGAATATGTTCGCCGGGGTCGGCGTAAGTGCCAAAAGTTTCACAAATTTTGCCGTGTGCTACGCGAACGGCGCCGATTTCGGTGATTTTGCAGTTCTGCGCCGAAAGTCCGGTGGTTTCAATATCAAACACTATGAATTCATCATCGAATCCGGGTTGATTTTTATTTTCGAGCCCATAAACGGCGCTTGCGGTGTCGTTGACGAAGTATCCCTCTACGCCGTAAATAGGCTTGACGCCGGCGGCTTCCGCCGCTATCATTACTTCAGGATAAGCCTGCAGGTTTGCGTGGTCTGTCACCGCAATGGCGCTGTACCCCCAGTTTTTCGCTGTCTTGATGAGGTCGGGCGGAGATATTATAGCGTCCATCGTGGACATAGATGTGTGAATGTGAAGCTCGACACGCTTTTCATCAGCGTCGTCCGTACGGTCAATACGCTTGATTTTAGCGGCGTTTTGGAAGGTCATATAAAGTTCCTCGCCGGCGACTCCCTTGCGTGTTTCGCGCTTTACAGCGCCGTAAAGCGCCACCGACGCGCCGTCTGAAATGAAACCTGATATTTTTTCCGATTCTTCTTCTGTGAGTCCGAAGCACTTGACTTCAATCGAGGAATTATAGTCGGTCAGCGAGAATGTTAAGTTATATTTGTCCCCGCCGCGCGATTTTTCGCATTCAAAACCAAAAACATCGCCTGCTATAACCACTCCGCGCTCTGTGTTTTTAATGTCAGCTATTCTTTTTGGGGCTACGTCGAATTCCTCTCCAAAGACATATTCGGGATTTGAAATGTCGAACTTCCTGCAGCCTGAATCGAATACGCCGGCTTCGTTATTTATCTTCTTTTCCGGGAATATCGTGGTAACCCGCGGAAGTTTCTTGACTTCCTTAACCTCATCAGCCGGCACCGTTTCTTCAGCGTAACGCTCTCTGAACGATTCGCGTTCGCGCTCATCGTAAATTTTTTCCGCGGCTGTCAGTTCGCGGTCAATCTCGTCAAGCCGGCTGCGTATTCTCTCGGAATATTCCGCGGTGTCCGAACTGCAAGACAGCTCGGTTTTAACAACGGCTCCGAATTCGCTGAAAATAATCCGGTCAATCACCTGCGGCGTTTTGAAATCATTCATAAGGTCGATCCCGCCGGGCAAAGTGTTAAGGCACACAGAAAGTTTTTCACCGTCAAATTCGTATGTATAATCAGAAAAGAAACCGCGTGCCACGACTCCGGTGCGCTCGGCTTCTTTCAGTATTTCTGGTATATATTCATATGTAAGCAGACAGCCCGGATATTTCGGCAGGATTTTTACTATGTTCACCTTATAGCTCTGCGCGAGCTGCGACTCTATCTTGTATAAAATGGATTTTGGAATAATCCGGCTGAATTTTGTTTCAATTTCGATTATGCGTCTTTCTCGGTCGCATTTTACACAGCTTTCCTGTGCCGCATCAAGATATGTTCGTATAGACGCATCAGGCTCATATTTAGAAAATATTTCAAGAAATGTTTTGCTCATTTTTTATTTTGTGATGTTCCTTATTTCATTTATAAGTGTTTTCACTATATCTTCTTCCTTGATTTTTCCAACGATCTTCCCTTTTCTGAATAACAGAGCCTCGCCAGATCCTCCGGCGATGCCGAAATCCGCTTCTCTTGCCTCCCCCGGACCGTTTACCGCGCAGCCCATAAGGGCGACTGTCAGCGGCTTGTCCTCCAGCTTTTCCATACTTACGGCTTCTTTGAACTTGTTGTAAAGGCCGATAAGATCTATGCTCGTTCTTCCGCATGTAGGGCAGCTGATAATATTTAACCCGCTCTGTCCTTCGACGGCGAGAGCCGTGAGAAGCTCTTTTGCAGCGCGTACTTCCTCCACCGGATCGTCGGTGAGAGATATTCTGATAGTATCTCCGATCCCGCGGCACAGAAGCGCGCCTATGCCCGCAGAAGACTTGATAAGTCCCGCTCTTCCGGCGCCGGCCTCAGTAACTCCGAGGTGAAGCGGGTAATCACATCTTTCGGAAAGCATAACGTTAGCCTCAATCATTATCCTTACATCCGACGACTTAATTGAAACTGCAATATTGCTGAAATCAAATTTTTCAAGCAGCCTGATATGATAAATGGCCGATTCGCAGAGCGCCGCGGCTGTCGGCGAGCCGTGCTTTTCAAGGATATGTTTCTCAAGCGAACCGCTGTTGACGCCGATTCTTATAGGTATGCCGCGTGAGGAACATGCCCGGCAGACTTCCCTTACCCGTTCGTCGCCGCCGATATTGCCGGGATTTATCCGTATTTTATCGGCTCCGCACCCTGCGGCCGCCAATGCAGCCTTGTAGTCAAAATGAATATCGGCTACAATCGGCACTGAGATTCCCTGCTCTTTGATATAAAAAATTGTTTTTGCGGCTTCTTCGTCAGGAACAGTGATGCGCACTATATCGCAGCCGGCGCCGGCAAGAGCTCTCACCTGAGCAAGCGTCGCCTCCCGATTATTCGTATCTGTGTTTGTCATCGACTGGACTGCGATTTTGTTCCCGCCGCCAATGCTCACGGAGCCTATTTTGATTTCCCTTTTAGGAATTCTAATATTGTTGTATATCATTTAATTTACAAGACCCCAGATGTCTTTCATTGTTATCAGTATCATAAGAGCAAACAGAACTACGATCCCGATAAAATGGACATATCCCTCGATATTTTTATTGACCGGCTTGCGGCGTATGGCCTCCACAAGGAGAAAGACAAATCTTCCGCCGTCGAGCGCGGGCAGCGGCAGAAGGTTGATGATGCCGAGGTTTATGCTGATGACGGCACAAATATACAGCAGATTGACAGAACTTGTTTTTGCCGCGTTTCCGATCTGTTCGGTTATGCCGACAGGACCGGATACGGCGTCGATTCCGTATCTGCCGCGAATGAGGTCAATCAGCGAGTCGGCTACCATCTTGACGGTGGATACCGAGCGGAACCATGTATGCTTTATCACTGTAAACAGTGTTTTTTGCTCGCCGTACGGTGTGAAATCCGACTGCCCGAAGGTTGCGCCGCTCTCGGAAAATGTCGGGAAAATAACGTCTTTTAAGACAATTTTCTCGCCGTTTCTGATAACAGTCAGGTCAACCGCAACGTCGCCCTGATTCATTATCTCATACGAGAGGTCATATCCGGTGTGTATACGTGTATTGTTGATTTTGATTATCCTGTCATCGACCATAAGTCCAGAAGCTTCGCTCATGGCGCCGTCGTCAAATTCCGCGACAACGTTTACGGCGAGATATCCCTTTGTGGTTGACACAATTACAAGCATGATGAGAAAGCCGAGCGCAAGGTTCATAAACGCTCCCGCAATGATAATAATCATCCGGCGCCATACGCTCTTCTTCCCGAACGCGTCGTCGGCTTCGCTCTCCTCGTCCTCCCCGACCATGCTGACAAAGCCTCCTACCGGAAAGAGCCGTATCGAGTATCTGATTCCTGTTTTATTAGACACACGCGAATAAATTTTCGGCCCCATTCCGATGGCAAATTCCTTTATGCCGACACCGCACGCGCGCGCGGAAATATAGTGTCCCAGTTCGTGGACGAATATCATCACGCCGAAAACAAAGATGGCAAGCAATATATATAGTGCGTAAATAGCCTTATCCCCCTTTTAATACTGAGTTACAGTAATTATATAACAGCAAGCTGAAATTTTAGTGTCAGTCAACTGAATATCTGCTGATCATATTCGCCGCATAGCTTCGCGCAAGGCGGTCGTAATCAAAAATTTCATCAATGCAATTGCATCTGTCACTTACATTTCCCGCACCGATGCTTGCTTTTCCCGAAAAATGCCCAAGCGTTTCAAGGACAACCGACGGAATATCTGCAAAGCCGATCCTCCTGTTCAGAAAAGCATCAACGGCAGCCTCGTTTGCTGCGTTGAGTATCGCCGGCATTGCTCCGCCTTCCTTCAGGCAGCCGAACGCAGCCGCAAGCAGCGGAAATGTTTCCGTGTCCGGCTCGCCAAAGCTGAGGCGCCCGACTTTTACCAAATCAAGCTGTTCGATAACGGCGTTCCTGCGTTCCGGGTAATTTATCGCGTACTGGACGCACAGACGCATATCCGGCACCGACATCTGCGCTGCGATGCTGTTATCAAAATATTCAACCATTGAGTGAATTATACTTTCGCGGTGTATAAGAACTTTGATTTTGCCGGCTTCCACACTGAAAAGGCGCGCGGCTTCAATGACCTCAAAGCCCTTGTTCATCAGTGTCGCGCTGTCGACCGTGATTTTTTTCCCCATTTTCCACGTCGGGTGAGCCAGCGCGGCTTCAACGGTTATTTTTTTCAATTCAGAGGGCTTATATCCGTAGAACGGACCTCCCGAAGCTGTCAGGAGTATTCTTTTGATATCGTTTTTGGCTCTCCCCTGCAGACACTGAAAAATCGCGCTGTGCTCGCTGTCGACGGGTATAAGCTCGGCGCCGCAGCTTTTTGCCAGATCAATAATAACTCCGCCGGCCATAACAAGAGATTCCTTGTTCGCCAGAGCAAGACGGCTGCCTGTGCGCACCGCCTCAAGCGTCGGAAGAAGCCCCGCGGCTCCTGTTATTGAATTTATAATGACATCCGAGCCGCATTCGTTTATTATATATTTGATACCGTCAAATCCTGCCAGCACTTTGATATTTGTGTCGGCAAGAGATATTTTCAGCTTTTGAGCCGCCTTTGCGTCGTCAAGAACGCAATAATCCGGCATGAATTCGCGCGCTTGTTTTTCAAGCGTGATATAGTCTGATCCCGCGGCTAAGGCTTTTACGGGCAGGTTTTCGGCCCGCGCCGTGTCAAGCGCCTGTCTGCCCACCGAACCGGTGGAGCCGAGTACGGTTATTGTTTTTTTATCCATTTGAACTCCGGGATTATATTATTTCAAAAGCGTTCAAAAAAGCAAACAAAAGCGTCATTACAGATGAAACGGCGAGGACAGAATCAAATCTGTCGAGCACGCCTCCGTGTCCGGGGAAAATTTTACCGTAATCCTTTATACCGTGCTGCCGTTTAATTGCCGACATTGAAAGGTCTCCGACCTGCGCGATAAAAGAAACAATAACGCCGCTTAATATGATCGTCACCCAGCCGATTGACTGTATTCCGATGAAATACGATGTGGCGGTAAACGCCGCGGTGGCAAACACCGCACCGCCGATGCTTCCTTCAACCGTCTTTTTGGGGCTTATCACCGGAATAAGCTTGTGACGTCCGAGGGTTATTCCCGTAAGATAAGCAAAGATATCTGTCACCCACGCTCCGACAAAGACCAACAGATAAATTTTCCCGTTATCAAGGTCGCGAAGATATACTATTCCAGAAAATGCAAAAGTAATATAAAGCGCCGAAAATAATGCCGCTCCCGCGTCGGAATATGAAATCCTGTTGTTGCTGAATACGATAATTGTAAGGATCCAGAGCATAAGCAAAATAATAACCATAAGAGCCGCTGTGATGTACTCAGCTCCCCCGTTCATATATCTGACCGCAAAAGGAAACGCTGCTCCGGCTATGTAAAGAGGAGACGTGAGCCAAAGATTTTTGGCGACGCCGATACAGCGGAATATTTCATAAAGTGCCACAACAGCGAAAAAAGCAACGGCAGCCGGTAACACCGCGGTGCCGGAAAATATTAAAATCGGTATCAGTACAGCCACGCTTGCAATCATCGTTATTGTTCTTTTTATCATTGAATTTTTCCATAACCTTTCAAGTATTCATCAGAAAACGCGGGCTGCGGCTGTCTCAGCCTATTCCGCCGTATTTGCGGCGGCGGCGTCCGTATTCCTCGATTGCCGCGTCGACCTCGCGCGGACCGAAATCCGGCCAGAGAACGTCGGTAATATACAGCTCGGAATAAGACGCCTGCCAGAGAAGGAAGTTTGACAGTCGGTATTCGTTTGCCGTTCTGACAATAAGATCAGGATCCGGGCAGCCGGCGGTATAAAGCGCGGAGCTAATGTCTTCTTCCGTGATATTATTTTTCCCCGAGGCGGCAAGTATATTAAAAGCGCGGATCAGCTCAGCCCTGCTGCCGTAATTGAGGGCGATATTAAGCACGAACTCACGGCCGGCAGTGTTTTCGACAACCTTCTTTATCCGTGCTTGCAGATTTTCATCAAGCGCGCCGATATCGCCGATAAAGCGGAAGGATAAATTATACTTATCCATCTCACGCTCGCATTCCGAAAGATATTCGTCGAGCAGGCGCATTATTGAATCGGTTTCGCTTTTCGGGCGCGATTTGAAGTTTTCGGTCGAAAAAGCGTACACCGTTACGTATTTAATTCCGATTTCACGGCAATATTTCACAGTTTCCCTGAAAGCCTTGGCTCCGGCCTTGTGTCCGTATTCGCGCGGCAGGCCGCGTTTTGTCGCCCAGCGGCCGTTGCCGTCCATAATGAAGGCGATATGGCGGAGTCCATAAAGATTTTTCTGATTGCCGGAACATAATTCTTTACTCATCGAAACCTCTTATTTTAATCGGGTGGTACTTTGCGTCCCACCCGAAATTGCTCAGACCTGCATTATTTCCTTGTCTTTTTTTTCTGTTATCGAATCCACAATCTTGATGTATTTATCGGTAATATCCTGAATTGCCTTTTCGGATGCCTTCTGTTCGTCCTCGGTCATTTCGCCGTCTTTTTTGAGCTTTTTTATAAGCTCGTTTGCGTCGCGCCTTATGTTCCGGATGGCAATCTTGGCTTCCTCGCCGTGCTTCTGAACCTGTTTTGTGAGCTCTTTTCTTCTCTCCTCTGAGGGCTGCGGGAACACAAGACGTATCACCTTTCCGTCAGAGGTCGGCGTTATGCCGATATCGGAAGCGAGGATGGCTTTTTCTATTGCCTTAAGAGTTGACATATCGTATGGAGTGACAACCACAGTCCTTGCATCCGCGGCACGTATGTCGGCCATCGTACTTATAAGCGTAGGAGCGCCGTAATATTCGAAAGTCACTTTCGAGAGAATCATAGGATTCGCCTGACCTGCACGGATTGTTGCCAGATTTGATTCGTAAGCGGCAATCGCTTTCTGCATTTTTTCTTCATGTTCCTTGGTGTTTAGCTTCATAATACTGTGTACCGGGCGATGCCGGATCTCCTTTCGAAATTTAATTTATAATAACACTGGCGGCTTTTTTGAAAAGCCGCAATATTAACTGAATTTTAACAATTATTTGTTTTGTGAAAATTAGGTAAGTATGTTAGTATGTTATTGTTCCGATATTTTCGCCGCATGCGGCGCGGTATATATTCTCCGGCTCTTTAAGGCCGAAAGCGCAGGTCATAATTCCGTTGGCGCAGCAGAAAGCCGTGGCCGTCAGATCGTATGCGGCAAGCTTTTTGTCAAGTATCTCGTTATACGATACTCTATCATATTTTTTGGCGTCATGATATTTTGCAGGATCCTTGTCATAGATGCCGTCAATATTCTTTGCCATAAGGACTATATCGACGCCGAGCTCGGCGGCTCGTAGAACCGCTCCCGTGTCGGTTGAGAAGTAAGGATTGCCCGTTCCGCAGCCGAGTATAACGATTTTTCCGGCTTCCATATATTCGACGGCCTTTTCGGTAACATATTTTTCTGCAAATTCCGGCATTTCAACCGGTGTCATGACGGCGGCAGAGCCTTTATGCTGGATTATCATATCCTTGAGTGCTATTGAATTTATGACTGTCGCAAGCATTCCCATATGATCGGCGCGGCAGCGGTTCATGCCTTTCCCCTGTTTCTGTCCTCTCCAGATATTGCCCGCTCCGACCACAACCGCAATTTGGATGCCATTGTTAACACATTTAACAAGCGTGTCGGCAATTTTTCCAAGAAAATCAAAATCGAGTATGCTTCCATCCTTTGCCTGCATAGCCTCGCCTGAAAGCTTTACGAGTACTTTTTTATATTTTGGTTCATTCATGTGGTCTTGCCTCTTTACGTAAGATTATATATATTTTACAGCATAAGCGCCGATTTGTAAACCGTTTTTAATAAAATATTCTTATTTAAGTATAAGTATTTTGTCGTCATGGAGCAAGCCTTAAAGCTCTTTGCCGTATTTTTAATTGGAGCCGGATATTTACCGCCCGTGACAGAAAAATACTGCCGGGCAGGCAAAATATTTTGCCTGCCGCGGCAGATTATTAAAATAAGCAGCTATTATTGTTTTGTAAGCTTGGCGATTTCTTCGGCGAAGTTTTCTTCTCTCTTTTGAATTCCCTCGCCCTTCTCGTAACGGAAGAAGCCTGTAACTTTGATTTTTCCGCCGAATTCCTTCGCGGTGTTTTCGACATATTTGCTGACCTTTATTGATTCGTCCTTAACATATGTCTGTTCAAGCAGGCAGTTGTTTTCATAGAATTTGCCGATTCGTCCGAGCACCATTTTGTCGATGATGTTGGCTGGTTTCTTTGCGTTATCCGGGTCGTTTTGGATCTGAGCAGCAAGAATAGCTTTTTCCTCGTTTAACACATCGGCGGGAACGGTTTCCTTGCTGAGGTAAGCGACCGGGTAAGCTCCGACCTGGAGTGCGATATTCTTTGAAAATTCCGCAAATTCGGGATTGGACAAAGCTTTCTCGTCAGCCTCGAAAGTGACGATAACGCCGATAGAGCCGTTGCCGTGAACATAGGTGCTTGTAACGCCGTTTACGATGACGAAGCGGCGGATAGTGATCTTTTCCTTGATGACAAGTATGAGCTCCTGAAGCTTGCTTTCAACCGTAAATCCGTCTTCCGGATAAGGCATAGCAAGAAGAGCTGTGACATCCGCAGGTCTTTTTGCGATAATAACCTTGAGCAGATTTTTGACATAGTCCTTGAACATATCGTTCTTTGCGACGAAGTCAGTTTCGGTGTTGACTTCAATCATTGCGGTGGTGTTGCCTTCCTTGAGGATGCTGACTATACCGTCCGCAGCGATTCTGCTTTCCTTCTTGGCCTGAGCGACAAGTCCTCTTTCGCGGAGCAGCTTTACGGCCGCATCCATATCGCCGTCAGCGTCAACGAGTGCTTTTTTGCACTCCATCATGCCTGCGTTTGTCTTAGCGCGCAGGGCAGCAACATCTTTAGCTGTTATATTTGCCATTTTTATATTCCTTTCGGGATTATTCTGCGACTGTAGTTTCAGCGGGAGCAGCTTCAGCAGTCTCCACAGGAGCTTTCTCTTCTGCGTTTTCGGCTGTGGGAGCCGCCTCGGTGGTCTGTTCGCCCTGCTTGCCTTCGATAACGGCGTCGGCAAGTGTTGCGGATATCAGGCGGATGGCGCGTATAGCGTCGTCGTTGCCGGGGATGATATAATCCGCATCGTCGGGATCGCAGTTTGTATCCACAATAGCAATAACCGGTATGCCGAGTTTCTTTGCCTCAAGCACAGCGTTTCTTTCCTTCTTCGGGTCGACGATAAAGACGGCGTCCGGAAGCTTATCCATGTTTTTGATGCCGCTGTAGTTCTTTTCAAGATTGAATATCTGTTTCAGCTTCTGAGTAACTTCTTTTTTCGGAAGCTGGTCGAACGTGCCGTCTGTCTGCATTGCGATGAGATTTTCAAGACGTGTGATAGAGCGGCGGATTGTCTTGAAGTTGGTGAGCATACCACCCGGCCATCTCACGTTGACATAGTACATATTGCAGCGTGTTGCTTCTTCCTTGATGGCGTCGGCAGCCTGCTTTTTGGTTCCCACGAAAAGAATCGTGCCGCCGTTTTCTGAAATTGTGCGTACGAAGTTATAAGCTTCCTCAAACTTCTTGACGGTCTTCTGCAGGTCGATGATGTAGATGCCGTTTCTCTCTGTGAAGATATACTCGGCCATCTTCGGGTTCCATCTTCTTGTGTGGTGTCCGAAATGGACGCCTGCTTCAAGAAGCTGTTTGATTGTGATAACAGACATTAAAATGTCCTCCTTCGGTTTTTTCCACCACATCGCATCCGGCAATTCAAACCGGGCGAAAACCCGGCACCGATATGCCGCGGCTGATGTGTGTGTATTATTTAGCTGATAAAAACAGCATTTTGTATTATAACACAGGCATATTTTTCATTCAATATCAGATGTAATTGTTTACAATTTGTTTACAATTATGCCTTTATTTTTGACTGGTTTTACCTGAACCAGCCGCATTTTCTCCTTGAATTATCGCACACGGCGATTTCCGCCGGCGGGATTTTGACGAGAATCGTATCTTCTCCGATACATTGAATTTTGTCCCAGCAAATTCTTATTTCATTGCATTTTCCAAAGCCCCAAAAGCTGCCCGAAGAATTTACCAGAAGAGCGATGATTTTTCCGTCGTCAATATCGAGTTCAAAATCGTTTGCGTAACCGAGCCGTCCTCCGTCACAGAGATTTATTATCTCCTTCTGGCGAAGGTCGGCGGTGCTGATGACATGCATAATGCAGTCCCCCTTAAAACAATATTCATTTAATTATATGACCGCGGGATGCAAAATGTATTCTGACGCACTATTATTTATCTGTGTTTCGAGTCAAGTTTTATCAGCCATTCGGAAAAGCGCACTGCTCCTGCCGTTACAATCGGAACGGCAGCGGCAGCAGCGATGAATTCAGGGACGGAAGTCTCCATGCCGAATTGTCTGGCAACCGGACGGACAGCCGTCATAATAATAAGCGCCACAAGGATTATCGTGAAGCCTGCAAAAGAGGTAAGAAAACGGTTCTGGTCTGGTGATATTTTTATTCTCCTCCCCATGATACTGAACAGCAACGCGGCTGAAGATGATATCATCGCGGTAAACAGAAACGTCGTTCCGGCGCTGTCGTCGGTTGCAAACAGGCGGGAGATAATGAACGAAAGAACCGCGGTGACAGTAGCGGAAACAAGAGGCTGGATATAAATATTTTTTCCCGTAAATCTGATTCCGTCATCATAGTTTAGATGCTCAGTGCTTATCTTCTCGCAATCATGCGTTATTAAGACCGCGAGAGCAAGCATATCTGTCAGGACTCCTGCGGCTATGACGAGCGGGGCGGAAAGAAATTCGCCTGTCAAAGCAAACATGAGCATAAGTGCTATTCTTGTAAAAAATGAAAATACGAAATATTTCCCGTACGCCTCGGCGTCGTATTTCTTCCCCGATACGCATCTGAATGTTTTTTCAAGCATAGACAGTCCTCCGCGCCTGTTATGCGGCTGCGAGAGAACTATGTCTGCGTTTGCAAGCAAGTGAACCGAACGGCCCTTCTCCTCCTCAACGCTTGAAATCGGGAGGCACGCGTCGTTTCTGATTGTTGCCGCCGTATCGAACTGCGTGCAATAAATGCTTACAAGAGCTTTTTCTGACGCTTCAAAGAAAGCGGGATTGCAGTTAGCAAGAGCAGTGCCGCCGAATTTTGCAGCTTCTTTGACCAGTTCTGCGAGAAGCGAGGGCGAAACGCCGTTGAGATAAACAAGCTTGCTGTTGTTCAATATGTCGCAGGCTCGTGTGTGTGCATCACAATTTACAACATCAATCCCGTCGGGAGAAGTATTATTGTACCATGTGACATCTCCGTTTGCTTCTGAAGAAGTAAAAATCACCCGTACACCGCTGTCTGCAAAATCTTTTAAGTAATTGTCGGTCGTGCCTCCGGTATGCGAGTTGACCGAAAACACCAGCATTCCGTCAAGCACGAGGCTCGAGCCTACGACAGCGGCGGTTGTAATGACGGTGCAGCCCCGGCGGAGCAAAATTCTGTAAAGCGAATGCAGCCTTTCCGACATTTCAGGGCTAAGCGGAACAATGCCGTCTTGAGAATTCATATATGATGAAGAGCTTATCAAAGATTCGTCGCTTGTCCGGCATATCCTGTATGTTTTTCCGCCGCAGCTGAAAACCACGGTGTCAAATTTGGACGCCGCGCCGCGGCTGACATATCCTATAAGGCTGCAGCCGCGCGTTATATCCTCTTCTTTTCTTCCGGATCTGCTTATAAGACTTCTAAGTGCGACGGCATATCTTATATTTCTTGAAAAGCCGGTTTCGGCATTTGCCGGTTCGCTGAAAATAGACATGGCGATATTGCGCAGATAATCATCAGGAACTGAATCTGCGCTGTTCTCAATCTGATATTCCCTGCCTCCGATGTAGCACGCCGATGCGTTCAGCCTTCCGTCGGACACAAACATCTTATCGTTTACAAACAGTGTCCTGACGTCCGCAAGCCTTGATGCGGCGTCAGATTTATTGAGTACGATACCCCGGCTGAACGAACAGTCTTCGTAAAGCATTGAAGAAAGGAGAGCCGCGCGGCCGCTCATTGTAATAAGGCCGCCGGAAGTCAGCGCGGCAATTGCGGCGGAGGCAAGAAAAGCGTCGAACATTCCGGCCCCGGAGAATGGGAAAAACAGTGAAAGCAGCGTATAGACAAGAATAAAGCCAACTGCGGCGATATTGAGGACAAATGCCGTGCGGGCAATTCCTGTCCGAGTTTTCCCCGCAGGCAGATTATTTTTCCCGCTGACCGGATGTATGCTTTCAGCTTTGTTTCTTGTTATTGCCGCATATGTTTCGTTATCCGTTGCGGCGACGATCGCCGTGCCTGTACCGCTTATTACATATGAACCCGCGCAAAGCACGTTTGAACGCCTGAAAAGCGGAATATTATCGTTTGACGCAGACGAGAGATTTTCAGACGATTTGCTCATAAGCACACTGACGCCATCCTGCTCGAACGATACTTTAAGTCCGTCTGAAGACACTATCAGCGCGTCTGCCGGAATAAAATCCCCCTGAGTGAGCAAAAGCAGATCTCCCGCAACAACGCCTGTTGACTTTACATAATAGAGCCTGCCGTCACGCCTTACCTTTGAGAACGGGACGAGAACCTTCTTCGCCTTTCTTTCCGAAAGAAAAATAAGAATGTTTATAAGAGCAACAAACGCAATGTAAGGCAGAATGAAAGCAAGGATAAAAGCCATAGTGCCGGCGTGCCCTGTAAAAGCCGAAATCAGGCACAAGCCGAAAAGAATAACCATTGACGGGTCGGCAACAATAGTCTTTGCAATATCGGTTAGCGACGATATTTCATCGCCGATGCTCTTATTCCTATCTGCCCTTTCCTTTGCTTTTTCGGCAAGGAGCTTTGCCGCCGCCTTTCTCGAAAGTCCCGCGGCGGAGCTTGTATTGAATTTTTCCTCCGCTTGCTTAATGTCAAGCAGAAACCATTTGCCGCTCACAGATTTGTCCTGTTCCTTTCATAAAACGGAGATGAATGAAAAATGTGCAACATGATGAAAACCATATTGGGGATTCCGAAAAATTCCATATCTCCGGAAACAATCAGATGCAAAGAATTTTTAGCCTGCCGTCGGATTCGGTAACCGAGGCCTTTGAGCAGACCTTGTTGTAATCTGAAATGATGATTTCCGCAAGCTTGTCTTCAACCTCGGTCTGGATATACCTGCGGAGATTTCTGGCGCCGTACTTGGCGGAATAAGCCTTCTCGGCGATAAGGGCTGCGGCTCCGTCGGAATATGAAAGACTTATATTTTTTTCTTCAAGCGCGGCTTTAAGCTCGTCAAGCATTATGCAGGCAATCTTTTTGAAATCATCCATGTTCAGCTGGCGGAAAGTAATTATTTCGTCCACACGGTTAATGAATTCCGGGCGCAGGAACGACTCAAGCGCTTTCTGCGTTTTTTCTCTTGCCGCTTCACCGCTGTCGTTCGAGTAGCCTATCGGGGTTGTGCTCTTGTCCGAGCCGGCGTTAGTCGTCATTACAAGTATCGTGTTTTCAAAATTAACAGTCTTTCCGTGAGCGTCGGTTATCCGTCCGTCGTCAAGAATCTGAAGAAGAATGTTCAGCACGTCCGGATGTGCTTTCTCAATTTCGTCAAAGAGCACGACCGAATACGGGCGGCGGCGGATTTTCTCTGTCAGCTGCCCGGCTTCATCATAGCCGACGTATCCTGGAGGCGCCCCTATAATTCTTGACACAGAATGTTTTTCCATAAATTCAGACATGTCGAGCCGGATTAGTGTTTCGGGTGTGTCAAACAAATCCGCCGCAAGAGTTTTGACAAGCTCTGTTTTTCCCACTCCTGTCGGGCCGGCGAAAATAAACGACACGGGCTTTCTCTTGGCGCTGACACCCGCGCGGTTGCGTTTTATTGCGCGTGCGACCGCGCTGACTGCCTCATCCTGCCCGATAATTCTCTTTTTTAGACGCTCCTCAAGCTTGTCTATCCGCTCGAATTCGTTTTCGGTGATTGAAGCCGCGGGGATGCCGGTCCAGATTTCAATGACCCTGGCAAGGTCGTCCGGGCGCAGCGAGACTTCGCTGCAAAGGATCTCATTATTATGAAGCTTATCGGCAAGCTTCATCTCCTCAGCCTTGATTTTTGCGATTTTTTCGTATTTTTCATTCTCCGACATACCGCTCTCGGATGTCATATTTTCAAGCTCCTCGCGTGAAGCTTTCAGTTCAAGCAGCTTATCTTTTATTCTATAGCATTCGTTAAGGGGCGCGCTGGATAAAGACAGCTGCGATGCCGCCTCGTCGAGCAGATCAATGGCCTTGTCGGGCAGGTATCTGTCTGTAATATAACGTTCCGAAAGTTTTACTGTAAGGCGCAAAATGTCATCAGAAATTTTAACCTTGTGATAGTCCTCGTAATAATGCTTGATTCCGCGCAGCATTTCGACAGTGTCGACTACAGACGGTTCGTTGACTGTCACCGGCTGGAAGCGGCGCTCGAGCGCGGTATCCTTCTCGATATATTTTCTGTATTCGGTAAGCGTTGTGGCGCCGATTACCTGAACCTCACCCCTTGAGAGCGCGGGCTTGAGTATGTTTGCGGCATTCATGCTGCCCTCAGCGTCGCCCGCGCCTACAATATTGTGAACCTCGTCGATGAAAAGGATAATATTGCCCGATTCGCGGACTTCCGAAAGAAGACCGAGTATTCTCGACTCAAACTGCCCGCGGAACTGAGTGCCGGCGACAAGCGCCGTAAGATCGACAAGATAAAGCTCCTTGCCTTCAAGCTTGTATGGCACGTTTCCGTCCGCAATTCTCTGAGCCAGCGCCTCCGCAATAGCGGTTTTCCCGACTCCCGGCTCGCCGATGAGGCACGGGTTGTTTTTCTGTCTGCGGCAGAGAATCTGAATTACTCTTGCCAGCTCTCTCTCCCGTCCTACAATACGGTCGATTTTGCCTTCGCTCGCAAGTTTGGTCAGATTTCTGCAGTATGTGTCGAGGAATTTGCGTTTCTTCTCGCTTTTCTGCTTTGGCTCTGGGGCGGCCTTTTTCTTGTCTTTTTCTTTTTCCTGTTCGCGCTCGCCGTCCTTGCCGTTTTCGGGTATAAGACCGCTTTCGCGTAAAAGCTTTGGGAAATCTATGGCCGGTGCTCCGCCGTCCTCCGTGTCGTCGGCATCGGACGGCAGACCGCCTTCGCTGTTGATAAGCTGGGTGACGTCGTTCTCCATGTTTTCAAGCTGTTCGGGCGTAAGTCCGAGCTTGCCCATTATATCTCCCAGCACATTGTCTACCGGAAGCCCGAGCTCCTTAGCGCACTTAAGGCAAAGGCCCTCGGTTATTTTTTCACCGTTTTCAACTTTCGTGACAAAAACGGCTGCGACTCTTTTTTTACATCTTGTACACATTACCATCGGTTATTTCTTCACTTTCTTATATCAGCCACATGTGTTATAACATTATCCTCATCAGACTTCACATTTATGTATTTAGCGATATAAAGCGCCATAACAATCAACATGTAGATAAGAATAATTATATAAGACATATTTATATAAAATTTATATTCTTCAATCTTGTCCGCAAGCGCGAGCACCAGCAGTCCCGCCGCGCAAAGGGCGACGGTCGCAGCTTTTCCGTACCAGCTGCTGTGGACAACGACATTGCGCTTTTTCATCATCAGGAACCCGAGCGTTAACTGAAGCAATTCCTTTAATATGAACGGAATTATCAGCCAGACCGGAAGCAGGAACTTTGCCGAGAGGCAGACGAGCACAGTCATCTGGAAAAGCTTGTCCGCAATCGGGTCAAGGATTTTACCGGTCCTTGTGACCCAGCCGCACTTCCGTGCGAGCCAGCCGTCGAGGACATCGGTTATTCCCGCGACAAGATATACCGCCGCAGCGGCGATGCAGTACTTCGGGAAATCGTAGAAAATGAAAAATACAAAGACAATAATAAGGAAAAGCCTGAAAACGCTTAAAATATTCGGAATATTCTCTTTTTTCATCATATAATTTTCAATTCGCTGATAAACTTAAAAATGACGGTTTTGTTGATTATTTCAAGTGCCGCCGCCTGATTGCCGGAAGCGACAATATAATATATTACGGCGTTGGCGATAAACACGAACAGCACAATATATATGAACGAGCAAGCCACGCCGAGACAAAGCCCCAAAAGCTTGTTGATTGTGTGCAGTACGGGAAGCTCGGCGATTTTATTTATAAAGAATGCTGCGATCGCAAGCAGTATGTAGGCGGCTATGAAAACCAGCACATAGCCGAGAATTTTTGAAACGAACCCTGAAATCGGAAGCGCTATGTCCGCCGAAAATTCATGAAGCCGCTCGCTTGACGCCGCCGTATCGCCGGAATACTTTAATGCCAGCTCGTTAACATTAACGCCGCATTTTTCGGCAAGCGTGATAAGCGCTTTCGGCGTTTTTTGCAGTATTTCCGACATATCGAATGTGACAGCTTCGGATCCATACATACCCGATATGGAGTTATATACCGATTCGGTTATTCTGGAATTCATAAATCTATCGGCAATAAAGCTTCCGAGCCCCCTGCCGAAAAGCGATGAGATAATCACCGCAAGAATTACCTTTCCGAATCCGAGCACGGCTTTTACAAAACCCTTGATATAATATATTATTATTGTGGCAACGGCAATTAAAATGATTATAAGGTCAAGCGCATAATTCATTTTTCATAATCCTTTCTATTTTAATGCTCAGTATCCGATGCTGACGGCTCTTGATGCGTAGCATACAAATATATAATTCTCTGACGATACTATGATATTCTCGGCTCCCGCCGCACATGCTTTTTTTTCATATGTTCCGGATAAAACATCATATCTGACTACCGTGTCTTTATAGAGGACATAGATAATGTCGCCGCGTTTTTTTATCTGTAAAGGTTTTTCGTCAAGCCTTATGCTTGCCGTGCCGCCTTTATAAGGGATTATGTATATGAGATATCCTTCGCTGTCGGAAACAGCGGCGATAATTCCTGAACCGTCCGAATCGACAGCAAGAAGCGATTCGCCATCATTGATTCTGATCTCGTCCGGGGTATCGGCCGAACCTTTTAGAAATATCGCGCTCCCGCTTATGTAATAATAAAACAATTTTCCGGTCAGCGAAAATTCGTTTTTGACTCCGCATTTTATGACAAGCCCCGGAATGCTACCGCAAAGATTTTGCGGCTCCTTGCTCTTTTCCTTGTAGATATTAAGGCGTGATGAGAGGGTTCCGTTCTCGGTTCCGGCCAATGATACGGCGAGATATTTTCCGTCAGGCGACAGCGACATCGATATCACATATTCATTATAATAATATGCGGCGGATTTTTTGAAATTCTGCGTGTACCGGTAAATGACAGATTTATATTCGCTGTCAGATGTCAGGATTACAAACTCGCCGTCATCGCAGATTTCAGCAGAAAAAATCGGATAATCAAGCTTTTCAGTATAAAGACGCACAAAGGAGTTATAAACCGAAAATTCGTTGCCGTTGACGCTGTAGACTATAAAATATTTCGAAGAAGCCCGTATAACAGGCCTGTCATATCCGTCATAAAAGGTAGCGGTTTTACGTCCTGTAGCTGAAAACACCGATACAGACGCGCTCCCCGCGGTTACAAGACCTCCTTTGTAAGGTGCGTATTCCCTGTTGTCCTCATAGCTGTAAACAACCGACGAAGTCGCATATTTGTCCGAAGACACAACCGCATCGAAATCTTTTATAAAATAATACAGATTCTCGTATGTGACACTTTTGAAATTAAATATGACAGCAGTTATAATAAATATCACAAGAAGGGCTGACGAAGCGAAGCCGACTGCATGGAATATATCAGACAGCCTTGCGTAATAAGGGTTATAGAGTCCTTCAAAATCCTCCCCTGTCAGGCGGATCTCGTCGGCCGACCTTATGTGAAAGCGTTTTTTAATGTAATTTTTAATATAATTCCCAAATCCGGAATTCAAATTATATCACCTCCGGAGAAAAAATGCAAGACTTACATGAGCCGCGTTCCGAGCTCAGTAAACCACCTTGTTCAAATACAGTCCCTCCGGCGGCAGCGTCCTGCCGGCGCGGCTGCGGTTGCCGGAAGCTATTATATCTGGAATCTCATCGGATTTGATTTTTCCTTCGGCTACCTCGAGCAGCGTTCCCGCAATAATGCGCACCATGTTGTACAGGAAACCGTCAGCGCTGATCTTGAACAGAATTATATCACCAATTCTAAATATTTCCGATTTGATAACATTTCTTTTTGTATCCGTGACATCGGAGCCTGAAGCCATAAAGGCTTTGAAATCCTGCTTTCCGATAAAAAGCGAAGCCGCGCGGCTCATTGCGTCAAGCTGTTCATTATTTATCGGTATCGGATAGAAAAGCGATCTGCCGGCCTCAAAAGGCGAACGTATATTGGCATTGTAAATGCGGTAGATATATTCCTTGAATTTAACATCATATCTCGGGTGAAAGCTGTCGTCGCGCCACTCGGCGGATTTTACCGCTATGTCCTCCGGAAGATACGTGTTCAGCGCGCGGACTATGCCGTCGGATTTTATGCTGACGTCAATACCTGTTTTCCCCTTTTCGTTCACGGCGGCGCAGAAGTCGTTTGCATGTACTCCGCTGTCTGTTCGGCTGCAGCCGGTAACGTCGCATTCGCGGCAGAAAAGCCTGTTGACCGCCGTGTTAAGCTTTTCTTGAACGCTTACTCCGTTCGGCTGAATCTGCCAGCCGCAGTAGTTTGTTCCGAGATATGAAATTCTGAGAACAAGTTTCATCTTATCCTTCATCCTGCAGGTGAAATATTTGGCTTTGCTTCTGAAAAACGTGTCGATCTATGCCATTGTATAGCCGAATCCGAATATGTTGATCAAAACAAGCGCCGTGCCAAAGAGGATCATTATGCCGAGCATAACGAAATCCCTTGGGCGGCAATGCGGAACGTTTAATCGTGTCCGCCCCTCGCCGCCGTGGTAGCAGCGGCATTCCATTGCCGTCGCCAGATCGTCGGCGCGACGGAAAGCAGATACGAAAAGCGGAACAAGCACCGGAATCAGAGCCTTTGCGCGTTTGAAAATGCTTCCGCTTGTAAAATCCGCGCCTCGCGCTTTCTGCGCGGCCATTATTTTATTTGTTTCTTCCGTAAGAGTCGGAATGAAGCGCAGAGCGATTGTTATCATCATTGCGAACTCGTGAACCGGCAGCTTGACCAGCTTAAAAGGATACATAAGGCTCTCAAGAGCGTCGGTCAGCTCAATCGGCGACGTCGTATATGTCATAAATATGCTTGTTCCGATTATCAGCACAATAATTCTCGCCGCGATGAAAAGGGCGTTCATTACACCTTCATAGTACACCGTAATTTTCCACCAGGAAAAGAGTATTGTGCTGCCGGTAGTAAAGAACATATTGATAACTGCAGTGAACAGAAGGATGAAGATTATTGGCTTTAGCGAGCGCAGCACCGTTTTGAAAGGAATGCCTGACACCGCAACGAGAACCGCCGCTGAAGCGAGGAGCGCCGCGAAGCTAATGATGTTCCTGCATAAAAAGGAGCAGGCTATATAGAGAATTGCCAGCACAACCTTGAATCTCGCGTCAAGACTGTGTATCAGCGATCTGGTGGGATAATATTGACCAAATGCAATGTTGTTCATTTTTCTGGGACAGTGCCTTTCCCGCCGTGCCGGAAAGCTTAAGCAGAAAACCGCACGGCATGATAATTTATTTAAGCATTTTCATAATGGCGCTTACCGCGTCGTCAACAGTATACGGGATATCCCCGACCGGGGCGCCCATCTCTTTTAACCTGAGCATAAGGCGGGATATTTCGGGAACATCGAGTCCTATTTCGCGCAGCTCCGAAGCGCGCGAAAATATTTCTTTTGTCGTTCCGCACATTTTAACCCGGCCCTCGAACATGACTATGATCCTGTCGCAGATGCCTGCCATATCCTCCATACTGTGGCTGACAATTATGACTGTTGATCCGGTCTGCCTTCTGTAATTGCGGACCGCAGCGAATATTCTTTCTCTTCCGGCCGGGTCAAGCCCTGCCGCGGGTTCGTCGAGCACAAGCACATCAGGCCTCATCGCCATTATTCCGGCGATGGCAGCCCTGCGTTTTTCTCCGCCTGAAAGATCGAACGGCGATTTTGTCATAAGGTCGCGGTCGAGTCCGACGATATCCGCCGTTTCCGCTACTCTTTTGCTTATCTCGCTCTCCGTAAGCCCCATGTTCCGCGGTCCGAAGGCGATATCCTTCTCCACAGTTTCCTCGAAAAGTTGATATTCGGGATACTGCATAACAAGGCCGACCCGGAAGCGCACTTTATATATTTCCTTGGGATTTTCCCATATGTCGACGCCGTCAAGCATGACGCGGCCCTTTTCCGGCTTTTCAAGCCCGTTCAGGAGCATCATCATCGTTGATTTTCCCGAACCTGTATGCCCGATTATACCGGTGACCGTTCCCTCTTCAATTTCAAGATCTACATCCTTAAGAGCGAATGTTTCATACGGAGTGTCAGCGCTGTAAACATAATTTATTTTTTCAAGCTTAATTTTTGTCATGATACAACCTTATCGGATAAATACCTAAAAATTTCAGATGCGCACTCGTCGGGCGTGATCGGTACCCCGCCTATCTTCACCCCGTGTCGGCGAAGTTCGTCCACAAGCTCGACCGATTGAGGGACATCAAGTCCGTAACGGCGTAAAAAATCCGGCTGGGAAAAAAGCTCTTTAGGCGTGCAGTCGCGCAGCAGCCTGCCGTCGTTGAGAATTATAACGCGGTCTGCCCTAACCGCCTCGTTCATATAATGCGTTATCATTATGACTGTAATCCCGCGCTCCCGGTTTAGCTTCTCGACAATGTTCATGACCTCTGTGCGCCCGCGCGGGTCAAGCATAGCGGTCGATTCATCAAGGATAATGCATTCGGGATTCATAGCCAGCACTCCGGCGATGGCTATTCTCTGCTTCTGACCGCCCGACAGGCGGTGCGGCTCATGTCTCTCGTATCCCTTCATGCCTACCGCTTCAAGCGCCTCGTCGACTCGCCTTCTTATTTCCGGCGCGGGTATGCCGAGGTTTTCCGGGCCGAAAGCAATGTCCTCCTCAACTATTGTTGCCACAAGCTGGTTGTCGGGGTTCTGGAAAACCATGCCAACCTTGCGCCGTATATCGAGGATTTCACTGTCGGTAAGGTTTCCCGACGTAATTTCCTTTCCGTCGATGAATATTCTGCCCGACACGGGATCAAGTATCATATTTAACAGCTTTGCAAGTGTTGACTTGCCCGAGCCGTTCCGGCCGATAATTGCAATATATTCGCCTTTTTTTATATTCAGATTTATATCGATGAGAGCCGGAGCCTCGCGCCCGTTCTCATCCTTGTAGTTGCATGAAAGGTGCTCCGTTTTTATAAAATAATCTTCCATTTCAAACGTCCATTCGGTTAAAAAATATCTAAATTTCAAGAAGAACTTTGATTCGAGCTGCTTCAATTTCGGCAGCTTTTGACCAGCTTAACTTCGGGAAGCCGCATCTCACCGCATTTCTGCATTATTCCGCAGTCCAGCGGGCGGCTGCGCCGCACGGGAGAAAGCCACCGGTCGAGGTTACCGGCAGGGCGAGTTCATCTGCTTCCGTTGCGCCGCCAAATTGTCTTTTAATTCTGATATCGAGTATATATTTCATAGCCAGCGGCGAAAGTCCGGTTGTGTATGAATTAATGAGGAAAAAGAGCGGCTTGTCCGAAAGCACCTGTGAAGAAAGGCTTACGAGTCCGTCTATGCTGTCCTCTATCTTCCAGATTTCGCCCGACGGCCCTCGGCCGTAGGACGGCGGATCCATTATTACAGCGTCGTATTTCGAGCCTCTGCGTATTTCGCGTTCGACGAATTTTTTGCAATCGTCGACGATATAGCGTATCGGAGCTGAGCCGAGCCCGCTTTGCATAGCGTTTTCCTTTGCCTGCTGGACCATTCCCCTGGCTGCGTCCACGTGGCAGACCGCCGCGCCCGCGGCGGCTGCGGCTAAAGTCGCGCCTCCTGTGTAAGCGAAAAGATTCAGGACATTGATTTTCCTTCCGGATTTTTTAATAAGTTCCGAGAACCAGTCCCAGTTGGCGGCCTGTTCGGGAAAAAGCCCCGTGTGCTTAAAACCCATCGGGCGCAGTGTAAACATCAGATTCCCGTAATTTATTTTCCATTGTTCGGGCAAATCGCTTTTAATCCAGGAACCTCCGCCCTTGTCGGAACGTCTGTAAATACCGTCGGCTCTCTGCCACATTTGATTTTTTTTATCTATACTCCAGATAACCTGCGGGTCCGGGCGGACGAGGATATATTTTCCCCATCGTTCAAGTCTTTCTCCGTCCGAGGTGTCAAGTAGTTCGTATTCTTTCCATTTGTCTGCTGTGAACATATCTTGCCTTTCAATTTACATGGTTCAAAAAGGGGGGATTCATTTGTTGTAATATTCTGCAATCTTTGAGCAGCCCGAGTGCGCGTGGCATACGGCAATGGCAAGTGCGTCGGCGGTATCGTCGGGATGCGGAGGCTCTTTAAGGCCGAGCAGCAGAGAAACCATGCTGATAACCTGTTTTTTGTCCGCACGTCCGTACCCCACAACCGCCTGCTTTACCTGTAGCGGCGTATATTCGGCGATTTTAAGGCCGTTTTTCACAGCGCACAGAAGAATCACTCCTCTTGCCTGGCTTACACGGATTCCCGTCGTCTGGTTTGTGTTCCAGAAAAGCTCCTCGACCGCCATTGACTCCGGTTTATACTGTCTGATTATTTTTGTGAGCTCATCATAAATTATCGAAAGCCTGGCTGACGTCTGAGTATTGGCGGGAGTTTCGATCGCGCCGTAATCAAGCGTTCTGAACTTGCTGCCTTCAAAGTCGACCACTCCCCAGCCTACAATCGCAATGCCGGGATCGATGCCTAAAATTATCAATTTAACTCGCCTTTCCAAACAAATATGATGCCTGTATGACAGGCGTTATTCGGCATTATAGTAATCCATTATAAGTATAACATACAATCATGCCAAAGTCAATTATTTTGTCCCATATATCCCCAAAAGGCATGACAGATAATGATAAATAAATAAAACTTTAGAATCAAATCCGCCGGCGATGTTTACAAGGCGGAATCATTATGTTATAATAATTGATATATTGGGAGGGTACGGCATGAATATTGTCAGATTTTTCCCCGGGGATACGATTGAGCTCAAAAAAACGCATCCCTGCGGCTCAAAGCTTTTCCGGGTCGTGAGGGTAGGCTCGGACGTACGCATAATTTGTTCGGGCTGCGGCCGTGATATGACGGTAGACCGGGTAAAGCTTGAAAAATCAATAAAAAAAGTAATTGCAAAGGAAAAGGAAAACAATGTCTCTCTTTAAAAAGAAAAAAGAAAACTTGCTGCCGGACATATCCGGAAAGAAAAATGTTTTTTTCAATGCGATCGGCAAATCGGGGATGGGATACCTCTCGCTTGCTTTTATTATACCGGTAGTAATCATGTACCTTCTTTATGTGGCGATGGAGATACACCCGTTCGGAAACGGTTCGGTGCTTGTGCTTGACCTTAACGGCCAGTATGTGTATTTCTATGAAGCGCTGCGGAACTGTGTTTACGGCGACACAAGTCTGCTCTACTCTTTCTCCCGCGCGCTCGGCGGCGAATTCATGGGAATATACGCATATTATATCGCAAGCCCCTTTTCATATATAGTCTGCCTTTTCCCGCAGTCGCATATCCTTGACGCGCTGCTTGTGATTTTTCTTCTTAAAACAGGAATATGCGGATTTACTTTCGGTTTCTATATCCATAAGACCGGAAAAAGCAGGAGCAAAATAGCAACCGTCATATTCTCCTGCATGTATGCGCTTACCGCCTACGCGATTGTGCAGCAGCATAACTCGATGTGGATCGACGCCGTCATGTGGCTGCCGGTTATAACCTATTCAATCGAGCAGCTGATAAAGTACGGAAAATTCCGCATGTTCGTGTTTTTCTTTGCTCTCACCATGATGAGCAACTTTTACATCGGATACATGGTCTGCTACTATGTGCTTGCCTATTTCTTCGTATATTATTTTTCATATAACTCTGACGATAAAAACAACCCGTTCCATGAAAAAAAGCATTTTATCAAATCCTTTCTGCGTTTCGGCTTCTGTTCAGTGCTCTCTGCCGGCATTGCGGCGGTAATACTTCTTACCGCTTATTACTCGCTCACATTCGGTAAGACGACATTTTCGGATCCGAGCTGGGCGTTCAACTTCAAGTTTGACATTATCGAGCTTCTGGTTAAATTCTTGCCGGGTTCGTACGACACCGTGCGTCCCGAGGGATTGCCTTTTGTCTACTGCGGCGTGCTGACGCTTATACTGATACCTGTGTATTTTCTGTCTCCGAAGTTCACTCTCCGCGAGAAGGTCATGTCGGGCTCGTTCGTGGCTTTCTTCGTTCTTAGCTTTTCGATATCTGTAGTCGACCTTGTCTGGCACGGGTTTCAGAGACCGAACTGGCTCAATTACCGCTACAGCTTCATGCTCTGCTTCTTCCTGCTTGTTTTGGCATGTTCCGCGTTTGAAGAGATAAAATCAATAAGCTCAAAGGCAATATTTGCAATCTGCACTTCGCTTGCCGGACTTGTCATATTCATACAGACGCTTGATCTGGATTTTGTCGACGATCTTCAGACGGTATGGTTCTCTCTTGTCTGTATCGCGGTTTATCTTGTCGTGCTTTGCCTTCTGAAAATTACGAAATTCAAAGAAAATATATTGCTTATCCTTTCGTTTCTGGTCTGCTTCGAGCTGTTCGGAAACGGATTGACGAATATGGTCGATTTAGGCAAAGACGTTGTGTATTCAAGCTACAGCAGCTACACCGACTTCATAGGAGCCTACCGTCCGATACTAAAAATCATAGAGGAAAACGACGATTCCTTCTACCGCATGGAAAAAACGCTTCACCGCAAGACAAACGACAATATGTCGCTAAACATCCGCGGGCTATCGAACTCCACATCCACGTTAAACTCTGAAACAATCGCGTTTCTGAACCGCATGGGCTACTGTTCTCAGTCGCACTGGTCGAAATACGCCGGCGGAACTCCGGTGAACGATTCTCTTCTTGGAATCAAATATATAATTTCCTCCGATGATTATTCAGATTACTACACTGCGGCGTTTGAGAACGGCGGGTTTACTGCCTGGCTTAACCAGTATGCCCTGTCGCTGGCTTACGGCGTCGACGACAAGGTTACCGAAATAGTTGCGAATGATTACGAATCTCCCTGCGATTATCTGAACGCTCTCGTATCGGCTATGATAGGCTCGGAGGAAACAATCGAGGTCTTTGTCCCGATTCCCGTCGGCTCAATCACGACCAACGCATACTGCACGAAATCATATATTGCAGGTCACTTCAAATATGCAAAAGCATCTGAGAACAGCGAGGCGAACGTCATCTATACCTTCGTCGCTCCTACAGACCGCGAAATATTCTTCTATCTTCCGAGCGATTATCCTCGCGAAGTCGGGCTCAAGGTCAACGGCTCTTCCGCCGGCTCGTTTTATGGCGGCGACACTTCGCGCATCGTGTCGCTTGGCAAATTTGAAGCCGGAGAAACGGTTAATCTTACAATGACGCTTGCATATACCGACCTTTATGTGAAAAACGGTTATGACTGCCTGTATTACATCGACATGGCGGCCTTCCGCGACGTTATGTCAAAGCTTGCGTCAGTTCAATACAAAATCACATCATACACTGAACGCTATTTTAACGGCACAGTTGACTCGCCGAAAGATAACCAGATAATACAGACAACAATCCCGTATGACCGTGGCTGGAAGATTTATGTAGACGGCAAGCGGGTTGAAACATTCAAAACGCTGGACGCTCTTATCGCGTTCAGAGTCGATATGGGCGAGCATACCGTAGTTATGAAATACCTGCCCGATGCGTTTGTACTAGGCCTGTCCGTCACCGCAGCAAGCACAATGCTTTTCATTCTTCTTATCATTTTTGAGAAAAAATTAAGAATTAAAAAATGCGACGCTCCGGAAGAAGTGAAAAATGATGCAGCCGATTCTGACGTAATCATTTATAAACCCGCAGTAGAGGATTCAAGTACCGAAGCGTCCGGACCTGATGATAAGACAAATGCCGAGGCGCAAGCAATAAATCAGAAATCCTCCCGGCAGACTGAAGCTGACTCCCCTGCAGACGCAAATGCAAAGAAACAGGATAAAAGATAATAGATATAAATAAAAAATGAAGGTGAACGGCAATGTTTTACTATATCAGCGGCAATCTGGTTCTGCTTGAGCACGGGACCGCGGTCATCGACGCGGGCGGAGTAGGCTATAAGATGTCGGTCAGCCAGACTACTTACGACGCCCTGCCGAAGGTCACATTCCGTGAGAGCGCGCAGAAAGCAACGCTTTACACCTATCTTGCGGTGCGAGAGGACGGTATCGAGCTTTTTGGCTTTGCCTCAGTCGAGGAGCTGTCGGCGTTCAAAATGCTCCTGACAGTTTCTGGCGTGGGCCCTAAGGTTGCTCTGTCGGTGCTTTCCCTGCTGTCGCCTGAAAAATTTGCGCTTGCCGTCTGCACCGAGGATAAAAAGACTCTTTCCAAAGCTTCGGGCGTTGGGCCTAAGACGGCGGCAAGAATCATTCTTGAGCTGAAGGACAAGCTTGCGTCATCTTCGCTTTCCACCTCCTCCGTCGTCGGCGCGACTGATAAAACGCCCGGCGCGGCGGACACCGCCGTCGCCGGACGCACGAACGCTTCCGACGCCGCAGATGCACTTGCAGTGCTCGGTTATTCTCGCGCTGAAGCTCTCAACGCGCTCAAGGACATCGATGTTGTGACTCTGCCGCTCGAAGACATAATCAGGCTCGCGCTGAAAAAGCTGATGAGATAAGGAAAGGGATTATATGAACGACGAAATGGATTTTGAAAACCGCCTGGTATCAAGTTCATATACCCCCCTTGATACGGAAACCGACTATTCTCTGCGCCCGAAGAAGCTTGATGAATATATAGGTCAGGAGAAGGCGAAGGAAAACTTAAAAATATATATCAGCGCCGCGAAGCAGCGTGAGGACTCTCTTGACCATGTTTTGCTTTACGGACCGCCCGGGCTCGGCAAAACCACCCTTTCGTCGATCATCGCCAACGAAATGGGGGTAAATCTAAGGATAACCTCAGGACCCGCCATAGAGAAGCAGGGCGACCTCGCGGCTATTCTGACAAACCTTTCGCCGGGCGACATTCTGTTCATTGACGAAATACACCGGCTTCCTACCTCTGTCGAAGAAATTCTGTATCCGGCGATGGAGGATTATGCGCTTGACATAATCATCGGCAAGGGGCCCTCGGCGCGCAGCATACGCATTGATCTGCCGCGTTTTACCCTGATAGGCGCGACTACAAGAGCCGGGCAGCTTGCTTCTCCTCTGCGGGACCGGTTCGGAGTTATACTTCGTCTTGAGCTTTACTCTCCGGAAGAGCTTGCCCGAATTGTCAACCGCAGCGCCGGAATACTGAATCTCAAAATAAACCCGGACGGCGCGTATGAAATAGCATCACGTTCGCGCGGGACTCCGAGAATTGCAAACCGACTTCTCAAACGAGTGCGCGATTTTGCACAGATAAAGGGAGACGGCACAATAACATCAGAGATTGCCAGCTACGCGCTCGGCTGTCTTGAAATCGACGAGCTCGGACTCGACAATATCGACCGCCGGATGCTTGGCACGATAATAAAGCTGTATGACGGGGGGCCTGTCGGCCTTGACACGCTTGCAGCGACAATCGGAGAGGAACCGATAACGCTTGAGGACGTTTACGAGCCGTATCTTATGCAGATAGGCTTCCTCAGCAGAACTCCGCGCGGACGCTGCGCCACAAGGCTTGCATACGAGCATCTCAACCTGCCGTTCAAGAACGCAGCCGCCGGCAGCGAACAGATAACTATTGAAAATTCCTGATTTTTCAGGCGTCAATGTATATAGTATTTATACCGCAATCGCTTTGTTTCAAGCGGGCAGTCATGTCAGCACCGGAGCCGTGAACAGGAGCTCGCGTATGCCCGCGTACTTTTGGAAGTATTCAGCACTGTTATTGCTATTCCCGCCTCCGCAGGATATTGTGTACGACGGTATTCCGAGAACCTTCCCGCACCAGCCGGCAAGGCTTCCCCTCACGTCTTCAGGATTTGCTTCGACAAGCGGTTTGCCGCTGATGCGGGAAATGGACTGCGCGATGCTTTTGTTTCTCGGTATTACATCGTCGTCAATATACGATACGCTGTCCTGACTGCATCTGAAGTTCAGCAGCAGTTTTATTTTATCGTTATAACGCAAATACCCGGAAACTGCGCTTGATTCCGGCTCTGATTCGGGATGAACGCCGGCGTAGCCGCTCGGCGCGCCGCTGTTCTTTGCCCCCTCCTGTCTTTTGTATTCTACATAATCAACATTGAAGTTGCGGTCAAGATCCACGCCCCGCGCATTGGCGCGCCAGCCCGAGAAATCACCGCCGTCCGACATCTGATAAATCCGCTGGCGCAGCGGATTGTCTTCGTTTATTCCTTTTGTTGAATATGATACTCCGTCTGGATTAAGCATCGGGATAATATGTATTGTGCGCGTTTCCTCCATGCTGCGCAGATTAAGATTGTATATGCGCCGGTTATTTTTACGCAGCTCGCAGTACTCATTGATAAAATGCAGCAGAAGCGGGCAGACAACATAGTCGCTGCCATGAATGCAGCCGACATAAAGTATTTCCTTTTTTCCGCTGCCTAATGTAACCATGGGTATGCTTCTGCCGAGAACCGTGAGGCCTATCGAAGTCACGTTCATATTGTCATATCGCATTGATAGAATGTCGAGACACTCCTGCATTTCCTCATAGCAAATTACATGCCCGTAATCAAGAATCCTTTTATCCTTGTCAATTCCCTGGCCGTTCGAGTTCATTGTGTTTCTCCTTAATGTTTTCTTTTATATATCATATTATGTTGCCGTCCCCCGAAAAATGCAGGGATATTACCCGAAACCGAGGTGCTTTTATGCAGACTCCAAATGATGCCCGGCTTGAGAAAAAATTGACGTTGTATCTTTTTGTTGCGGTATTCATAATTTTCTCAATATATTCTTTTGCACTTGTCCCGCTGAACGTCAAGTCATATACCGACATAGCGTTCATGATTCCTGTCCTCATTGACCTCTTGCCTGCGGTCACATATCTTACCGAAATAGCCGGAATGCTGATTATGTATGCGTTCATTCTTTTTGCGGCATACCGTTTCGGTATTAAAACGGTAAAATTATACGTGATGCTGTTTGTTGTAATGATATTATACAGGCATCTGACATCGACTGCCATGATATATGTAATGAACGGCTCTTTCCCTGATGCCTCGGACCTTATATTCGACCTGACGTATAGAATAGCGTTGCCATCGCTTTACATTTACGCAATCATGGCGCTTATACTTCTTATCGTTTATCTTGTTTTCAGAAAAGCCGGGGCTTTAATAAAAAATAAAAATGCGGCGTCGGTCAAGACCTCAGATGCCGCGTCTGACGGAAAACGTTTTTTCTACCCGTTTATAAAACTTTTCAGCAAAGAGAATCCTCTCCAGAAATCCGCATTATGGATAGCGGTCATATTTGCTCTCAATAAACTGTCAAGCCAGATATTGACCGATATTGATATAGGCGCCCCGACTGATACAGCCGATCTTTTGTGGATGATAGCCGCGTATATTTCGTGTTTTCTCCTCGGGTTTGCGTCTTATCTTTTCCTGCTTTTCATACTGATTCAGCTTGATATCCGTGACATAAAAATGAAATACGAAAATAAATAATAAAAAAGAACCGGCGACAACCGGTTCTTTTTTTGAATAATATCTGCATCGCGACGCATTTTGAAATGCGGCCGTCCCCCATCAATTTACAGATAAAGACCCTCCCGGCACATGAAAATACCGGGAAGGTCTTGAATTTTATAGGAATTTTTTTAACGCTTCAGGTTCGCTGCCTTTTGGGATGGAGGAGGTCATAATTATGTTGACACCTGTTTTCTCCGAGAGATTTTCAAGCCTCAAAACGATTTTTTCGAGCGCCGCAATATCGTATCCGCTAATTTTGAGTGCGGAATCGATAAATATTTCTGTTATATCGTGATTGCTTGCGATAAGACCGGCGATGAAGCCGAAAAGAGCTTCTGCGTTGTCAACCAGATACTCGTCAATGTTAATGAGTCTTGCGTTGTAGTCGATGTCGAAGCGGAGTTTGATTCCCTTTTCCACACAGACAATGCTGCCCTTAGTGGTTTTTACCGCTTCGTTAACCATGCTGATGAGCATTTTGGTTTTTCCCGTTCCGGGGACACCGGTAATCAATTTAATCATGTTTTTCCTCCCAAAATATATTTATCTGATTCTGTCTTCCAGCTCTTTTTTCTTATCTTCAAATCCGGGCTTTCCGAGCAGCGCGTACATATTGTTTTTATATGCTTCGACGCCCGGCTGGTTGAAGGGATTGACTCCGAGCAGATATCCGGACACCGCGCATGCAAGTTCGAAAAAGTAAATCATGCCGCCGAGGTTCTTTTCGTCCCTTTTGTCAATTTCAAGGACAATGTTCGGAACCCCTCCGTCGACATGCGCAAGAAGTGTGCCCTGCATAGCCTTCTGATTTACATGATATAAAGACTTTCCGGACAAAAATCCGAGGCCGTCTATATCAGCTTTATCTTCGGGGATTATTACGTCGGCATCAGGCGTCTTAACTGAAAGGACAGTTTCAAACTGGTTTCTCATGCCGTCCTGAATGTACTGGCCGAGCGAATGCAGATCAGTCGAAAAGATGACAGACGCCGGGAAAATCCCCCTTTTGTCCTTGCCTTCGCTCTCGCCATACAGCTGTTTCCACCACTCGCAGAACATCTGCATATACTGCTCGTAGCCGACGAGAATTTCGGTTACCTTTCCCTTGCGGTAGAGTATATTGCGGATAGCGGCGTAGCGGTAGCAGTCGTTTTTACTAAGGTCAGGGTTTGCAAACGCAAGTCTGGCCTCGTTTGCGCCGTTCATAAGGGCGTCAATATCTATTCCTGCCACTGCTATCGGAAGGAGTCCCACGGGAGTGAGTACAGAGAATCTCCCTCCCACATCGTCGGGTACCACGAAAGTGGTATATCCCATGCTGTCTGCGAACTTTTTAAGATTTCCCTTTTCCTTGTCGGTGGTGATGTATATGCGTTCCTTCGAGCCCTCAACGCCATACTGCTCCTCAAGCAGTTTCCGGAATATTCTGAACGCTATTGCCGGTTCGGTTGTTTTCCCCGATTTTGATATTACGTTTATGCAGACGCGCCTGCCGCGGCAGATTTCAATCAGCTCGGACATTGCAAGAGCGCTGATGTTGTTGCCTGCGTAATATATTTCCGGCATACCGGATTTTATCCGGTTGCACATATTTGATTTGATGAACTCGATAGCGGCTCGGGCGCCGAGATACGAGCCTCCGATGCCGATGACAATGAATATATCGCAGAGTTCGCGGATTTTCTGCGCAGTCGCTTTGATTTTTGAAAACTCCTGGCGGTTGTAATTATCCGGCAGGTCAACCCAGCCCAGAAAATCATTGCCGGCTCCTGATTTTTCTCTTATCATGCGGTCGGCTGTCGTCACCATGGGCTGAATGTTTTCCAGCTCGCACGGATCAATAAAGTTTTTAAGATATTTTTCATTTATGCGTATCATTTGTCAAACTTCCTGAACAGTTAAATATTTAATATTGCATCTTTATTTTACTACATTTCCGTTTTAATTTCAACAGTTTTCTGATTATGAAATTAAAAAATAATAAAACATGCGCCAAAGCACCTGCCAGAACCCGATTTTTGCAATAGCTTCCGACGTTACGATATTTGTTTCTCCGATTGTTTCATCTCCGATCATGTATTTTATTTTTCCGACAGCTTCCCCGTTCTTTACCGGCGCAGCAGTGTTTTCTTTTATTTCAACTACTTTTACCACCTTTGTCTCGCTGCCTTTAGGCACGACAGAAACGAATCTTTCGGTTTTCATGCTTACGGTGTCGTCGACGCCGCCTGTCACCCGAAGATTGCCGGCATCGCTCTCCCCGTCAACATAAAGCGAATAATTCGCAAAACCCCAGTCGAGCAGCGTCGTGGCGGCATTGTTCCGGATATCTCTTGTATCCGCCGCCATTATGACGCATATGAGGTGCATGCCGTCGCGCCTTGCAGTCGCACTGATACAGAACTTGGCTTTTGAAGTCGAACCGGTTTTAAGGCCTGTCGCTCCCCTGTAGAAACGGACAAGGCGGTTGGTGTTTGTAAGGCCGAAAGCGCCGTTGCGGATAGTATCCATCCAGATAGCGCTGTATTCGAGTATCTTCGGATGCCTTATAAGCTCTCTCGACATAATTGCGACATCGCGCGCCGAGGTCACATGGTTTGTCACAGTGTCGTCGAGTCCGTTTGTGTTTTCAAAATTGGTGTTATTCATTCCAAGCTCTTTTGCGCGCTTGTTCATCCGCTCGACGAAGGCTTCCTCGCTTCCGGCGACGGCTTCGGCGAGCATCAGCGCCGCATCGTTAGCCGAGCTGATCACAACGCATTTGATAAGCTCCTCGACCGACATCTGCTCGCCCTCTTCAAGATAAACCTGAGAGCCTCCCATAGAGGCCGCGTTTGCGCTGCAGGTCAGCATGTCGTCCAATTTAAGTATACCCGAGTCGATGGCTTCCATAACCAGCAGCAGCGTCATAATTTTTGTAATCGACGCCGGAGGCAGCGCCTCGTCTGCGTTCATTTCGTAAAGTACTTTGCCTGTCTCTGATTCCATCAGAATTGCGCTGACGCAGTTCAGCGTCAAAGCCGTTTCAATCGAACCGTCATCCGCGGACGCCGATTCTGTTTTAACACTTAGGGTTTCGCCGGTACCATATGCGTAGCAGGGCTGAACCGTAAGCACCAGCAGTACTGTAAGAAAAATAATGCAGATACGCTTTCCAACCTTCATACCATTGCGCCTCATATATCAGTTTTGTTATAAGATATGACGCGTATGTCGCAAATATAACATATACTTTATAACAGACGCCAATGAAATAACGAGGTACATATATGATAAGAAACTCAGCGGAAAGAGGCAATTCACGCGGCACGAAAGCAATGCGGATAGAAAACGCAGTTGTTGAAGACGTATTCGTAGGCAACAGAGGCGACGGATATATTCTGGTATCACGCGGAGTTCCCGGTGTCAGTAATATGCTTTTCAAAGAACTATTTCGGCTTAATGTATCACGAAGCACAAAAATACGGAATTCAAGAGGCAGGAATATAAATTTGCGTGATATCGATACAGGAATGAGGATTAACGCCATTTATTCATCCGCCGTTACAAGAAGCATTCCGCCGCAGGCCGAGGCCTATGAGATAACGGTGCTTGCCGAAACAATGTCGGCCGGCGTCACAATCGACCGGGTTGTATATGTCGACACAAGGAACAACTATTTTATCACAGGCAATCCGAGGAATCCTGAGGACCAGATAAAATTTGTCGTAAACGACCGGACGGTTATAAGGGACCGTCAAGGAAGGCGCATTTGGCTTGGCGACCTGCAGGCAGGCCAGATGGTCAAGGTCGAGTATTCCGGCCACATGACATCAAGCATTCCTCCGCAGGCAGCCGCTTACAGAGTCCAGATAATTACTAAAGCATAAAATCCGGGATGATGACAGCCGCAGATTATTTGCAATCTGCGGCTGTTTTTATTTTACAGAAAATTTATAAATAGTCGTGCTGCTGAAGACTTTTCCCGGCTCAAGAATGCAGTTCGTGAAATTTGCGTGATTTATGCTGTCGGGCATATATTGCGTTTCAAGACAAACAGCGCACTGCGCCTCCTGCAAAAGCCCGTTTTTGAAAGGAAAATTCGGATTTTTCATAAAGTTGGCGGTATACAGTTGAACCGACGGACGGTCGGTGTAAAGCTCCATCAAACGTCCGTTTTTCGGGCAGAAAAGTGTTCCGCGGAGGACCGGAGCCTCTTTGGCGCCGCCCGTGAAATTAAGGCAGTGGTCATAGCCGCCGGCAAGCTTCAGGTCTTTATTATCTTCAAAAAAATCTCTGCCGATAGACTTAGCTTTTCTGAAATCAAACGGGGTTCCCGCAACGCTCTTAATTTCTCCGGTCGGTATAAGTCCCGCGTCGGTCGGCAGATATGTATCCGCGTCAAGCATGAGAACGTGGTCGAATATTTTGCCTGATGCATAGCCGCCGAGATTGAAATAGGTATGATTCGTAAGGTTAATTATCGTTTTTTTATCTGTCTCGGCGCGGTAGCTGATGCTAAGCTCGTTGTATTTTGAAAGTTTATATATAACCTTAACCTTTAGCGTTCCCGGATAACCTTCCTCGCCGTCCGGGGAAACGCAGCCGAGCTGAAGCTCAGGTTCGTCGCCGTCAGAAAGAATTTCGGCGTTCCAGAGCTTGTGGTCGAATCCGGAATTGCCGCCGTGCAGATGGTTTTCCCCATTGTTTTTCTCAAGATTGTAAACCCTGCCGTCAAGCTCAAACCTTCCGAGCGCGATTCTGTTTCCAAAACGCCCGATAAGGGCGCCCTGATACCCGTCCGCCTTCACATAATCGTCGAGGCTGTCATAGCCGCAGACTATATCCGAAAATCTCCCGTCCCGGTCGGGAACTTTTATCTGAAGAATTGTCCCGCCGAAATCTGTTATTTTTACCTTTACTCCGTTTTTATTCCGCAGAGTAAATGCTGAAGCCCTGCGGCCGTCCGCAAGGATACCGAAAAATTTACAATTTATGCTCATGCGTTTTCTCCGTTAATCCCCGTACCCGCGCGGGTTTTTGCTCTGCCAGCGGTCCGCGTCGCGGCACATATCCTCGATGCCGAACTCGGCGCGCCAGCCGAGCAGGCGGTTTGCTTTTTCCGGGTCGGCATAACACTCGTCAATATCTCCGGGACGGCGCGGCGCAAATTCATACGGAATTTTCTTGCCAGTGACCTTTTCATAAGCTTTCACGATATCAAGGACCGAATAACCTTTTCCCGTGCCGATATTGAAGCTTTCCGTACCTTTGTGCGAATCCGTGTAGTCAAGCGCCTTGAGGTGCGCGCGCGCAAGATCGGTGATGTGTATATAGTCACGAACTCCCGTGCCGTCGTGGGTATTGTAATCGTTGCCGAAGACCTTGAGGCGGTCGAGCCTGCCCTCGGCTACCTGTGTGATATAAGGCATAAGGTTGTTTGGAATTCCGCGCGGATCCTCGCCGATTTTTCCGCTGATATGCGCTCCTACAGGATTAAAATAGCGGAGGATGGTGACAGTCCATTCAGGGTCGGCTGCGGCGACATCGGTGAGAATGCGCTCGATCATCAGCTTTGTTTCTCCGTATGGATTAACCGCTGACAGCGGAAAGTTCTCGCGTATCGGTACTGTAGCGGGCTTTCCGTAAACAGTTGCGGAGGAGCTGAAAACAATCTTTTTGGCGCCATACTTTACCATGAGCTCGCAGAGGTTGAGAGTGCCGATAATATTGTTGGAGTAATAAAGCAGCGGCTTTACGACCGATTCTCCGACGGCCTTAAGCCCCGCGAAATGGATGCACGATTCAATTTTGTTTTCTCTGAAAATCACTTCCATGCTTTCTTTATCAAGCATATCGGCGCGGTAGAATTTCACCGGTTTGCCGGTGATTTCACGCAACCGTTCAAGAACGACCGGCTTGCTGTTGCAGAAGTTGTCCATAACGATTATGTCGCGTCCGGCATTCTGAAGCTCAACGACAGTATGCGAACCGATATAACCGGTACCTCCGGTAATTAGAACTGACATTCGATCGTCTCCCTTAGATAAATTTTTCGATAATGCGGTTGAATTCGTCAATGCGTGTCTCAAGATCGTAAACAAGCTTGAGCTGATTGCGCGCTCTTATCAGATTGTGATTTTCATATTCGATTCTGAAGTACACATCGTTTTCAAGATAGTCGGTGAGAAAACGCATTCCGGTTTCAAGCGTGATTATATAAGCCCCCATCGGCAGCGATTTTATTTCATTTTCAGTCATCGCGCCGCCCGCGCCTTTGATATATCCGCCGGCGAAGGCTTCGAACATATCTGTACGGAAATATACCTTTGAAAGGTCGGCCTCGTCCTCGAGGGCGCTTGAAGCGCCGAAGCGTATCGCGTCGCCGAAATCATAAAGCGCCGAGCCGGGCATGACTGTGTCAAGGTCAATGATGCAGATGCCCTCGCCCGTTTTCTTGTCCATAAGTATGTTGTTCAGCTTTGTGTCGTTATGCGTGACGCGCACCGGGATTTTTCCGTCCTCTATCGCGTTTACGATAAAAGAACACTTGTCTTTTCTTGCGCGGATAAATTCAATTTCGGCGGCGGCAGTCTTTTCGCGCCCGCCTGTGCATCTTGCCGCGACGCGGTCGAATTTTTCATATCTCTTTTTTGTATTGTGAAAATCGGGAATGGTTTCATAAAGCGTCGACGCGTCATACCCTGAGAGTTTTTTCTGAAAGTCGCCGAAAGCGAATCCGGCTTTGAAAAAAAGCTCTTTTGTTTCCGCAAGCTGATATGAAACGACATCATCTATGAAACGGTACATGCGCCAGCAGCCGCCGTCATCCGCATAAGTATAGTATTTCCCGTCGCGGCATGAAATGAAGTGCAGCGTTCCGCGCTCAGGGTCGCCGCCATCCTTTGCAATAATATTACGCAGGTATCCGGTGACACCTACAATATTGCTCATCAGCCGGTCGGGATTTTTGAACACATAAGTATTTATTTTCTGCAGTACATATTTAGAATTATTGCTGAAGGTCACAAAATATGTGCTGTTGATATGTCCTGTTTTGCATTCCCTGACCGACTTAATCTCTCCCGGAATTTCAAAACGTCGGATTATTTCTTTAAGTTCCGCGCTCATTTCCAAAGCCCCTTGGGATATTTTACGCCGTCGGTCAGATTGTCTATATTTTTCATGACATTAGGCTTGTCTTCGATGTACGTTACTCCGAACCATACCGACTCGGTCGAATATGCCCTTACTTTGCAGGCCTTTTTCTTCAGAAGGTTTCCGATATCGTTCGGAAGCAGGCACTCGGCCTTGAGGGGATTGGGATTGTTCTTCAGATTTTTTAGAAAATCGTTGAAGCACTCCTGAAGCTGCGGGAAAACCGCCGGCGTAAAGCCCCAGAAGTTCATAGAAACAATTGTGTCGTCGGCAAGCTTTGTTTCTTTTCCGTCTTCATTGAAGACTGTGCCCGCCGGTGTTCTGTATATCTTTGTTCTTTCCACGATGCTCTTCAGCATGCCGTTCTCGGTAACGCATACTCCGCGTGAAACCGAGCCGTTATCGGTAAGCGTGTTGTTAAGGACAAAGCCGACCATGGCGTACTCCGGAAGAGCGCCGTCAAGATCATTTCTCTTAAGATGCGCCGCAACCTTTGCAAATGTGTCGGATCCGTAGAAATCGTCCGCGTTGCAGACAGCAAAATTGTCCTTGACGATGTCGCGTGCGGCGAGGACCGCCTGCGTGGTTCCCCACGGTTTTGTGCGTCCCTCGGGAATTGACGCCCACGAAGGAATATCGTCCATTTTCTGGAAGCAGTATTCCACCTTAATGTGCTTTTCCACGCGGTGACCGATAGTTTCACGGAACGCATTGTAATTTTCTTCCTTGATAATAAATACGACGCGGTCGAACCCGGCGCGTTTTGCGTCGTAAACCGAGTAATCGATTATAAATTCGCCGTATTTATTGATGGGGTCAAGCTGTTTGAGTCCGCCGTATCTTGATCCGAGTCCCGCTGCAAGAATTACGAGTGTCATATTTAATCTCCTTTACTGCTCGAAAATTAAATTTATTTATATGCCCGAACCGACGCCGTACCCATATATACCGGACATTTTTATGACAGACCGATTTGACCGTAATATGTAAGCTGCCCGTATAAGGCAGCCCTGATACGCGCCGGAAGGCTTTTAATCTTCTGTTGATATAATGATATTTATCATAAGCGTCTAAATGATAACTCATTTTTTTTCGTTTGTCAACCAATTAAAGAGTTGAATTCCATATTTATTTATTTAGTTCATATCTGTTTCACTAAATTCCATAATAAGGTCTCGGAGTGTCTAACGCGCATTTATGCTCGTATTCCGTTTGAATTTCAAATTTGTTTCCGCATTTTTTCAATCGCGCCCTTTTCAAGCCGAGAGACCTGCGCCTGCGATATTCCTATTTCTTCCGCGATCTCCATCTGAGTTTTGTTTTTATAGAATCTCATATTGATGATTGACCTTTCGCGGTCTGTCAGCTTTCTCATGGCATCGCGGAGAGCGATGTTTTCGAGCCAGCTCTCGTCGCTGTAGTTTGTGTCGCTCAGCTGGTCAATTACATAAATTGAATCTCCGTTTTCGCTGTAAACCGGCTCGTACAGTGAGATCGGCTCGACAATTGCCTCCATCGAATGCAGCACAGCATCCTTATTTTCGCCGAGCTTTCCGGCAATCTCCTCGACTGACGGTTCCGACTCCTTCTCGCGTGTGAGCTGTTCACGCATCTGCAGCGAGCGGTAAGCGAGGTCGCGCACGGAGCGGCTGATTCTAATCGAGTTGTTGTCGCGCAGATACCTGCGGATTTCGCCGATAATCATAGGAACGGCATAGGTGGAAAATTTAACGTTAAGATCTATATTGAAGTTGTCGATCGCTTTAATCAGTCCTATACAGCCGACCTGGAAAAGGTCGTCCATATTTTCCTTGCGGCCTGAAAAGCGCTGGATAATGCTTAAGACAAGCCGGAGATTGCCGTAGATCAGATCCTGACGCGCTGCGGCGTCGCCTTCTTTTGCTTTTATTAAAAGGTCGTGTTTTTCCTCATCGGTCAGTGTTTTTAGCTTGGACGTGTTAACGCCGCATATTTCGACTTTGTTATAGTACATAAGAAATCTCCCGTATGGTCTTTGCTCGATATTACGAGTATTGACTGACGGGAGATTTGATTATTCATAATCTCAGTTGCCTAATTCTTCCGGTTGAAAAAAATCAAATGTGGTCGATATTCTCAAAATAAGGCTCCGGATTTTCCGGAATCCACGAATCGTCAAAGTGTAAAAGGACATTTTCCGCCTCAAGCTTTTTCTGCAGCAGCGTGACGTCAATTTCAGGCAGCGGCACCGACGAATCGAGGGATATCGACGCCGCGAGTCCTGCAGCCTGGCCTGTAACGACAGCCGGCGGAATAACGCGGGCGACATCCCATGCGTAACCGTCCGCGCTGACGCAGCGGCCCGCTGTAATAAGGTTTGGGAAACCGGTACGGCAAAGGCAGCGGTATGGGATTTCATAGAGATAGTCGCGGTGGTCCATATCGCAAATTGCTGTAACCGAGTCGTCGAAATGCCTGAATACATCTCTGACTGTAAGAGTATAGTCGCCTTTAATATGTCTTGTTGTCCTGAACTGAGCCATGCCTGGCACTGCTGTTATCGCCCGGCTTTTTCTGTCGTCGTTCTTGTGTTTTTCGAAAGCTTCGAGCTGATTTTCCCGCAGATATTCGGATATGCCTGCGCCGTCCGTACCATTGTAAAGCTGCCGCCCTGCCGGCTGATTTTTACCGGAAAGAGTAGCGTTGCCGCCGTACGTCCATTTAACCGCTTTGCCGATATCGCGGTCTTTTACGGCGGCCTCACAGGACTCGAGCGTAATTTTGTGCATTACATATGTGAAATAATTTTTACCCTGAACGCACGGAACTCCGGCGCGGTAGAGGATATCCGCGTCGCCGGTGACATCGATCACAATTTTTGCGCCGTAATATGATTTGCCGGATTTATTTTCCGCTATGAGTCCGCGGCAGACGCTGCCTTCCATAACCGGCTCGGTTATTAACGTGTCGTACATGATCTCAACTCCCGCGTCGCAAAGCAGTTTATTGAGCGTCAGTGCGAACATACCGGTATCATAGTGCGTCCTGAGCCGCTGCATAGTCGGTTTTGACGTTCCGCCATCTTTCCAGTCCTCGGGAATATCGTCAAAACCGTATTTTACAGCAAGGCGGAAAAAATCGTCCGCCATCCCGCGCACGATCTGCCTTCCGCGCCCGTTGCACATCGGAACAAACATGGTTATAAGCCCGAGCGTTGCAAGCCCTCCGAGATAAACCGACTTTTCGATAAGCAAAACGTTCTTCCCTTCGCGTTTTGCCGCAAGCGCCGCGGCGGCTCCGGCAACACCGCCGCCCGCGACTATAATATCATAATTCCCCGCTTCGGGAATATCGTATGTCCTATGAATTGTCATTTTTTGACCATGCCTTTCTTGTCTTTAACCGTGAATACGCGCAGGTTCAGCAAAGCCGGGCTGCCGCAGACCCGTACGGCGGCAAAGCCATAAAACCCGCTGATTGAAATAAAAAAACATTCCTACCAATCATACTTAAAGCATATCATAAAATCAGCGTTGCGGAAATAACCGCGTCAGGTTTTACAATTATTGAAATTGAATGAATAACGAAAAAACGAAAAAGAAAGACCGCACAATAGCACGGTCTTTTTCGGAAATTACTCGTTTTCGTCTTTTTCGATTTTTTCTTTGACTTTAGATGCTTTTCCGACTCTCTCGCGGATGTAGAACAGTTTTGCGCGTCTGACCTTGCCGGTACGGATTATCTCAACTTTGTCCACGTTTGGAGAATGAATCGGGAATGTTTTCTCGACGCCGACGCCGTATGACACGCGTCTTACTGTGAAGGTTTCGGAAATTCCGCCGCCATGCTTTGCAATAACCGTTCCCTCAAACAGCTGAATTCTTTCCTTGTTGCCCTCTTTAATCTTGTTATAAACGCGTACGTTGTCGCCAACTTTTATAACAGGCAACTCACTTTTTAACTGCTCGTTTGTAAAAGCCTCGATCTTATTCATTTCGGCCCTCCTTAATATTAACGGACATTCATGCAGAGCTTCGCAGCGGACTGCCCGTGATACGTATGCATAAAATGCGCAACGGTGGTATTATATCACATCGCCGGACATTATGCAATAGTTTTATAAAATTTTTTAATAGTATCTCCGCTTTTTTGGAAATTTACTTTTGCCCGCCCGTGCTGACGGGGTGCCGGCGGCGGGGTGTCGAATGGGTTCGACCCCCATATTCTGCATTATTCAAAAATGGTGCCGGCGGCGGGGTGTCGAATGGGTTCGACCCCCTTATTCTGCATTATTCAAAAATGGTGCCGGCGGCGGGGGTCGAACCCGCATGGTATCGCTACCACTGGATTTTGAGTCCAGCACGTCTGCCAATTCCATCACGCCGGCATATTGATATCATTAAATCAGGCACACAGCCCAACCGGATGTTATTATAACATAAGTATTTATAAAAAGTCAACAGCGAATTATATTTTTCACCATTTTGAACCGTCTGAATACAATTTATATAGAATAAATGCCCGGAGGTGCTTTATATGGACAACCAAAATCCGAATGCAGAAAGATCAAACGATTCCGGTACCGGGTACCTGATAGTACGGGCGACAACCGCCCGCAGCGCAGTTCCCGTACCCGGGGCGACGATAAATATAATAAAGGCAAACGGCGAGACCTCGCATATAATCTATTCGCTTAAAACCGACCGAAACGGAATGGCGGAAAAAATAAGTCTTGCCGCTCCGTTGAAACAGGTCAGTATATCTGATGATGTCATAAGGCCATATGCCCTATACAACATAGAGGTTTATGCGGATGGATACGCGCCGCAGAGTTATCTTGACGTCCCTGTCTACGACGGAATAACATCATACCAGACCGCCGATCTTATACCGCTCCCGTCCTCGAGCCAAAACAATCATTTTCTAAAACCCGAAATATTCAAGCCGTGAATTCCGGACGCAAAAAGGAGAGCGGATATGGCAGATTTAATTTTTAGGATACCTGAAAATATCACCGTACACCTTGGAAAACCTGAAGAAGCCGCCGATAATATAACCGTTCCATATCTTGATTACATAATTAACGTCGCGTCGTCCAGCCTAAACCCCAACCTGCCAGAAAGTGTTCTTACAGCAAATATCTATTGCATAATATCTCATGCGCTGAATCGTATTTTCAATAATTATTACCGTTCCGCTAGTTATGGCTTTGATATAACCTCGGCTGAAGAACCCGGCTATAATTATACGGATGGCCATGCCGTTTTCAATAATATTGCCGATATTGCTGGCGGCATATGCAACAGCTACCTTGTGCGCGGCGGCTCCTCGGAGCCGCTGCGCGAAGATAATGCCGGCATATATAATAAATTAAACGGCACTCAGGCCGCAGATGCGGCGGAACAAGGTATAAATCATATCGATATCCTCAAAAAGATATTCGGCGATGACATTGATATTGCAACCGATGCGCCGTCCGGGGATCCGGAAGAAAGCCCTTTAGTATTCCCTGCCGGCTTAGGCAGCAGCGGCAGAAATATATGGAACCTGCAGATGCAGCTGAACCGCATATCCGCGAACTATCCGGCAATACCCAAAATATTTCATACGGACGGAATTTACTCATATGATACCCAAGCTGCGGTCGAGGAGTTCCAGAAAATTTTCGGTCTTAAGAAATCAGGTGTTTTAGACCGGGCGACATGGCATGCTGTAAAAAAGGTATATAATGCCGTCAACAGACTGAACCTCCTTGACAGCGCAGGCATGAAGCTTGGCATGAGCACGCAGCAGTTTCCCGGAGAGCTTACCGTCGGCTCGAGCGGCGCCGGCGTGACAAATCTTAAATGCTACATAAATTTTCTTTCCCAATATTACAAATCCGTCCCTCAGGTTTCTAAAGACGGCTTTTTCAGTGAAGAAACCCTTGCTGCGCTGGAAGATATGCAGCGTGCGCTTGGCCTGAAACCGAGCGGTGTTTTAGACAAGGAGACATGGGAAAGAATGTACGACGCATATCTCGGCATAGTTGAAACAATACCCGAAGAATATGCCCGAAGCGTAATACTGCCGTTTCCGGGAACTGAACAGCGTCTCGGCATGGGCGGCGATGCTGTCAGAATAATTCAGGACTACATAAATTATATATCCGAGGCATATCCCGAAATACCTCATGTTCCGCCGACCGGCTATTACGGACCCCGGATGCAGGAGGCTGTCATAGCGCTGCAAAAGCTTTTTGGCCTCCGATACAATGGCATAACAGACGAACAGACCTGGAATGCCGTAGCCGATTTATACAGTAATCTGTATAAAGGCTCGTATCTGAACGAGGGCCAGTATCCCGGATTTGATATCAGCGTTGAAACAGGCTACGGCAGCGGCGAGTCGGTTGCCATAAGGCAGATACAGAAATGTCTTAATGAAATATCAAAGAAAGGCGGACATATTCAAAGGGTGCCTGTCGACGGCATATACGGAGACAGCACCCGGCAGTCGGTCGCTGAATTCCAGCGGGAAGCGGGTCTTGACCCCACCGGAGTTGTAGACCGGGAAACATGGGATATGCTGTTTGATACGTATTTTAATGAAAAAGGCAGAAGCAATGTTTTCCCTTCTCCTCATATGTTTCCGGCAAATCCCGCAGGATACGAGGTCAAATCAGGCGACAGCAGTTTTCTTGTCAGCTTTATCCAGTACCTGCTTCAGGAAATATCGCGAGATTATGATTTCACCCCGGCCGTCACTATAACGGGAACATATGACGGCGCAAGCGAAAAAGCCGTCGGTATGTTTCAGGAGAAAAACATGATGCCTGTCACCGGTAGGGTCGATGCGGCAACATTAGCACGTATTATAGACTGTTTCAACATAATACAGAATGAATATTCGCAGTAAGTTAAGTTTATAATAGCTATATTACCATTCGGAGGATATAGCTTATGGCAAACAGATTTACGCAGAAAGCGCAGAATTCTCTGAACCGTGCCATGCAGTCGGCGCGCGAGCTCGGACACACATACATCGGCTCTGAGCATCTTTTATTAGGCCTTGCCGGTGAGCCGGACAGCATAGCCTCAAAGCTGCTCTCCGGGCGCGGGGCTGATTTTGAAAAGATCCGCCAGACAATATCGGAATGGGCCGGTACAGGGGTGCCGACGGTGCTGTCGCCGTCTGATATGACTCCTAAAGTCAAGAACATAATAGAAACATCCGCCGAAGAGTCGTTAAAATACGGACAGAGCTATATTGGCACCGAGCATCTTCTTTCCGCGCTTTTGGCAGAGTCGGACTGCATGGCTATCAGGATAATCGCGGCCTGCGGCGTTTCGGTGAACGAGCTGAAAAAGGAGCTTGCAAATTTTCTTGAAACCGTTCCCGGGAAAAGCACGATAAAAGAATTGAAAAGCCGGGACCTGCCTCGCGTTTCCGTACCCGGAGCCCCGACTGTTTCAAATTTCGGGCGAAATCTCACTATGCTCGCCAAGGCGGGGCAGCTTGACCCTATAATCGGGCGCGAACGCGAAACGATGCGCGTCATACAAATTTTATCAAGACGAACAAAGAACAATCCCTGCCTTATCGGCGAACCGGGCGTTGGAAAGACCGCCGTGGTCGAAGGTCTCGCGCAGCGCATCGCCGACGGGAGAGTTCCCGACAGTTTAAGGGACAAAATCATCGTAACGCTCGACATACCGGCCATGATAGCCGGCGCAAAATACCGCGGTGAATTTGAGGAGCGAATGAAGAATGTTATGGAGGAGGTGCGGAAGAACGACTCGATAATACTCTTTGTCGATGAAATACACACGATAATCGGCGCCGGTGCTGCCGAAGGCGCGGTTGACGCTGCGAACATCATAAAGCCTGCGCTTTCAAGAAGCGAACTGCAGATGATAGGCGCAACCACTCTGGCGGAATACCGTCGGCATATTGAGAAGGACTCGGCGCTTGAGCGGCGGTTTCAGCCGGTAATGGTAGGAGAGCCGACCGAGAAGGAAGCGATAGCCATACTTATGGGGCTGCGTGACAAATTCGAGGCTCATCACAAACTGACGATTTCAGATGAAGCTATTGAAGCGGCCGTAACGCTGTCGCAGCGCTATATACCTGACAGATTTTTGCCGGATAAAGCTATAGATCTTGTCGACGAAGCGGCCTCTGGTTGCCGGATAGCCTCTTTTTCAGCTCCTCCGGCGCTGGCTGCCGCCAAAGAAAGGCTGCAGTTTCTTGCGAACGAAAAGGAAGAGGCGATAATTGCCCAGAATTTTGAAAAAGCCGCCCTCCTGCGCGACGAGGAAATCAAATTAAAAAAGACTTTTGACGATGAAAAAAAGGTTTGGGAAGGCTACCGGCCCGAAAGCGAGCTTACCGTAACCGCGGAGGACATTGAGCGGACTCTGACACAATGGACCGGGATACCCGTGTCGCGCTCAGATGAAGCCGAAAACCTTCGCATCATGAATCTTGATAAAAGGCTGAAGGAAAGAATAATCGGGCAGGATAAAGCCATTGATAAAATATCGGCGGCCATACGCCGCGGCCGCAGCGGTCTCAAGGATCCTCGCCGGCCCGGCGGTTCGTTCCTTTTTTGCGGAAGGACCGGCGTCGGCAAAACAGAACTTGCAAGGGCGTTGTCAGAGGAAATTTACGGGCGCGACAATTTTATCCGGCTTGATATGTCGGAGTATATGGAAAAGCACAGCGTCTCGAAGATCATCGGCTCGCCTCCCGGTTATATAGGGTACGATGAGGGAGGACGTCTGACCGAGAGCGTGCGCCGTCACCCGTACTCGGTTGTTCTGTTTGACGAAATCGAGAAAGCGCACCCGGACATATTCAATATACTTCTTCAGATTCTTGACAACGGCAGGCTGACCGATTCTCAGGGTAGAAGCGCGGATTTTAGAAACACGATAATAATCCTGACCTCAAATATCGGTTTTTTAACCGGAACCGGCGCAAAATCGCTCGGTTTCGGCGTCTCGTCCGATGCAGTCAGAACCGAAGATGACGAAAAGCAGATTATGCGCGCCGTCAGCGAAGCATTCCGTCCGGAATTCTTAAACAGGATCGACGAAATAATCATATTCCGCCCGCTGACGTCTGAAGATATCCAAAAGATAACATCGCTTACCCTTATGGAGGTGACGCAACGCGCAAATTCCCTTGGAATAAGCCTTGATTTTTCAGATTCGGCAGTAAAATTCATATCCGACAAAGGATACAGCATACAGTATGGCGCCCGCAACCTGCGTCGCACAGTCGTTACGGAAGTTGAAGACAGATTGGCGGCAATGATACTCGAGGGCAGAATAAAATCCGGCGACAGGGTTAATATCGCCGCCGGAGATGGTGATTTGACAATCACGGTTAAAGGTTAAAGGATAAAGGATAAAAGATAAATAAGAAGCGCCTGCCGGATTTCATAAAGACGTCCGGCAGACGCTCTTATATTATTTTTTTCAATTCCGAAAGAGATTTTATGAAATGGTCGGCAGCACAGCCCGGGTAATACCCCTCGGGGTCGAAAAGACAGCTTGCGATGCCGGCGTTTTTTGCGGATTCGGCGTCAATATCCCTGTCACCTATCATAAGCGCACGGTCTTTTTTTATTCTGCATTTTTCAGTCAGAAAATTCAAAGCGTCCGGCGCGGGCTTTCGCGGGAACTGGTAGGTAGTGCTGTCGAGAATGAAATCAAAGCAGTCGGATATCCCCATTTTTTTGAGCAGCTCGTATACGATATCGCCGCTGTGAGTATAAAGATAATTTTTTTTGCCGAGCCTTATCGCATACCTTAATATATCCTCGGCATCCGGAAAGGCCTTTTGCTCCGCAAGCGCAAGCTCGCGGTGTATGCTCTCGTACTCTTTTTTTGCCTCATCGCCGAGATTATACTGTTTAAGAGCGTAACCTACCGATATTTTCAGCTGGCAGTATGCCGTATAATAATCGCCCTTTATTCCCTTTCTGGCAAGCAGCTCAAGCAATGCTTTGGAGAAGACGGGGTATGTGTCAGAAATCGTTCCGTCGAAGTCAAAGATGAGGTAATCGTACATTACTTATTGTCCCTTTTCCCTTGCTTTTTCATTCTCCTAATCTCCTCCTTCTCCGGATTTGTCGGGTTGAAGAGAGGAGTAAAGTGGATATTTTTAGTTCCGAGGTAATAGCTTACCGTCGCGGTCAGAAGCGCCGGAATTATTATGACGAAGTATGCCCACCATGCGGTATTCAGCGGAAGCCCTGTCGGCTCTCCGTTTTGAATAACCGTCGTATATTCTGTCGCCATGATGCCGGTGTACATTCCTTCGATGACAAGGGCGAAAATTCCGCTGATTTTGGCGCCGGCGGCAAAAAGCAGGGCGAGAAGAAAATTCAGCGAGTTTGCAAGCAATGACATATAAAGGCCGCGCAGTGGCACCTCTTTGATTTTGCCGTTTTTTATTCCGACGCTGTCCTTCGAACCGACTTCCCATGTCATGTAATAAATCAGGAACAGATAAAACAAGACCGAGCAAATGCTCGATACGAGCCTGCCGTTATTGCTCCCCGCCGAGCCGAACGCCATCGAAAGGCTCAGCCCGAAAAGTCCGATGGCAAATTGGTTCAAGAACATTTTTACCGAATAATATGAATAATCCCTGAAAAAAGCTTTCATTTGCGCCTCCGGAAATTTTGCCGCTATCTTTATAATGACAATTATATCTTACATAACGCCATTTTTCAATAGAGTATTTTGAAAAGTTTACATTTTGTCAACCAATCTGCCGGCTTTGCGGTGTATAATAAACCGTGATTATACAAAATATTGATTTTTTAGGAAGGTATGATAATGCCCGAAGCACTGGGAAGCTCGCAACTGTCTGATATACTCAATGAATTCTCCTCATATAAAATAGTAATTCAGGGCTGTTCAAAGAAAACCGCGGAGGAATACCTGCTCGACCTGCGCACATTTTCGCGTTTCATAATTGCCCGGCGCCGAGGCATTTCTCCCGAATCGGAGGAATTTCTCAAAATTGATATATCTTCGGCTGACGCGGATTTTTTTAAGTCTATAAAAACCCCGGAAATATACGAATTTCTGATGTATACAAGCACCGTCAGGCACAATATGTGGGCGGCTAAAGCGCGTAAGCTTTCGGCAATCAAGGCGCTGTATAAATATATGACTATCAAGAAAAACATGCAGTTTGACAATCCCGCCGCCAACATCGAATCACCGAAGCCGAAGAAAACGCTGCCGAAATTTCTGACGCTTGAAGAATCTCTTGCGCTACTCCGGGCGATACAAAACGATAAAGAATCAAAAACTGTTCTGAGAGATTATACAATTGTGACATTGTTCCTTAACTGCGGGATGCGCGTTTCCGAGCTTGTGGGAATTGATTTGTCTGATATTGACCGCGAGCTGCGCTCTCTTCGCGTCATTGGAAAAGGCAGCAAGGAAAGAATTATTTACCTTAATTCCGCGTGCCGTGAAGCTCTCGCCGATTATCTGAAATGGCGTCTGACCGACGAGCACACGCGCGCCGCCTGCAAAGCCCTTTTTATGAGCGGTCGGGATCAGCGGATAAGCGTCAAAACGGTTCAGTGGCTTGTATATAAATACCTAAAAGCCGCAGGACTTGAATCGAAGCATTTCTCCGTCCACAAGCTGCGGCATACGGCGGCCACGCTGATGTATCAGTCCGGCGAGGTTGACGTTCGCGTGCTAAAGGATATATTAGGCCACGAGCAGCTGAACACCACGCAGATATACACTCATGTCAGCAACGCCGCGATGTCGGAAGCGATGGAGAAAAATCCTCTTTCGTCAATAGGCGTACATAAAGAAAAGTCGGGCGGCGAATGACTAAATAACAATATTTTTTGATTCATTTCTGATATTTTTGTGAAAATCATATTTTTCAGCCGGTTTTATGATATAATTAGCACATAAATGATAAATTGATTGAAAGGACGCCGCGGCGGTGCGGCCCAGAAAAATGGATCTGACAAATTTCAGTCTTCTCTATCCGGATATTGAGGCAAAACGCGCTCATTTAAGCGGAACGAACGTTCCCGAAATAAATATGTTTGTTCTGGGCGAACTCGGACTGCTTGAAATATTCGATCTTAAAAACACCGACCTATCTGATTACTTCACAACAGACCCGGCCGTCATGCGCTACCGCATGGAGGCTTTTGACGATATGATAAAAAATCCCATAATCGCCAAAACGCTCAGCAAGCTCATTCCTATCTTGTCGGACATACTTGAGCTCCGCCGGCTTGACGAGGACAGCGGAGAAACGACCTCTTATCTGTCGAGCCTTACAGAAATCGAGCTTTATATTTCAAGCGTAGAGGTTCTGCATTCTGGCTTTGCGCAGGTGCGCAAAAACATAAAGAGCCGCGCCTTCACCGCGCTTGCAGACCGGATTATCGAGCTTGCCGAGAGCGATTATTATATGGAACTCAACGAAAAGCTTGCCGACCTTACCGCGCGCGTCCGCGATATAAAAAGCGTGACGATAGGCGTAAATCTTGACGCGCAGCTTCGCCCGTCCGAGGCTGGCGTGCTTTCAATAAATCCCGAGCCGTTCCGCTCGGGCGATGTTCTTGAAAAAATTCTACGCCTTAACTTCAAGGAAGACGAATACACCTGTATCGCCAGCCTCGTTCCTTTCGGCAAAAAGCAAAACGAAAATCAAAAGATGGCGCTTTCCCTTGCCTTCAACACGGCGATAAACGATGTCTACAGATCATCTTTGCGCTCATGGAAAAAAATCGTTCAGGAATATGTGCTTGACAACACCGATTTTTTGCTCAACCTTATGCCGGAAATTGAGTTTTTGGTCAAAGGTGCAAGTCTTCAGCAAAAGCTGATAGACCGCGGCTGCAAACTGTCGATTCCGGAAATTGCGCAGGCGGAAGAACGTGTTTTCATAGCAGAGGGGCTTTACAACCCTGTAGTAGCTCTCAAGACGGATGGTGAAATCGTCGATAACGACATAGAATTTGACGACCGCTCCCGCATTTATGTATTGACCGGGCCTAACCGCGGCGGAAAATCGGTCATAACCTGCGCTATAGGGCTTGCCCAGGCGATGATGCAGCTTGGAATGTACATTCCGGCGGCAAGCGCCCGCATAAGTCCCGCTGACGCGGTCTATACGCATTTCAAAACCGGCGCCGACGATACGATTGACAAAGGAATGTTCGGCGAAGAATGCGACCGCCTGCGCGGCATATTTGACAAGGTTACTCCTTTAAGCCTTGTATTGCTTGACGAATCACTTTCCTCGACCGGAGCTTATGAGGCCTCTTACATCGCCTCAGAGGTGCTCGCCGCATTCAGCCGCATAGGCTGCCGCTGCCTTTTCGCGACACATCTGCACGAGCTGTCCGCCCGTCTTGACGAAATCAACGCCCGCGCGCGGGCAGACGGAGGAGGATATATTGACACTCTTGTCGCCGGAATCGAAGGCGAGGGGCGCCGCTCCTTCAAAATTTACAGGGCAAAGCCCGACGGCAGAAGCTACGCACGCGATATTGCCGAAAAATACGGCCTGACATACGAAAACATTACTAAGAGGTTTTCGTAAAACGGCGGAATGCAGGTGCGGATTTACGAGCGACTCGGCTTTTGATTATCGGACAAAGCATCATATATAAAGAAAGCAGCCGTATTTTACGGCTGTTTTCTTTTTTTGTGATCAATATTTAAGCTTTTCGGTAATATATGCTTTAAGGTCTGCTATCGGGATTCTGACCTGCTCCATAGTATCCCTGTCGCGGACTGTAACGCAGTTGTCGTTTTCCGAATCGAAGTCGTATGTGACGCACAGTGGCGTGCCGATTTCGTCCTGGCGGCGGTATCTTTTGCCTATCGAGCCGGTTTCGTCAAATTCGACTATGAAGTCCTTTGCAAGCTCGTCTGCAATAGCCTCCGCTTTTTCGGACAGCTTTTTTGAAAGCGGAAGGATTGCCGCCTTTACCGGAGACAGGAAGGGATGCAGATGAAGCACTACGCGCACGTCGTTCTTTTCGGCGTCGATTACCTCTTCGTCATACGCGTCAATGAGGAACGCCAGCGCGACGCGGTCAGCGCCGAGTGACGGCTCGATAACATACGGAACATACTTTGAATTGTCATCCGGATCGAAATATTCGAGCGACTCGCCGCTGTGCTTCATATGCTGCGAGAGGTCGTAGTCAGTTCTGTCCGCGACGCCCCAAAGCTCGCCCCAGCCGAACGGGAAAAGGAATTCGAAATCTGTGGTTGCCTTTGAGTAGAAGCAAAGCTCCTCTTTACTGTGGTCGCGCAGGCGCAGATGCTCGCGCGTCATGCCGAGGTTGAGAAGAAACTTTTCACAGTAATCCTTCCAGTATTTGAACCAATCGAGGTCTGTGCCCGGCTTGCAGAAAAACTCAAGCTCCATCTGTTCGAACTCGCGGGTGCGGAAGGTGAAGTTGCCGGGAGTGATTTCGTTTCTGAAAGACTTGCCTATCTGGCAGACGCCGAACGGCAGCTTCTTTCTTGTCGAACGGGCGATATTTTTGAAGTTAACAAAAATACCCTGCGCGGTTTCTGGGCGCAGATAAAGCTCCGAGCTTGAATCCTCGGTGACGCCCTGATAAGTTTTGAACATAAGATTGAATTTTCTGATTTCCGTAAAATCATTTGAGCCGCAGGCGGGGCACTTGATTCCCTTCTCTTTGATGTAAGCGAACATCTTCTCGTTTGACCAGCCGGCGGGGTTATCGGGAAGACTGTTTGCGAAAGCATACTCTTCAATAAGTTTATCTGCCCTGTGGCGTGTTTTGCAGGTCTTGCAGTCCATAAGAGGATCCGAGAAGCCTCCGACATGCCCCGACGCGACCCAGGTTTCGGGATTCATAATTATGGCGCTGTCAAGGCCAACGTTATATTTGCATTCCTGTACAAATTTTTTCCACCAAGCTTTTTTAACGTTGTTTTTCAGCTCGACGCCGAGAGGGCCGTAATCCCACGAGTTTGCGAGGCCGCCGTATATTTCCGAGCCCGGGAAGATGAAGCCGCGGGTCTTGCACAGTGCGACTATTTTATCCATTGTTTTTTCTTTATTATCCATAACATTAAAACTCCTTTTAACAATCAAGCAATTATACTACATTATTTCGCGCTTTTCAAGTATTATTTTCCTGCGGCGCTTATATTTCTGACAAGAACCGCGGGAGAAGCGAAAACAGTGTATCCTCCCGGAATACCGTATTCAGTTTTATTTCCGATATGCGATATATTTTTCAGCAGTTCATAGAAGTTGCCGGCAATAGTGAACGACTTGACCGGTCTTATGATTTTGCCGTTTTTGACTTCAAAGCCCGCGCTTTCGATTGAAAAGTCGCCCGACTTTTCGTTTGCGCCGGCGTTCAGTCCCTTGACTTCCGTAATATATAAGCCGTTCCCCATAATTTCGAACAGCTTTTCAAGGCTGTATTCGCCCGGTTCAATTCCGAACCTGTAAGGACTTATGCCGACCGTATCGGCATAGTTTCCCTTGCTTGCGTTAGCCGTACTCTCAACTCCGGCTCTTTTCGCATTGGCGAGGTCGTAAAGCAGGGTTTTGAGTACGCCTTTTTCCACAACGCTTTTTCGGTACACCGCAACCCCTTCGGCGTCAAAGAAGGTCTGGACGGGGCAGTTAGGATCGAACGGATCGTCGGTGATTGTAACGCAATCCGAGGCGACAGCTGTGTTTTCCTTTCCGGCCAAGAGAGATAGGCCCAGGTATGCTCTTTTGCCCGAAAAAACCGGCGAAAAGGCCGAAAGGATGCTTCTCATCTGCCTGCCGTTCAATACGATATCATATCTGCCGCTCGGTATCTCTCCGGCGCCGATTTTGCTTCTTGCGGTATCGACCGCCGCTTTTGACAGAGGCAGCAGGGATTCAAGATCATGGCCAAGCGCAAACTCAAAGTCTTCGGACGACTCGCCGTTCTCTTTTATGACGGCTTTAACATATCCGCCCGACATTCCTGCGACATTATGAAGGTTCAAGCCCCGCGAGTTTGACAAATATGTCTCGGTTTCAAAAGCAAATATCTGAGACTGTGTTCCGTCGGTCACGAATTTGCTTTGTGCATATGTATTGCGCTGAAGCTCGAGAGCGTTTTTCTTCATAAGTCCGGTTTCCGGAAAAATCGCGGGGCATGAGGTTTTCCTCCCATATTGTGCAGAACCCTTGAAAATAATAGCTTCGTCGTGGTTTTCGATATATTTAGCGTTATTTGACGCGCGGCTGACAAGCTCGCGCATCTCGTCCGGCTCCATAATCTCCGTCGAGGCGTAGCCCATTTTCCCGTCAACTATGCAGCGGAAGCAAATTCCTCCGGACACGCCTGATGAAAAATTGCTGATATCGTCCTTCAGCGTTTCGGTGCTTACCATTCGGACGGATTTATAGTAAACTTCATACTCTTCAATCCCGGCTTTTGCCGCGGCTTGAGCGAGAGTGTCTCGCATTTTTTCAAAATTCATTATGCTAATCCTCATGCCTTCTTTTGAGGCTTATAACTTAAAATAAAAAAATCATCGGATCAGTACAGACGGCAAAAACGCGTTGGGTTACGATTTCAAAAATTTTATCTTATATCTTATATCTTTTATCTTCCGCCTACCGTTATGCTCGACACCCGGATAAGCGGCTGTCCTACTTCTATCGGTATTATGCCGCTTGACGAGCCGCACATTCCCTGAGCGGTTTCAAGGTTCTGCCCGACCATATCGATATCCATAAGTATCTGCGAGCCCGTGCCGATAAGAGACGCTCCCCGCACTGCCTCGCATATTTTTCCGTTCCTAATCATATAACCCTCGCAAACCGAGAAATTAAATGCGCCGGTCAGCGGATTCACAGAGCCTCCGCCTAATTTTTTGGCGTAAAGACCGTATTCAATGGATTCGATTATATCCTTGTTTTTATCCGGGCCGTTGAGAATGAACGTGTTTGTCATACGCGATGTGGGCTCATAGCTGTAATTCTGCCGGCGGCTGTTGCCTGTCATCGGCATATTCATGCGCCGCGAGCCGAGCCGGTCTATCATGTAGTTTCTGAGCACGCCGTTTTCGATGAGTACGTTGCGCCGCGTCGGATTGCCTTCGTCGTCGATATTGACCGAGCCCCACGCGTTGGGGACAGTACCGTCATCAACGGCCGTAACCTTTTCGTTTGCTATTTTCTGTCCCAGCTTGCCGGCCATCTGCGAAGTCCCGATAGCAACCGACGTAGCTTCAAGAGAATGTCCGCAGGCTTCGTGAAATATGACCCCGCCGAAACCGTTTTCAATCGCAACAGTCATTTTTCCGGCACGGCAGTAATCGGCTTCGAGATTTGTAATCGCTTGGGCGGCGGCTTCCCTTCCGATGTCCTCCGGCAGATGTTCCTCGAAAAGCTCAAGGCCTGAAAGCCTTCCGCGCGACATTCCGCCGGCCTGGTTCTCGCTTCCGTTTGACGCTACGGCACCGATATATATTAGAGTTCTCACAGAGCGGTCTTTCGTATAAAGACCCTCGCTGTTTGCGATTAGTATATTCCGGTCGGTGGAAGTAATCGATCCCTGAACCTGAATAATTCTCTTGTCGTATGCCTTCGCCGCTTCGCATCCGGCTTTCAGCAGGTCTGTTTTGAATTTTGTAAATGAGTCGGAAGGAACAATTCGCACAGGATGGATGTTCGGGAACACACGCTCGGCAAGCACAATTTCCGGTGACGACGATGTGTCCCCTAATGCTTCCGCAACTGACGTGGCGCACAGCATAAGCCCTTCTTCGGTTATATCGGTTGTTGAAGCAAAAACAGTTTTCACGCCGAGAAACGCGCGGATTCCTGCGCCTGATATCGTGTTGTCGCGCATGGACTCGATTTTCGAGTCCATGTAGCCTACCGAAGACGAAAGAGTACGTTCAGCAAAAACTTCCGCGAAATCGGCGCCGGTGGACATTGCGCGGCAGAGGACTCTTTCAAGCAGATATCTTGTCAGCATCATTCGGTTGTCCTTTTCACAGTTTTATTTATATACGAAACCGACCATAATCCGTCCTTAAACTTGAGTTTTGTTACCGAGCAGTTATCGATTCTGAGCAGAGGCGTGTACAGCGGCATCTTAAGTATATTCGAAAGGATGGCGTGAATAGTGCCTCCGTGCGTGACGACTGCGATGTTTTCCGAAGAAATGTCTTTTTCGAGATCTCTGAGAAAGTCAGCCGTTCTGTCAAGCATAGACTGCGCGCTCTCGCCTCCGTACGCTGAAAAATCGAGCTTGTAGCAGTTTTCGATGTAATCCCTGCCCCAGATGCGGTACATCTCATCGCGTTTTTTACCTTCAAGGACGCTGTTGTTGATTTCACGGAGCCTTGCGTCATATTCGATTGTTCCGCTCTCCCTGTCGCCGAAAATTATCGAACAGGTCTGGCGCGCTCTGTTTAAGTCGCTTGAGATTATCCGGTCGATTTTCTTGCCGGCAAAACTTTTCTGCAGTTCCTCAGCCTGAGCGACGCCTGTTTCTGTCAGCGCGACGTTTCCCCATCCCTGATGATAGCCCTGAAGATTGCCTTCGGTCTGCCCGTGTCTTATAAGATAAACGTTCATTTTCAAAAAACACTCCGATATATTCGTTCTTGCATCTTTTATTTTTCCGCAGTGCTGCCCAATTCGGACGGCAGCATCAGTCTTCGGCGCGCTGCTCAAGCGTCACTCTGTATTTTTCATAAAAGCTTTCAAAATAACCGCCGTCGAGAGCATCGCGTATTTTCTGCATAAGTTCGTTGTAAAAATACAGGTTATGAACCACCGCGAGCCGCATTCCGAGCGCTTCCTTTGCCTTTATAAGGTGCCGGATGTAAGAGCGGCTGTAATTCCGGCAGGCCGGGCATCCGCAGCCCTCGTCAAACGGACGCGGGTCGCGTGCGTATTTTTCATTCAGCAGATTGATTTTGCCGTTCCATGTAAACAGGTTGCCGTGGCGCGCGTTGCGGCTTGGCATAACGCAGTCAAAAAAGTCGACGCCCCTATGAACGGCCTCGAGAATATTGACCGGTGTCCCGACGCCCATCAGGTATCTGGGTTTATCTTTCGGCATATACGGTTCCACCTCGTCGATAATCCGGTACATTTCCTCGGTTTTCTCGCCGACCGCAAGGCCGCCTATTGCATATCCGGGGAGATCGAGTTCGGCAATCTGCTTCATATTTTCGATTCGCAGATCCGCATATGTCCCGCCCTGGTTTATTCCGAACAGCAGCTGATTTTTATTGATCGTTTCAGGCAGCGTGTTAAGGCGGTCCATTTCGGCCTTGCAGCGCGCCAGCCAGCGTGCCGTACGTTCACATGAAACCTTAACATAGTCGTATGGCGAAGGGTTTTCGACGCATTCGTCAAACGCCATAGCGATTGTCGAAGCCAGATTCGACTGTATTCTCATGCTCTCCTCAGGCCCCATGAAAATTCGTTTCCCGTCGATATGCGAAGCGAAATGAACTCCCTCCTCGGTGATTTTACGCAGCGGCGCAAGTGAGAAAACCTGAAATCCGCCGCTGTCCGTCAGTATCGGGCGTTCCCAGTTCATAAACTTATGCAATCCGCCCATATCGTGAATCAGCTGGTCACCCGGCCGCAGATGCAGATGATATGTGTTTGACAGCTCCACCTGGCATTTCAAGTCAATAAGCTCACGCGACGAAACGCCGCCCTTGATGGCGGCGCACGTGCCGACATTCATGAACACAGGAGTCTGTATATCTCCGTGCACCGTATGCAAAATACCTCTTCTTGCCCGTGCGTCGGTTGTCAGTATTTCAAACATCAGTAATAATTCTCCGTCTATATTTTATGTACGCCCGAACTGCCGGTCAAGCGAGGCTTTGCTGATCTCCATCGCCACAGGTCTTCCGTGCGGGCAGAAAGTGATGTCGGGTATCTCCATAAGCTTTTCGATAAGCCATTTTATATGTTCGGGACCGTATTCGCGGCCCGCCTTGATTGCGGCTTTGCACGACGCCTGATAAAGCGCCTTTTCAAAAATTATATCCCGAGTCAGCCCGGCAGTTCCTGTGTCATTTTTAAGCCGGTCTGCTATTGTCATGAAAATATCCCGCACGGCGGAAAGCTCTATCGAATCCGGAACGGAGGTGACTTTTACAGTATATCTTTCTGCTTCGAAACGGAAACCGGTTTTCTCAATTTCTTCCTTGTATTGACCGAGAACCATCACCTCGTCGCTTGTCAGCATGAACTCGAGCGGAAGCATCAGTATTTGTGCGGGAACATCTGAAGCCTTCATTCCGGCCTTGAGATTTTCGAAAATAATCCGCTCGTGCGCCGCATGCTTATCGACCAGCAGCATCTTCTCACCCATGTCAAGAATCACATACGAATTGAACACCTCGCCGATAATTTTGTACTGCGGAACACTTATGCCGGACTGTTTAATCTGTTCCTGCGGCGCCGGTCTGCTGTCTGATATATTCTGCTTTGCCCCAGCCTGTTCTGTTTTCTCGGCCGCACGGCTGCGGTTGTCAAACAGATCCGGCGCCGCCGCGGACTGCTGCGCTTCTGCAGCATCAGGTGCGTCAGGCGGCATATCGTCGCCGCCGTCAGGAATTATATTGTCATCGGAGGTCCTAAACTCGTTTATATAGCTTTCGGATGTCAGTTTATCACACTTTATTTTTATTTCATCTTGCTTGTTTTCATTTTCATTTTCTGTTTCAGCATCCTGCGCGCCGTCCGTCGCGGATTTTTCGGTTTTTTGAGCGGCTTTGGGCATTTCGTTATTTCGAGGCTCCGATAAAGCCGGATCCTCAGGTAAGCTTGTCATTCCGCTCTTGCCATAAACACAGCGGTCGGTGCTTTTGTTGCTTTCAAGCCCTTCCCGCGTCGCCCGCCCATATGAAAACAGTTTTTTATACTCATCGTACGTCATACGGCTGAATTTTGACGGGTCGATATCCGGACGTGTGACATTGTTTTCAAGCGTGTTTTTCACCGCATAATAAATCGCCTCAAAAACCAGCTTTTCATTTGAAAACTTTACCTCGAGCTTTGCCGGATGGACGTTGACGTCGACGGCTTTCGGGCTGATATTTATATTTATAACGCATACGGGAAACCGTTCCTGAGGCATATACGAGCAATATGCCTGCTCTATCGCGGCCGTAGCGGTTTTGCTGTGCACATAACGTCCGTTAATAAAAAAGTTCTGTCCGCTGCGGTTAGGCTTGACGTTGTCAGATCTCCCGATATAGCCGTTTATGCCTATTCCTTCATAATCATAATGGATTTCGAGCAGACCCTTTGCAAATTCCCTTCCGAAAAGCGCATAAATCGCGCTGAGCAGCTTGCCGTCCCCCGCGGTATTGATTTTTTCAACGCCGTCAGATATAAAGCGTATGGCAATTTCGGGGTGTGAGAGCGCAATTTTTTCGACTGCCGCACTAACAGCCGCCGTTTCGGTAACGTCCTTTTTCAAGAACTTCCGTCTTGCCGGAACATTGTAAAAAAGGTTTTCAACAATCACCGTCGTTCCATCTGAGCAGCCGCGTTCGGCTACTCCGAGTATGTCTCCGCCCGAAACCTCGATCGACGCTCCGATATCGGCGCCGCGTACGCGCGAGATAATGCGAAGGTCCGATACCGCGGCGATAGCCGCCAGCGCCTCGCCACGGAAACCGAGCGTAATAATGCCGTCGAGGTCGCCGGCGTCCTTGATTTTACTGGTGGCGTGGCGTCTCACCGCAAGAGCAAGGTCGTCTTTTTCGATGCCGCAGCCGTTGTCCGAAACACGCATAAAAAGAACGCCGCCGTTCTGTATTTCAACGGTTATCCTGTCTGCGCCAGAGTCTATGGAGTTTTCCATAAGCTCCTTGATAACAGACGCAGGCCTTTCCACCACCTCGCCGGCGGCTATCAGGTTTGCGACCGCAAAAGGCAGTATATTTATTTTTCCCATATCCGGCAGCCTCCTTTCGGTTTGATCAGATTTTCAATTTTTTCTGCAGGCTGTACAGCAAAGACATGGCTTCGTAAGGAGAAAGCGTGTTGATATCGGTACCCCTCAGCTCCTCGATTACCTGCGAGTTAATCATATCCTCTATGCTGATTACCGAATCATCCTTTTCCTCGGCGGGCTTGTCTTTTGCGACGGCGTTTTTAACCGCCTTGGAAGCCGCCTCGACTTCAGTCAGCACTTCCCGCGCGCGCTTGATAACCTCGTTCGGTATTCCGGCGAGCTTTGCGACTTCGATTCCGTAGCTGTCGTCTGTAGAGCCGCGGACGATTTTGCGCAGGAAAGTTATATTGTCGCCGCGCTTTTTTGCGGCAATATTGTAGTTGACAACCCCCTCGCACTCTCCCTCAAGCGAAGTCAGCTCGTGGTAGTGCGTGGCGAAAAGAGTTTTCGCTCCGATTTTTTTGCTGCAGGTATATTCGGCGATTGCCCGCGCTATGCTCATCCCGTCGAACGTCGAGGTGCCGCGCCCGACCTCGTCATATATGATAAGGCTGCGTTTGGTGGCGTTTTTAAGGATATACGCGACCTCGTTCATCTCAAGCATGAAGGTAGACTGACCCGACGCGAGGTCGTCGGACGCGCCAACTCGCGTAAACACCTTGTCCACAATGCCGATTTTTGCTTCTGACGCCGGGACGAACGAACCGATCTGAGCCATTATTGTTATAAGCGCCACCTGCCGCATATATGTGGATTTCCCCGCCATATTTGGTCCGGTGATGAGCATAAGGCGTTTGTCTTTTGTGTTGAGCTCGGCGTCGTTGGGAACGAAATATGTGTCCTTTACGAACTGCTCGACCACAGGGTGTCTGCCGTCTTTAATGATAATTTCATCTGAATCGTTTATTTCGGGGCGTATGTATCTGTTCTTGGACGCTGCCGCGGCAAGGCTTAAATAAGCGTCGAGTGTGGCGATATGCGAGGCGGTTTTCTGAATTCTTGAGCTGTTCTCCGCCACAAACGAGCGGATTTTCTGGAACAGCTCGTACTCGAGTGCCGCAAGCTTGTCGGTCGCCCCGAGGATTGTGGCCTCCATATCCTTCAGCTCTTCTGTTATGTATCTTTCGCAGTTCGAAAGCGTCTGTTTTCTTATATACCTCTCAGGAACCTGCGATATTAGCGATTTTGTAACCTCGATGTAATATCCGAAAACATGGTTGTAACCGATCTTGAGCGTTTTTATGCCGGTTTTTTCGCGCTCCTCCTCGGCGATTTTCTTGATCCAGTCGCCGCCGTCGTTCTTGACTCCCCGCAGATAGTCAACGTCCTTGTCATAGCCATCCTTGATTATCCCCCCCTCGCGGACGGAAAACGGAGGGTCCAGACATATCGCGTCGTCAACTGCCTTGTATATATCGTCTAAGGTGTCAAGTTCGCGGTAAATTCTTGACAGCTCTGCGGATTTGCACTTTTCAACAAGACGCCGTAACTCCGGAAGAATGCTGACTGTGGAGGCTACCGCACGCAGGTCGCGCGCGTTTGCGGTGCCGTAGACGATTTTTGTTATCAGGCGTTCAAGGTCAAGGACATTGGCGAGCAGCGCCCCGATTTCCTCGCGAAGCATGAAGTCGCTGTAAAGCTCTTCGACCGCGCCAAGACGTTTTTCGATATAATTCGAATTGAGCAGCGGATGCTCTATCCACTTTCTCAGCATTCTTGCTCCGGGCGAGGTTTTCGTGTTGTCGAGCACCCAGAGAAGCGAGCCTTTTTTCTCCTTGCCGCGCATGGTTTCGGTAAGCTCAAGATTTCGGCGCGTATTGATGTCAAGCTCAAGATACTGGCTGTCGCCGTAAATTGTCAAATCCTTTATATAAGATATATCTGATTTCTGAACTTCAGCAATATATCCAATAAGTGCGCCGAGAGCGCTGATCATCGGGCGGTCGGCAAAGTCCTCATTCCGCATTGTATCGCCGAATTGCGCGCGCACCTTTTCTTCAGCCGTCACATATTCATAACGCCAGGGCTGGTTATCATTCAGCATTATATTTTTGTGATTTGCAATATATTCCGAAAGCCTGTCGAGCTTTGACGCACTGACATTAAGAATGATTTCGCGCGGCGAGTAGACGCCGATTTCGTTTACAAGCGATGCCTCTCCGGCTTTTCCGGAAATGCCGGTGGCATAAACCTGAGCTGTCGATATATCCGCGAAGGCGACGCCGATTCCGTCGGTTCCGACGCAGACAGACGCTATATAGTTATTCTGAGTTGAGTCGAGCAGATCGGATTCTATCAGAGTTCCGGGAGTGATAATCCTTATGACCTCCCGTTCGACCAACCCTTTGGCGAGCGCCGGGTCCTCAGTTTGCTCGCAAATTGCGACCTTATATCCTTTTTCGATCAGCTTGCCGATATATGTTTCGGCGCTGTGATAAGGTACGCCGCACATCGGGGCGCGCTCTTCCTCTCCGCAGTCACGTCCGGTAAGAGTCAGATCGAGCTCACGCGAACCGATCACGGCGTCGTCAAAAAACATCTCGTAGAAATCTCCGAGACGGTAAAAAAGAAGATGGTCCTTGTACTGATTTTTTATCTTGAAGTATTGCTCCATCATCGGAGTCATAAATGAGTCCTCCGAGAAAAGAAGAATTAGTGGTGGCAGCTGCCCCCGCAGCTTGAGCAGTCGTGTTTGCAGGGAGCCTTTCCGGTTATCGCGAATGTGATCTGGTCGTTGACCATTTCCATCAGCGCATTGATCTCGGTCTGCGCTTCCGTAAAGGCTACGTAAACCGGATCTTCTGTTATCAGCTTGTAAAGCTCGTCAAGCCTTGCCTGAAGAGTGTCGACAAGGTGTGAATCAACATCTTCCATAGAACCTGCTTTTTCAAGCGTTTTTTTGTCGGCCTCGTATTCGTGCAGATACTCGGCGATTTTGACGTTGTTTTCATACGCTGTTTTTGCGGCGTCAAATTTACGGTAAAGTTCACTTTCCTTAATAGTCGTGCCGAGGAGTGTTGCTGCTTCCATGATTTCCATGTTATTTACCAATCTTTCTGTTTAATTCTTGTGACCGTAGAGCGCGAACGCCTCTGTGCGGTCAATTTTAATATCTATGAATTTTCCGGCATCATCCGGGATTCCCTCGAAGAATACGATTTTGTTGCCTTCAGTCCGTCCGCTCATAACGCTTGGGTCTGTTTTACTCACTCCGTCGCATAGAACCCGGACGACCGAATCGAGCATTTTTTCGTTAATTTCCGCCGATATCGCGTTTTGAACTTCAAGCAGGCGTGCGAATCTTCTGCTTTTTACGTCTTCGGGAATCTGATTTTCCATCAGAGCCGCGGGAGTACCTTTCCGCGGCGAATAGATAAAAGAAAAAATCATGTCAAATCTGACTTTTCTTAGCATATCGAGCGTATCTTCGAAGTCTTCATCGGTCTCGCCGGGGAATCCGACGATTATATCTGTAGTGAGCGCAATATCCGGAATCATCTTGCGCATATAGCCGACTGTCGAAAGATATTTTTCCCGGTCGTAATGTCTGTTCATCGCGTTGAGTATTCTGTCGCTTCCCGACTGAAGCGGCAGGTGGAAGTGATGCGCCGCTTTTCCGGAGGCGGCGAGGGCGTCAATCAGCTTTTGCGTAGCGTCCTTTGGATGGCTTGTCATGAACCTCAGGCAAAAATCGCCTTCGATATCCGATATATCCCTGATAAGATCTGCGAAATCATAGCCTGTGCCGAGGTCTTTTCCGTATGAATTTACATTCTGTCCGAGCAGCGTAATATCCTTGCAGCCGCTGGCTGCGAGTTCTCGCACTTCTTTTAGTATGTCCTGAGGCCTGCGGCTTCTTTCGCGTCCCCGTACGTACGGAACGATGCAGTAGGAGCAGAAGTTGTTGCAGCCGTACATTACGGAAACCCATGCGTGAAAAGGAGATTCGCGTTTTACCGGAATATTTTCAGCGATACATGTCCGGCTTTCCTCAGGGCAGAAAAGCCGTCCGCCGCCGGAGAGCCTCTTAAAAACAAGCTCTGGGAGACGGTGTATCGATGAGGTTCCGAATACGATATCCACATAAGGGTAGCTGTGTTTTATTTCGCTTTTTCTGTGCTCCTGAGAAACCATGCAGCCGCAGACGGCAATTAAAACCGACGGGTCGCGGCTTTTAATATGCTTGAACTGCCCGATGACCGAGAGCGCCTTCTCCTCGGCGTGCTGACGTATCGCGCAGGTGTTCACTATTATAAGGGATGCTCCGTCAGGTGTGCCGGCCGGTTCGTATCCCATCGCAACAGCCATTCCGGCAAGCTTCTCGCTGTCGGCTTCGTTCTGCTGGCAGCCGAAAGTCTGGATAAAAGCCTTAAGCTTGTTTCCCGACATTGCTGTTCTCTGTTCATTCAGCTGTCTTACAAGCGCAATATATTCCTCAACGCCGCCGTACATTTTTGTTTCTGTCATTTGTTCTCCGGGATTGTTATGATTTTGTGAAATGAATTATTTATTTATTATATAACAAAAAACGTCAGTTGTCAATTTTTATCGGATGCCGGTTCGAATTTTCCGGCAAGACCTTCCGTGAACGAGACTCCGTCGTCGCCGATAAATACTGCTTCAAACTTGATTTTCCCCGAGTTGTAAAGCTCAATAGCCTTTTCTTTTCCCATGACGAAAAGAGCCGTTGAGAGCGCGTCGGCCACGGCTCCTGAATCGCAGACAACCGCAACGCTGTGCAGGCCGTTTGACGCCGGATAGCCGTCATACGGATTTATTATGTGGTGATATTTTTCTCCGTTTATTTCCACATATCTTTCATAATCGCCCGACACCGACAGAACGCCGGATTTCATGTAAACATACCCGACTACACCCGATGTGTCCGACGGATTTTTAATACCGATTTTGAAGTCGCTGCCGTCCGGTTTTTCTCCGAAAACAGCCACATTGCTTCCGAAAGATATTATCCCGTATGAAACGCCGGAATTTTTGAGGTAATCGAGAATGCGGTCCGCGGCGTAACCCTTTCCGATTCCGCCAAGGTCAATCTTCGTACCGTCGTTAAGCTTTGTCAGAACGTTGCCGGAAAGAGAGATATAATTATAATTTACAAGGCCGGAAATGCTCAAGATATACTCTTTGTCCGGCAGAGTGTTTTTATCGCCGCATTCCTCCCACATTAAAATGTAAGGAAGCACTGTGATGTCAAAACTGCCGCCGGTGATATCCGAGATTTCAAGCGCTTTTCGGATAACATAGGCGGTGTCATCAGAAATAGTTATCTGACCCGAGCCGGAGTTGATTCTGCTGATATCGCTTTCTGCGTTTGTTCTCGACAAAACGCCGTCAAGCGAAGCAAGTATCCTGTCACAATTCAAAAACAATTCGTTTTTTTCGCCGGATTTTGCGTCAATTTTGATGGTAATGGCCGTATCCATTGACCATACTGTATGAGTTTCGTAAATTTTCCCGGCGCAGGACGCAAGCAAAATCGCAGGCATCAATGCGGCAAGCAGCAAAATAACAGCAGCAATTTTTTTCAATTTACTTAACCATCCTTCCGCAGACAGGCTTGAGCCTTGGCCAGAGCAGATTTAAGATTATGCCGGAAACGCTTCCGAATACCGCCGACGCAAGCAGCAGCGCGGGAAAATAAGATAATACCGCCGAGCCAAACAATGCCGACGCCGCTGCCAGCTGTCCGGCGTTGTGCAGCGCCGCGCTGATTACGGAAATCCCCCAGAAGCTGAACGCTTTTTTTACGGTGCATTTTATTATAAACATACCAAGAAGAGATAAAAAAGCTCCTGCCATGGAAAATAAAAATGATACCGGGCTGCCGAAAAGCAGCGCTGCTATTATGACCCTTGCCGCCGAGACGAAAACCGCGTCTGCCGCGGAAAAAGCGAAAAATGCAAACATAACAACAATGTTTGCGAATCCGAACTTAAAGCCGGGCAGCGGTATTATCAGATTAACCGGAACAAAGCTTTCAACATATGAAAGCAGCAGCGCTGAAGATATCAGCATAGCGTCCCTCGTTATGAGGGCGACTGCTTTTTTGGCTTCAGCCCGCGATATGGTCTGCATCCGCGCCGCCTCCTTCCACGCTTATCACGACCCCGGCAGGCGCGCAGATAATCGACTGTCCGCTCCTGCTTATGCGTCCGGTATGGACGCAAACCTTGTCCGGGCAATCCGAGCTTTTGACATACACCTGTGCGTTTTCGATAACGACAAGAAGCGTAATTCCGTTTGAACTGACTGTTAATTCACGGTTTTCATAGAGGCTGAAGCGGGTTGTCCCGCCGTTTTGAACAGTTATTACAACATAAGCCGGCTCACTGCCATAAAGGAGCGGAATAATAAACAGAAAAACGGCGGCCGCGACAATAACAGCAGTAATCATTATATCGCCCGCTGTAATTTTTGTTTTAATATCCATTATAAAAAAACCGCTCCTGCTTAACAATCTGTCATTTTAATTTAACCATTGCCGTAAATCCGGATATTATTATAACATTTTTACCATTCAAACACAATAACATAAATAAAATCAGAAATTTTTTTACTTTTTTCAAAAAAAGTGTTGCAATATCAAAGGCGATATGATATAATACACTTCGCGCGGAGGCATAGCTCAGCTGGTTAGAGTACATGCTTGACATGCATGGGGTCATTGGTTCGATTCCAATTGTCTCCACCACAAAAAAGTCTCTTTTGTCGGGCAGACAAAAGAGACTTTTCAGTTTATAGAGTAAAATTGTTTAATAAATATATCCGGAGAAAGGATATAACGATGAATTATCTGTATCCGTTGAAGCTCAGCTGTGTTCCGGTGAATATGATATGGGGCGGATCCCGTCTGCGCGATGTTTTTGGGAAAGCCGGCGCGGGTGATAAGACTGGAGAAACGTGGGAGCTTTCCGTGCGCGAAAAGCAGATGTGCAGAATAGAAAACGGTATCTGCAAGGGCATGACGATCAGGGACTATATAGAAAAAGCCGGAGCAGCCACAATATCTCCGTCATATGACGGCGGACGTTTTCCGCTTTTAATCAAGTTCATTGACGCTGCCGACAGGCTATCCGTTCAGGTACACCCCGATAACGAATACGCCACAAAAGTTGAGAACGATTCCGGGAAAACCGAGATGTGGTACGTGATAGACGCCGAACCCGGAGCGGAAATAATATACGGTTTTGCGGACGGGTGCGGCAAAGAGGAATTCAGGAAGGCTTTTGAAGAAGGCAGGCTTGAGGAAGTGCTGAATCATGTCAAAGTAAAGCCGAACGACGTGTTTTTTATCCCCGCGGGACTTATTCACGCTATCGGCAAAGGAATTTTCATCGCCGAGATTCAGCAGAACTGCGACCTCACCTACCGTGTGTACGATTACAACCGGCGCGACGCGAACGGCAGCCTGCGCGAGCTTCATATAAAAAAGGCGCTTGACGTTGTAAGGCCGTTCACGGATAAACAGATTTCCGATATCCGCTTTTCCGAAGCGTCGGCATGCGAGCTTGATGACGTCACTTTGCTTGCCCACTGCGCATATTTCAAGGTTCATAGATACGATTTATCCGGCTCGCTTGATTTTTGCGCCGGCGCCGGAAGCTTTGTTTCGCTGCTCGCGCTCGTGGGAGGCGGAAAAATCACCTGCGGAGGCGCGGATTATAACATCAAAGCCGGAGACAGCTGGCTGATTCCCGCCGGGGCCGGCAGATACTCGGTGTCCGGCAGCATCACATTCTTATCGACGACACTCGACTGATAAAACAGACCGACAGCTGAAAATTGCTGCCGGTCTGTTCTTTTTTCGACTATTTTTGTATCTGTACGCTCAGGCTCCAGATATGTAGGACCTCGGGCTTTTGCCGGTGACTTTTTTGAAAAAGGTGCTGAAATAATTCTGGTCTGTAAACCCAAGCCGCAGGGATGTTTCCTTGACGCTGAGACCGCTGTTCAGCAGTGTAATCGCTTCCTTGGCTTTAAGGTCACGGAAATAATGCATAATTCCCTGGCCGGTGTATTTATGGAATATTTGTTTTGCTCCGGATGCGCTCATTCCACACTCTCGCGCCACATCGCTGATGCTGAGCTGAATATTGACGTTCTCAATCAGATACCTCATAATATCGCGGTACTTGATGGCGTATTCTGCGCTGCTCGTTTCGATAAAATGCCTGCCGTTTGCCAATAAAACCTTAAGCAGCAGATTTTCAAGATTATTGACTGCGGTTTCAAGCTCGGCATGACGGTCGGGCAGTATCCCTGTGACTCTTCTTGCGCTGATTTCGCAGCTGCTTTGTATTAGATTGAATATTTCTTCATATGCGTCTGACTCGTCGCTTGTCAGGCTGTAGACAGTGCCCGGGATAACAGGCGTTATGTCGGCGTCAAAAGAAATAATGATAATCGTCGGTGAGGTCTGGTCCTCTGACCATATGCGATGAAATTCCATAGGTTTATGAATGACCATGTTGCCTGCGGCCACCTTGTAAACATCCATATTCGACGCTATCCCTATCGTGCCGCCGATGACACAGATAAGCTCATAAAAATTATGGGATTCCCCCGCAAATGAAAACTTGCTGTCGAAGGTTATCTTGAAAGCGGTATAAAGGGCCTTTATTTCAACGGGCCGGATCACGTTGCACGGTATCCATCTTTTCATAAAATCTCCCTGCCTCAATGCCGTTTCGGCGGTTCGTATTATTGAATGCACTGTCTTCAAATTAAGACAAACATTTGCTCCGCGGCCCGTTTCGATTTGATAATGAAACCGAACAACGCGCGGGCTGTTCAGGTATTATTTGGCAACAATGTCTTATTTCAAATATTGTGTGTCCGATTTTATATTTACATTTGATTTCGAACATGATTTAATTATATCAGTGATTTTGTAAAAATCAATAGAATTGTATAAGAAAGACAGGAATTTTGAAATGAAAATTATTATTTGCGATACTTATAAAGAAATGTCTGAGACTGCCGCCGACATTGTTGCAGGCGCCGTATCAGGCAAGCGTGTGAATCTCGGCCTTGCGACCGGTTCAACCCCCGAGGGAATGTACGATTGCCTCTCTAAACTCTGCTCTGAGGGAAAGTGCGATTTTTCAGGCGTCACCACCTTCAACCTTGACGAATACTATCCTATCAAATCAGACGATCCCCAGAGCTACCGTTATTTTATGGATAAGCATCTTTTCGACAGAGTGAATATAGATAAAAAATCGACATTCATACCCGACGGCAGCGCCCAGGAACCCGAAAAGGAATGCGCCGAATACGAGAAAAAGATAGCGGCTCACGGCGGTGTAGACCTTCAGGTTATCGGTATCGGACCTAACGGGCACATCGGTTTCAACGAGCCGGACGATGATCTTTACCCGCTTACGCATATAACAAAGCTATCCAAACTCACACTCGAGGCGAACTCAAGGTTTTTCCGTTCGGCCGACGAAATGCCCAAGAGAGCTCTTACCATGGGAATGAAGACAATTCTCTCGGCGAAAAAAATTCTTGTACTGGCGAACGGGGCCGTAAAGCATGAGCCGATTTCAAGACTGCTCGAAGGAAAAATAAACACAAAGTGTCCCGTGACGCTATTGAACCTGCACAATGACGTTACGCTTGTCTGCGACAAGGAGGCGTACTATGGCAAATAATCACGCCGATCCGCATGAAATCAAATTCGGCACGGGCGGATGGCGCGCAATCATTGGTGAAAACTTCACGCGTGAGAATGTAATACGCGTGGCCGAGGGAATATGCCGGCTTGCGAAGCTTGAAAATACTGCCGGCAAGCCTATTGTCATCGGGTATGACCGTCGTTTCCTCTCTGACGCCGCTGCAAAATGGGCGGCCGAGGTGTTTTCCTCAAACGGAATAAAAGTGCTTTTTTTAAGGCGCAGCGCGCCGACCCCGCTTATAATGTTCCTTGTAAAGGACATGGATCTTCATTACGGGATCGAGATAACCGCAAGCCATAATCCTTCCTTTTATAACGGAATCAAGCTTATAGTGCGCGAGGGGCGCGACGCGCCTGTCGAGGTGACCGAAAAGCTTGAGAAAATCATTTCTGCCATAAACGCCTCGGACATAAGCGTTTTGTCGTTTGATGAATGCGTCACATCCGGCATGGTAAGATATATGAAGCACCCCTTTAACGGCTTTATCGACAGCATATTGTCGAAGCTTGATCTTGCCGCAATTCGCGAACGCGACCTGCGCGTGCTCTTCAACCCGATGCACGGCTCCGGGACATATCCGCTTATGACAATTCTTTATACCGCCCGCTGCACCGTCGACCTCATAGGCGGCGAAAAGGACGCCTATTTTGGCGGGCGCGATCCGGTTCCGACCGGAAAAAGTCTCTCCGACTTCAAGGACAGCGTCATAAACGGCCGCTACGATCTCGGCATAGCTTTTGACGGCGACGGCGACAGAATAGGGATCATAGACTCAAATGGCCGCTATATCAACGCAAACGAAGTTCTCTGCCTGCTCTACTATTATCTTCACGAGCAGAAGGGCTGGCGCGGGCCGGTAGTCCGCAACGTGGCGACCACGCATATGCTTGACAGAATTGCCGCATCTTTCGGTGAGAAATGTTATGAAGTGCCCGTGGGCTTCAAATATATTTCCGCGGCTATTGACGAACACGACGCGGTTCTCGGCGGCGAATCATCTGGCGGGCTCACTGTCAGAGGTCACATATTCGGAAAAGACTCCATCTATGCCGCATCACTTTTTGTGGAGATGATATGCAGCACAGGCAAGTCGCCGTCAGAGCTGATTGACGATCTGACGGAAAAATACGGACATTTTGTCATGGTTGAAGACAACAGCCGGTTTGACCCGGCCGACCGCTCACGGATCACCGACCTAATAATGGTCAGGCGTCTTCTGCCGGATTTCGGCGCGCGCAGAATAAAGAAAGTATCCTATGAAGACGGCTGCAAGGTAACGTTTGAAGATGACTCATTTATTATCTGCCGCTTTTCGGGGACGGAAGCCCTTCTCCGCATATTTGCGGAGGCCTCCGATGAGGAAAGCGCGTACGGACTGATAGAACTTTTCAAAAAATTTATATCAAAATAATAAAAAGCACATACTTCCGTTTATTTTGGAAGTATGTGCTTTATTTTTATTCAGGTAGTTGTCTTGGAGATCCCGGATATAAAAGTCAGGTATTCGTTTTTTGTCCCGAAAAACGGCTTTTCGTGATTGATATAAAGAATATGGGAAGAATAGCGAAGCGCCGTAGACCTGTCGCCTGTTATCATTACAACCGTAATTTTCTCTTCCCTGTTGAGTCCTGCGATAATATCGTAAAAATCCCTTGTTACGATTGAGTCGAGCCCCGCCGCCGGCTCGTCGAGAACAAGCAGCTTTTTCGTGGCGCACAGCGCTCTTGCAAGCATAACGCGCTGCTTCTGCCCGCCGGACAGCTCCCTGAAATTCCGGTTTTGAATTTCCGTAATTCCGAGTCTTCTCATGTTGTCCGCGGCGTCCTGCCTGTCTTTTTTAGTAAAAAACACACCGTATCTGTGCCTGTTAAGACATCCCGACAGCACCACTTTTGCAACCTTTTCATTGAATCCGTTGAGTATTTCAGGCTGCTGCGGAAGAAAACCTATTTCGTTTTTCTTTAGGCCGTCGCCATAGATTATAGTCCCGGACTCCGGCTTTTCAATTCCGAGAACGACCTTCATCAATGTGCTTTTGCCGGAACCGTTCTCACCGATCACGGCGAGATAATCCCCCTGATTTACTTCAAAATCAAGGCCGCTGACAATTGTCCTGCCCTCGTATCCCAGCGACAAATTTCTGCAATAAATCAGCGGCATATTATGTTCTCCTTTTAACATTTTCAATAATCTTTAAGTTGTCACAAATCATAATTTACCCGCTATTTTTGCGGCATCACATTCGTTTTGTGACGTCAGTACATAATATCAACATCTTCCGCAACGCTGCCGTCGCTTCCGGTAAACTTCACGTTGCAGCGATCGGGATAAAGCGTGAACGCTCCGCCGAAGAAAGGAGCGTTTTTCTGCGGTCTTGAAGCCGCCACGACGGGACACGGCTGCCCGATATTGTCCCTTTCGCTGCCGATATTGCTTATGTAGCATTTATGGACGTGCCCGCATATCATAATCTCAGGTTTGACATAATCCCGTAAAAGACGCGCCCAGAGCGTATATGTCTCCTTTTCAATATCGAAAGGCGCATTGAATATCTGCGTGAATGGGTTATGCACAATGACAATCCTGTGTTCGACTCCGTCAGCCTCATATTCGTTCTTGCTATCCGCTATAACCGACCTTAAATATTCGGTCTCCCGGCGTCTGAAGTCCTCGCAGCAGATAGTATGCCCGTATTCGGCGTTTTCGTCGGGCTTATCCTCCCCGCAGTCGAGAACAATTCCCCAAATATGTCCGAGGCGGAAGGAATAATATGATTTTCCGTTGTCGGTCGGCGTGTGTTCGGCGATTTTTTCGGCGTATATACCGCGCATATCGTGATTCCCGCGTGAAAATATAACAGGAATCTCCCCGTTTGTGAGCTGCGAAGCTATGTTGTGAATCGCAGTGAAATTCTGAATTTCTCCGCTGTGATTCGGTATATCCCCGTTTAGAATCAGCACGTCAAGCCCGTCGCCGAAAAACTTTCCTGCGGCAACAGGCTCCTCCACACGGTTGTGCGCGTCGGCAATATGGTACATCCTAACCGTGCCGCCGGTAACAGGCCGGAAGGACGATACATATTCCTCGACCTCCCCCGCGTCGGTGAAATAAGGCTTTCTCTCCTTTATTCTTCTGAATAGGATTTTATATTTTTTTTCGCGGTCGAGGACTGATGCAGGCACCGATATTCTGTGAGTAGTGACGTCTGAGCGCAGAATGCCGTTCGAATCGTCGTAATAATATTTACCGCCGACCTCAGCCCACATAACCGTCTCGCATGACACCGGAACCATGATCTGATAAGTGTTGCGGACAACATACACAATCGGCGTTGTAAGGAAAGCGTCCGGAATATTTTTCATATGATACTTCCTTCAGTAAATACTGTTAAATTTGCCGGGCAATGATGATAGATGATATTATATCATTTATGCAGATTTAAGTCAACCGAGGGTTGAAAATAAAAGGCGCGGCGGATGATCTGCCGCGCCTCCGAGTAAGGGAAACGCCCTTTATTCGTCTGATTCGTCCTTCTGTTCTACATCGGCGTTTTTCTTTTCGCCTATGCTGAGAATAAGGTTAAGCAAAATTCCGAATACAGCAGCGCCCGCTATGCAGGGGATGCCGCCGGAAAGTCCGGGGCACGGAATATTGCCGCCGAAAGCATAGTTACCGCCGATGCCGATTATCATGATGGTTGCGATAACTGCAATATTCTTTGCCGAGAACATATCGGCCTTTTTGTCTATAAGAATTGCGATGCCCTGCGCGGCGATAGCTCCGAACAGATAAACCTCAAGCCCGCCTATGACAGCGTTTGGTATTGCATAAATAGCCTGAACCAAAGGCGTAAAGCATGCAACTACCATAGCAATGACCGATGCGGCGATAAGGACGGGTACCGAGAAAACCTTTGTGATAGCCATTGTAGATATGTTTTCGCCATAGTTTGTTCCCGCGGGACCGCCTATGAAGCCGGTTATCATATCGCCGATGCCGTCGCCGATGAGGTTGCGGTCAAGCTTGCTGACAAGGTCATACCTGCCCTTGCCTTTTTTCTTGGCGACATTGTTGACATATATATCCAGCTGGTAGATATGAGCCGTGGACTCCGGAATTGTGGCAATGGCAATAGGCATTATCGCGGCAACGGCCTCGAGCGAAACCTTCGGGATTGAAAACGCCGGCAGAGCGAAAATGCTGCCGCTGCCGAGCTTCCATGTCGACGCGGAAACGAGGGAATCTATTGTCATCTGGTCAAACAGATTGTAAGCGTTTGTGCTTCCGTTTGCAAGGAAAATAACAAATGCTGTAAGGCATCCGACACATGCTCCGAGCAGCAGAGGGAGCTGTCCGAGGAAGCCCTTGAGGTATCTTGAGAAAATAATTGTCGAAAGAAGGGTAGTCATGGAAACCAGCAGTACAAGTCCTGTTCCGCCGGTATATGTAGCCGAAGTCGCGTACATATCCTTGAGTGCGCCTCCGGCAAGGGTAAGGCCGATAATCATAGCGACAGGGCCTGTAATTGTGGGGGGGAGAATTTTTTCAACCGCCCTGGGTCCGCTGAATTTTACAAGAAGGCCTGCCGCGATGGAAACAAGGCCCGACATAACGATACCGAACTGAGCGTACTGAATGGCTTCTGTCGGAAGCGTTGCAACAGTACCTGCCTTCCACGCTTCAACCTGTGCATAAGCCGCAGGCGAAAGTTTTTCCATAATGGAGTTGCTTGTCACAAGGCCGGCGATAGCGGTGAGATAAGCAAAGCTTGAGCCGTAATAGAGCGGAATTTTCCTGCCGGTAATCATTATGAAGCAAATTGTGGCAAGTCCGCTGGCGAAAATAGTGGTTGACACCTGGAAACCCGTTATGAGAGCGACTGCGACGGTCGCCGGGAACATGACGATAACCTGTTGAATCGCGTACAGAAAAAGTTTCCATATCGGAGGTTTTTCGTCTGGCAGGTAACCGATTGTTTTTTCCTTAAGCATTGAATAGTCTCCTTTGTATTTTATTTATTGCTGCCTTCATATAATTTCACGCCCATTTCGCCGTCAGTTTCGGGAAGACGCACCATGATGACCTCGTTTTTTGAAGTCGGGACGTTCTTTCCGACGAAATCGGGTCTTATGGGCAGTTCACGGTGACCGCGGTCGATGAGCTCGAAAAGCTGGATACGCGCCGGACGTCCTTTTTCCATCAAAGCATCCATAGCGGCCCTTACCGTGCGCCCCGTATATATGACGTCGTCGCAAAGCACAATCGTCATACCTTCCACGGAAAAAGGGATATCGGTCGCGCCGACTGCTGGCGCATATGAAATTCTTGACAGATCATCCCTGTATAGCGTTATGTCAAGCGAACCGACTGGAAGGCTGACGCCTGTAATTGACTTGATATTTTCGGCAAGGCGCCGTGCGAGCGGTATGCCGCGCGTTCTGATGCCTATTAAGCAGAGCTTGTCCATTATGACATTTTTTTCGATTATCTCATGCGCAGCTCTTACAAGCGCCCGCTCGATTGCGGCGCCGTCAAGGATTTCCGCCTTAAACCGCATAAAAAAACCTCCCGTACGCAGACAAGGAGGTATAACGCACCACTGGAATCAAAGCGGCAATTAAATAATAATATTAAATTAACATATTTATTCGCCGGATCAATAAATCCCCTTGTCGGCGTCCCGCACCGACTTAAAGAAGCGATATCAGTTATTAAGTTTATAAATAACTGTAATAAATATACCGCTAAAAAGCCGTTTTGTCAATACGCCCGGCGAAAATTTTCGACAATATCGCGCTTAATCCGATTTAACCGCGGCATGCCCGGTAAGATAAAATAAAAAAAGGAGCGCTATATTTAGGCTCCTTTTAATACTTTTGCATGCGTGCATGCGCCCGTGTTTATGCTTCTTCCCCTTTTCCATCGTCGAGCCGCAGCCCCGCGATCTGTGTTGCCGGGAGCGAAAAAGCGACGGCCCCGGGTTTTGTGCCCGGCCCGCATTTTTCCATTATTTCGTTGATGATGGCTGACCTTTTCTTCGAGCTTGCGACTATTAGCACAATCTGTTTGTCCTCGGCAATCGTCATGCCGAAAAACCTTCCGGCGAATTTTGCTCCGGTTCCCTTTGCGTCGATAACGGTTCCCCCGCCGGCGCCGGCATGTCTTGCTGCATCCATTATCTCGTCCGAGTAACCGCTGTTGATTATCACGAATATCATTTCCTTGTCAAATTTCAGCTTTGGAACCGAGCTGTCGACATTTTTTTCGTTTGTAAGGTAGTTCAATGTTTTTATACCTCCGATGCATCTTATCGGGATTGCGGCCATGATTCCGTTCCCCGGTATATCAATATAAAGCTTCCGCCTTGCGTCCCTGAAAACGAAAGAGGTCATTGCGCGGTCTGCGGCGGCAAACAGCAGTGTTTTGTCAGAGGCCTTAAGGCCGAGTATGCCAAGCATATCGCGCGACGCCGTACCGCGGCCGGTTACGGTAAGAATTGTCGAGATGCCGTGCTTGTGCATCATCGTGCTGTAGTCCTTCGCTTTTTTCCGGTCCGTGACCGCAATCAGCAAATTCAATTCCATGCCTTTCCCTCCCAGAGATCGATGACTTCGATGCCGCTGTCGCCGCAGACAACCGCCTCGCGCTGAGCCTTGTTAAGCTTGACCCTGTATATCACGCCCATTATCTGAATAGTAATAAGAGGCATCATGGCTACCATGGCGACCAGTCCGAACGCATCGGTCATAATATTCCCGCCTGACGCCGCGCTTGCGCCGATTGCGAAAGGAAGCATAAACGCCGCCGTCATGGGGCCCGACGCCACGCCGCCAGAGTCAAATGCGATTGAAGTGAAAATATCGGATACGAACGGCATAAGAAGAAGCGACGCCGCATATCCGGGAACAAGGAACCAGAGTATAGAAGCTCGTGTAAGTATCCTGAGCATTGAAAGGCCCATCGCGCACGACACGCCGATGGAAAGGCTGAGTCCCATAGCTTTTGCCGATATTGCTCCGTTTGTAATATCCTCAACCTGCCTGTTCAGCACCTGTACTGCGGGTTCTGCGGATATTGTGTACCAGCCCATCAGCATTGCAACGGGGATAAGCAGAAAGCGCAGATTTCCTCTTGACAGCTCTCCGCCGAGAAGCGTGCCGAGCGGCGAAAAACCGACGTTAACGCCTGTCAGGAAAAGGACCAGGCCGACATATGTATATACAATACCCGCCAGCATGCGTAAGAAATAATTGCGTTTAAGCCTTAGCACAGCCACCTGAAATATCAAAAAAAACAGAAAAATCGGAGAAAGCGCTTTGGCTACCTCGATTAGATATTCTGGTATCTCCGCAATATACGACGAGCTTATGGCAATGGTGTCCTCATAGGATTTAATAATGTTCTGAGACGCGGCTCCGTTGCCGTTGAAAATGAAGCCGAGTATAAGGACTGTGAGAATCGGGCCTACCGAGCAGAGCGCGATGAGGCCGAAGCTGTCGGCCGCCGCGTTTCTGTCGCTGCGCAGCATTGCGACGCCCACGCCGAGAGCCATAATAAACGGCACCGTCATAGGACCCGTGGTGACTCCGCCCGAATCGAAGGCTATGCTCAAAAAATCCCTGTTTGACATAAACGCGAGGATGAACACCGCCGAATACAGCACAGTCAGCAGCAATTTGAGCTTCAGACCAAAAAATATTCTGAGCATGGCGACGAGGAGGAAGAACCCCACTCCCGCCGCCACCGTGACAATCAAAAGGCTTCTGTCAATATGCGGCACATTCGAAGCAAGAACCTGAAGATCCGGCTCGGCTATCGTAACCGCCGCGCCCAGAATAAACGACAGCGGGAAAATAATCCACAGGCGCCGTGTTTTTGTCATCCATGTTCCGGTCGCATTTCCCAAGGGTATCATGGCGTTTTCGGCGCCGAGCGTGAACAGCCCCATTCCGGCTATCAGCATCAGGGCGCCGATGAGGAAAGAGAGCATAGCATCGGTCGAAACGGGTACAATGGTAAAGCAGATGGCAATAATTATCAGAGTTATTGGGAGCACGGAATGAACCGACTCCTTCATTTTTTCAAGCAATACGGTTCTTTTTTCATGCACTGGCGAATTACCGACCTTTCATATATAAAAACAGAACTCTTGCGAGTCCTGACGGAAGTTGTTTCAGCAAAAGTCAGCCGCACGGGCAGACATAATGCCGGAACCGTTTTCCGCAAAGCGCGGCGGCCCTTAGCTTAAAAACATCGGATATCTAATTCTATTTTAGCATATTGCATAAAATAAGTCAATATCGCGGCTGTTTTTATCCGGTTGGCGAAAGTAATTTCCGGCTTTCTTTTCCCTGACGGAGGTTTTAACGATGCCGCGCCGCAGCTCACACTCCGAAGCCTCCGTCCACGCCGATAATCTGTGCGGTAATGAAAGAGGCGTTCTCCGAGGCGAGGAATAAGACTGCGGCGGCGACATCATAAGGCTTTCCGATCCGTAAAAGCGGGGTGTTGCTTATCAGCTCTTCGAGCGTTGCATCGGAAAGCGAGGAATTCATATCCGTGTCAATAACACCCGGTTCAACGCAGTTGACTGTAATGCCGGAGGGGCCGAGTTCCTTTGCGAGAGCGCGCGTGAAGCCTCTCAGCGCTGACTTGACAGCGGAGTATGCGACCTCGCAGGACGCTCCCGAACGCCCCCAAACCGAGCCGATGTTAATTATCCGGCCGCTGTGCTGCCTGATCATGTGCTGCGCCGCCGCGCGGGTGACATATATCGTACCCGACAGGTTTGTGCCGCACAGGTCGTTCCAGCCGCTGTTTGTGAGTTCGGTGAAGAGACCGATATTGGAAATACCCGCGTTGTTCACAAGAACGTCTATCCCCCCGGCGCAGCATGCCGTGCCAAGAAGCTCCGCCGCACGCCCGACCGCCGCCTCGGCTTGAGCGGGATCGGATATATCGGCCTGAATCGCGACGGCGCCGGTTTCCTTTTCAAGCGATGCCGCGGCGTCAGCGCTTTTTCTATAAATGAACGCGACCCTGTCGCCGGCCGACGAAAACGCGCGCACGCATTCGGCTCCGATGCCACGCGACCCCCCTGTTATCAGAATATTTCTCATAAATATCTCCTGATTCAATTTGTAAAATATAACAAGCGCGCCGCGGGGCTGTATCGCTTTATAATACGCCGGGACGCGGGTGTATGAAAGCTTGTAATACGTTTTACCTGCCGCTGCTTATCTCTTTGCGCATATTCGCCCAGCTGCGGACAATTTTGAAGCCTGCCGTTTCGTAAATATTGCGCGCCGGGTTTGTGTCGCCGGTGTAGAGCGACATGAATTTTGCGCCGCCAAGTGTGTGCCGGCGGCACATCTCGCAGAAAACGACCTTGCCGATGCCCCTGCCGCGGTAGGCGTTCAGCGTTCCGATCCCGCAGAAACCGCCTCTGCCGCTCGGATCTATGCTGAGCGGTCCGGTGTAGCCGCATACAAGACCGCCCGCGTTTTTATCGGCGGCAACTATTATCGGCTTGTCTGTGTTTGCCAGCACGTTCTGTTTCCAGCCCGGATTGCGTATGTCGTCGAACAATTCGGCAAGCCCGTGGTGATGCAGCGGGTCATAAAGAGTTATCTCAATGCCTGAATCGAGCAGCGCCTTTCGCTTTTGCGCTATATCCGACGGTTCGGCATATTCTGAAAGATTCAAGAAATATGAGTTCTGCAGGCACCAGTCGGCGTATCCGTTTTTAATGAAAAAAGCATGTGCCGCTGACTGTATGTCGACGCCGGGCGCGCAGGGGTGGTCGGCTCCGTTTCCGCCGGGTATAAACCACGGAAGCATCGCCGGATTGCGGAAAACAATTTCGATTTTATTTACACCGCCGTGTCCCGCAAGCATTTTTTCAAGCTCGCGGACAAGAGCTGTGCCGACGCCTGTGCCGCGGTGCTCCTGAGCCACCCCGACGTATGTAATATAAGCGCATTGGCATTCGCTTTGGGCCGTTCCGGCAGCGAATCCGGCTATGCTGTCTCCGGTAAAAGCGCAGACGGTGTAACGCTCCGGAGCGGCAAATATCCGGTCGAAATTTTCTTCGGTGAGCGGTTTATAATAAATTCCCGGCTCATTTGCTATGCGGTTGTAAAGAAGGCGGGCGGCCTTAATGTCGTTTTTCTCGGCTTTTCTGATTATCATTTGTTCCTCGCATAAAAATAAATTCAACCTGTGGTACGCATATATTTAATTCTAACCATTTAATCATCCTTCACAAATACTTTTTTTCCGTCGGAAATAAATACTATTGTCCCATGTTCGTCAGTCCGGTAAACCGTTACTCCCTCGTTTGAAAGGCGCGACAGAGTAATTCCGTGCGGATGTCCGTAGCTGTTGCCGGCCCCGCATGAAATTGCGGCGAGCTTTGGCGCGACGGCCTTCAGAAATGCAAGCGTCGTAGCTGTGTCCGAACCGTGGTGCCCGACTTTCAGCACATCACATTTTAAGAAATTTGCGCTGAATTTTGCCAATATTTCCGCTTCCGACTCCTTTTCGGCATCCCCCGTCAGTAAAAACGAGGTTTCGCCATAGGTGAGTTTTATAACTACGCTGTAGTTGTTTATATTGCTGTACGTTTCGGATACAGGCGCGAGTATTGACGCTGTTACCGAACCGAGAACGCATTCCGAGCCTGCCACAGCGGTTATAACATTTGCGCCGGATTTTTCGATTGCATCCATCATGCGCGCATAGGTCTGCGTCGAAGAGGTGCATCCGGGAAGAATAACGTTGCTTACCGTAAATCCGGTCATGATCATATCTGCGCCGCCAATATGGTCTTCGTGCGGGTGGGTGAAAACCGCGTATTCGAACGAGGAGATATTATTTCCGGTCAGGTAATTTTTGAGGTTGTCTTCGGCGCTGTTCGGGCCTGCGTCAATCAGCATATTTCCGCCGGAGGTCACAACAAGTATGCTGTCGCCCTGACCGACGTCGATGATATGCACCTCAATATTTCCGCTGCCGCCTGCCGGGAGCTGCCCGTCTTGCGGTGTGGCGACGGTAAAAAAGGAGCCCAATATTGACCGTACTTCTTTGAAAGAAAGGGCCGCCGTAACAGCCAAGACGATTAAAATAATTATAAACACGGCGCAGCCGCGGTTGCAGCGCCGCTTATGATTCTTTTTCACCGCCGATGACATTATGCGTTACCTCCTGATATGCGCTGCCGTTTCATTATGCAATGCGGTTATTCTGCCGCTTAAACGCCTGAATACTTAAACGCTTAAACACTTAAATGCTTAAAGCTGAAAAAGCGTGCGAAACAATCATCAATTATATATTTCAATGATAGCATAAATTACAGGAAAAAACAATATTATTCAGTCATAATGAAAAATATTAAACACCGGACTTGACACTTGTGATAATATATGGTATAATAACACTCTGTACGGGTTTTAATAATGCCCGTCTCTCTACCGACGGTAAATTCAATATACTATATGCCGCCGGTCTTAAAGTCCATAGGGAGGTAAAAACATGGATAAGGTAATCAATTCTTACGAAAGTCTGTTCATCGTCAAAGCGTCTCTTTCTGACGACGCCATCGCAGCGATAGTGGACAAATTCACAGCCTTGATCGCCGACAACGCGCAGCTTATCGATGTCGCAAAGTGGGGCAGGCGCCGTCTTGCTTATACCATCAACGACATGAAGGAGGGCTATTATGCCGTTGCAACCTTCAAGTCTGAACCGGCATTCCCCAACGAACTCGAACGTCTTTTGAACATCAACGAATCAATAATCCGTTCGCTGACAATCAAGCTTGATTTTGACGCTGCCGCAAAGCGCGCCAAGGTTGCAGCTCCGGCAGCTGAAACGGCTCCCGCCGGCGAAGAAGCCGCGGCTGAGCCTCAGGAAACCACTTCAGCTGAAGAGCCCAAAGCCGAGTGACAGGCAAGTCAAGAATATTCAAGGAGGCGTTTTAATGGCGAACTTCAATCTGAACAAAGTAATTCTGGGTGGAAGGCTCACAGCCGATCCCGAACTGAAGCAGACGCAGAGCGGAATCCCGGTCGTCACATTCAGTATCGCAGTAAACCGCAGATTCCAGTCCAAGGACGCCGGACAGCCGCAGGCTGATTTTTTCAATATCACAGCGTGGCGCTCGACAGCTGAATTTGTATCGAGATATTTCAAAAAAGGCTCATCAATCTGCGTAGTCGGCTCTATACAGAACCGCACGTGGACAGACCAGCAGGGCGCCAAGCATTATGCCACAGATATCATAGCGGATGATATCACATTTGTTGACAGCCGCCAGGACGGCGGCGCCGCGTCAGGAGCTCAATATACGCCCGACGCATATAATGTGCCGTCATTCTCCACTCCGGCCGCTACGGCTCCGAAGTTTGAGGAAATAAAGACGGACGATGACCTGCCCTTTTGACGGCAGCAAGACTTTCATGAAAGGATTGGATAATTATAATGGATAAACAGGAAACGCGCGATTACCGCTTAAACACTCTTCGCAAGAAAAAAAAGGTATGTGTTTTCTGCGCTGATAAGGCAGAATACATCGACTACAAGGATACCGCAAAGCTCCGCAAATTCATCAGCGAGCGCGGCAAGATACTTCCCCGCAGAATATCGGGAACATGCGCGAAGCACCAGAGAGAGCTTAACACCGCAATCAAACGCGCCCGTCAGGTTGCTCTTCTGCCTTACGTTGACGACTGATAATTAAATAACACTTTCGGAGAAGCTTCGCGTCAGAAGCTTCTCCGAATTTATTTATATTATCGATAAAACATTACTTATGTATTTCAAACTGATAAACTTTCTTTCGGCTGAAATTATCCAATTGGTGCTTTAATATAATATACATCCCCCGAATTTACATCTATTCTCATAATATTATATGTTTTTCGGTCAGTGCTATTGTAAAGCTCACCCTCAACAAATATTCCATCACCATTAATGTCAGTCCATTTTTCATAACTCGAATATATATAATTGCCGATAACTGTTAACGGAAAAACCGACAACCGGTAATTCACCATATCACCATCAAAACGGAAAACGCATATATTATCGCTGCCGTCGTGATTACAACGACGAATTTCGCTGCCAGACAGGACAATATTTTCACCAGAACGACCTTTAATACCGTTTTTACCTATTATCTCTTCGTCATACGCTATATAATATATATATTTTCCTGTTACTGCAAAATTCTTTGTACATAGATTAAGATCAATATCATTTTTCCCATTAAAATCCACACGGTGAACTGTATAGACATCTTTACTCTGTGAAAACTGTGATGTATCATTCAATTTCGAACGATAATAAATATACTGACCGTCTGTATATGCGATATCAAATTTACCGTTTAGCAGCGTCTGATAATCATTACCATCATAATTCGTAGAGAATATGGAACAACCGTCAGAAAAGTAAATTCTATTATTCAATGTGAAGAGCATTATTGTAGTTACATCTTGTAAACTTATATCATCAAGCATTATAACTTCATTTGTTATCAAATTTCTTCTGCATATAGTAATCTTATAATTATTAGATTTTTCATCATATATATTTCTATAGTAGTAATGATAGTTATTAATAAAAATATCAAATGGGCGTCCAGAAATTATTGTATCTTCATATTCCTCAAGCACTGTACGTTTATTGTTTTCTATATCATATGAAACAAAACCACAAAATTTTTTATAATAATCTGGCGCACCATCACTCTTTCGAACCAAATAATTATATCTACAATTAAAGTATATAATGTTTTTACTAATTATAAAAGCACCTATAAGACCATAAAGAGGACAATCCGGTGAATCATGTTTACATAATGGATCAGGACAGATAGATGTAATATTACCCGTACTGACATTGTACCGCATCAATGTTGATGAAGTCGAGCCGAAAGGTCCGCTTTTATTGAAATAAATATAGCCATCTTCATATTGAAAAATATTAGTGCTATTATAGGCGTTATATAGTATAACATTATCATCGGATTCTGAATAAGAGAAATCCAATACCACACCGTTCTCTTGCTCAAATGTATTAGATGGATTCGCCAAATTTTCCTTTGAACATGAGGAAAGCAGTAACATAACAACACATATTAATAATACTTTTTTGAAACTCATTTCTCCCTCGTTCTTCATATAAAATATGTATATTGTTTAATTCTAGGTACTACGCAGCCAATGGCTGCGTAGTACCTAGAATATTTATGTAAAATCTACAAAAGTACCGCCAATCCAGTAATCGAGTTTCCTGTAAACGATATGAATGCCATCAACAGTGTCGGGATTATAGCCCTGTCCGGTAACCCAGGCAGTTGTATAATTGGCACCTTCATTATATTTGTAATATGTTTCGGATAAACTAGGATTGTATTCATTAAACGTGACAGCAACATATATGTAAATACTGTCAGAACAAGCGGATCGTGTTGTCTCACCATACATTCTGTATGTTGAACTATGTACATTCAAATATGCGTTTGCCGAAACGCCGTCAGAAAAAAATCCTGAATCACTTGAGGTCGCTGCAGAAATTTGCATAACAAAAACGGATACAAGGGCTAAAATAACAATAGCGCAAAAAAGCTTCTTTGATTTTTTCTTCTTCTTTATTCCTTTCTTTATTTACCGGAAATTCGGAACTCTGATGCTATCCGGCATTTTACATCAGCGTTTTGTGGTAAAAAGAACAATGTTCGCAGTGCTGTGAACAGTGTTTTATTTCTTTAGGCTCTTCCCCACTGCATTTAATCCTAAGCTACTTACTGACATCTTTCGCTCACTTCGGATTAATTGTAACTTTATATATAACTCACGTCTGAGTATATATCATAAACATTTCATATAAGTAAATGTCAAGGACAAGTCTTGTATGTGGTCTGAGTTTCAGATTCCACGATGGTATCGCTGTATGCTGTCAATTCAAATACAGCTTTATACTTTACACCGCTGATACAGGAAAAATAACCGGTAATAACCAGTGAGTTACCTGTTGAACTTCCAAACCATTGATCAATATAAACCCACTGGCTGCTCACATACTTATAAAGTGTAACCGTACTCTCCATGCTTGTTACCCCCGTCTGCCTTGTCGCAATGCCCCTGACATAGCTTGAGCTACCGTTGAATGTTATTGTTGTAGACATAGAATTAATGTTTGTCCATAATGGTTTAATTTCCAGTGCAAAGGTGTAAATCGACATGAAACAGGAGAGCATGCAAATCAACAGAACCAGCGATAATTCTTTTGAATACTTTTTAATGAAATTTTTCCATCTTATGTTTTATTTTTTTGACTTCTGCCCTATATAACAATTGTGCATAGCAATTCCTCACAGAAAATCCAGTGGTTTTTGAAAGTTTGTATAATTGTACAACTTAAGCTTAGTATTATTGTGCAATAAAGCCAACCTGAAGTAGTATAATAAAAGCGCACACCCTTGACGATAATTAAAGTCAAGGAG